>NZ_JPOC01000008.1 GCF_000738775.1 Prescottella defluvii
GCAACAGCCCGCGGCGTCGGTGCGGTGGTTACGTGCGCGCGCCGGCACCCACCGCGTCGCCGATCGACTGGAAGCCGGCCTCGCGGACCTTGCGGGCCAGGCCCTTGTGCAGCTTGCGGGCGTAGAACGGACCGCCGTAGATGAATCCGGTGTAGCCCTGCACCAGGGTCGCTCCGGCGAGGATCCGCTCCCAGGCCTGGTCGACGGTCTCGATGCCGCCGACCGAGATCAGGACCAGCTTGCCGCCGACCCGGGCGTGCAGGCGGCGCAGCACCTCGAGCGACCGACGCGCGACGGGGGCACCGGACAGGCCGCCCGCACCGATCTCGTCGATCCGCGACTGCGGGGTGCGCAGGCCCGCGCGGGAGATCGTGGTGTTGGTGGCGACGATGCCGGCCAGGCCCAGTTCGACTGCGAGGTCGGCGACGGCGTCGACGTCCTCGTCGGACAGGTCGGGCGCGATCTTCACGAGCACCGGGATGTGCACGGTGTCGAGGACCGCCTGCAGCAGCGGGCGCAGCGACTCGACGGCCTGCAGATCCCGCAGTCCCGGGGTGTTGGGGGAGCTGACGTTGACGACGAGGAAGTCGGCGAGCGGGCCCAGCAACCGGGCGCTGGCGGTGTAGTCGCCGGCCGCCTCTTCCGCGGGGACGATCTTGGTCTTGCCGATGTTCGCGCCGATCGGCACGTCACCGCGGCGGTGCCGCAGGTGGTTGGCGGCGTGGCCGGCGCCGTGGTTGTTGAATCCCATCCGGTTGACCAGGGCGCGATCGTCCGGGAGCCGGAACAGTCGCGGCGCCGGGTTGCCGGGCTGGGCCTGCGCGGTGACGGTGCCCACCTCGGCGAAGCCGAAGCCCAGCGGCCCCCATGCGTCGACCCCGGTCGCGTCCTTGTCGAAGCCGGCGGCCAGGCCGACGGGCGCCGGGAAGTCCACGCCGAACGCCGTGGTGCGCAGCGCCGGGTCGTCGACGACGAGCACCTTGGCGACGAGGGCGCGGATCGGTGCGAAACGGGTCACGAGTCGCATCGCGGCGAACGCGAGGTGATGGATGCGTTCCGGGGGAACCCGGAACATCAGACGCAGAAGCAGGTGGTACACGAATCTCCCTAGATTCCTGGTGCCGGAATGTGATGGGTGGTCTTGCGGCGGCGGAGCAGGATCCGACGACTGCCGTCGGTGTACAGGCGCACGCGTGAGAGTTCCCAGCCGCCGAACTCGGCCTGCAGGGCCAGACGCATCGACGCGCTCACCCGGGTGACGTCACGGGGCAGGCTCAGCGGAATGTACTCGAACTCCTCGGAGTCCGATTCCCACTCGGGAGGAATCCCGCGGCGACGCTGCGACCTGGACGTCACGGTGGATCACCCCGCGGCCAGCGGGATCCACTGCAGTCCGTCGCCGGCCGCGGAGCCGACGACCAGGTTTCCGCCGACGGTGTCCACCGCGACGGAGTTGGGCTGGCGGACGGTGTCGTAGCGGGCCTTCTCCACGGGGATGCCGGTCGAGAGGTCGTAGCCGACCACCTTGTTGCTCGCGGTCAGCGTCACCCACACGAGATCGGTCCGGTCGTCGTAGGCGATCGCGTACGGGGCGTTCGCCACGGGGTACCGCTGGCGCATGATCAGCGGGTCGGTGGTGAACACCAGCAGTTCGTTGCCTGTGGTGTCGGTGACGAGGATCCGCCCGTGCCGGTCGGTGATCAGCTGGGTGGCGCCCTCGCCGGCGCGCAGGGCCAGGCCCAGTTCCGCGTCCTCGAGGTCGATCTGCGTCAGCGACGTCTGACGGCGGTCCAGGGCACTCAGGTCCTCGCCGGTCACCGCGAGGGCGTCGACGGATGCCAGACCGGAGATCGTCTCGGTGGTCCCGCCGGTTCCGGCGATCACCTGGACGCGACCGCTCGAGAGTCCCACCGCGAGCCGGCCGTCGGGGAGGAAGGCTGCGGACCGGGCATCCCCGTCGACCGCGGTCGAGGCCGCCTCGCCGGAGGCGATGTCGACGATCTGGACGCGGCCGTCCATCGGTGCGAGCACGCGTCCGTCGGATGCGAGCGTGATCTGCGCGGCGGTTCCGTCGAGCGTGATCTCCCGCGGCTCCGTGCCCTCGGTCTGCAGCAGCAGACGCGTGCCGCCGTCGGTGAGGACCGTGGTGGTCTTCGTGGTCGCGTCGAACAGGAGTGCGTCGACGGCGCGTCCGATGTCCTGCACCGATCCGGCGGGGGTGGCGCCGGCGGGGGAGACCGCCGCGGTGGCCGGTTCGATCGTCTTGAGGTTGTCACCGTTCTGCTCGGACGAGCACCCGGTGAGCAACAGCAACGCGGCGGCCCCGATCGTGCAAGCGGTGATGCGCGGTGCCGGTACTCGCATGGGTGTGCTCCTCGGATGCTGCAGCGGTGGTGCCGTGGGGTGCGTGTGTGCTCGCCTCCTAGCATCCATGATCGACCGAACCGGCCGGAATCCGAGTCACCCCGTACGTGAGTCGGGCGACACTCGCCTCCCGGAGGCCGGCGCGGCGTCCCGGCGCGGAAGCACCAGCGTGGCACCCGATCGTGGGTGCCGGAACACCTCGACGGGATGCCCGTAGACGCGGGACAGCAGTTCCTCGGTGAGCACGTCGGCGGGTGGGCCGTCGGCCGCCGCGCGGCCGTCCTCGAGGACACAGATCCTGTCGGCGTACGCCGCAGCCAGTCCCAGGTCGTGCAGCACGACGACGACCGCGGCGCCGTCGGCCGCCCGGTCCCGGGCGATGCGCATCACGGACTCCTGATGGCCCAGGTCGAGGGCGGCGGTGGGCTCGTCGAGGAGGGCGGTCTCGGTGTCCTGTGCGAGGACGCGGGCGAGGGCGACGCGGGCCCGTTCACCGCCGGAGAGGACGCTGAACGGCCGGTCGGCGAGGTGTCGGACATCACAGATGTCCAGGCACGTATCGATGACCTCGTCGTCGTCGACGTCCCGTTCGGTCCGCTGCCACGGCGCCCGCCCCATGGTGACCACCTGGCGGGCGGTGAACGAGAACCCCACGGTGTGCTGCTGCGGCAGCACCGCGCGGCGACGCGACATGTCCGACGGTGTCCATTCGCCGAGCGGCTTGCCGTCGAGTTCGACGGTCCCCGCCGCGACCGGCTGGTCGCCGGACAGCGCGGCCAGCAGCGTGGACTTGCCGGCGCCGTTGGGGCCGACGAGCGCGAGTACCTCGCCGGCGCGGACGGTGAGGTCGACGCCGTCGAGGACGGTGCGACCGCCGCGCTCGACCCGGATTCCGGTGGCCCGCATCGTCACTCCGCCGGGTTCGGTGCGGGCCGGGACGTCAGCGGTGCGGCCGAACATGTTTCGGGCGCGGTCGAGGATCGAACTCATCACGCCCACCCACCCTGCCGGGATCGGGTGCGGCGCAGCAGCCAGAAGAAGAACGGTCCACCCACGAGGGAGGTCAGCATGCCCAGCGGCAGGTCGGCGTTCTCCACCAGAGTGCGGGAACCCAGGTCGGCGGCCAGCAGGACCACCGCGCCGCCCAGCACGCTGGCGGGCAGCAGCAGTCGGTGTCCGGGGCCGACGAGCATGCGCATGACGTGCGGCACGACCAGGCCGACGAACAGGATGATGCCGGTGAACGCGACGCCCGACGACACCAGCACCGCGACGATCACGATCGCGATCAGTCGCAGCTTCTCGACGTCGACACCGAGGTGCCGGGCGGCGCTCTCGCCGAGGGCGAGCAGGTCGAGCTTGGGCGCGATCAGCATCGATGCGGCGATTCCGGCGATCGCCATCGGGGCGACGATCGCGACGGCGTTCCAGCTGGCCCCGTTGAGGCTGCCGAGCTGCCAGAACACGATCTGGTCGCGGGCCGCGGGGCTCGCGACGAACGTGAAGAACGCGATGAGGCCGCCGGCGAAGGCGTTGATCGCGACACCGGTGAGTACGAGGGTGACCACCTCGGTGCGGCCCTCGGAACGGGCCAGCAGGTAGACGAGCGTCGTCGTGATCAGGCCCGCCACGAAGGCGGACGCCGCGACGGCCGGTCCGGCGGTGAAGGCGCCGCCCAGCACGATCGCGGCGCTGGCGCCCACCGCCGCGCCGGCCGAGACGCCGATGACGCCCGGCTCGGCGAGCGGGTTGGAGAACACGCCCTGCAGGAGGGCGCCCGAACAACCGAGGGCTGCCCCGACCAGGATCGCGAGGATCACCCGCGGGAACCGCACCTGCCACAGCGTCACCTCGCCGCTGGGGTGCGACGGCATCGGCCCGATGTCGAGCCCGATGCGGTGCATCACGCTGCCGAGGACCTCGGCCGGACTGGTGGGGACCTGGCCGATGCAGGCCGACGCCAGCGCCAGCGCTGCGAGCAGGACGACCAGCCCGACGACGACCGTGATCGGCTTGACGCGGGGCCGGTCGGTGACTGTGGTACTCATTCCGCGTCGGGGTGGTAGATCGCCTCGGACAGCGCCGCCAGCACCTGGCCGGTGTTGGAGCCGAAGCTGAGCAGCACGGTGTCGGACATGTCGACGACCCGCTTGTTCCGGCCCGCCGGCGTCTGCGCGATGCCCGGAACCTTCTCCAGGCCGTCGACGCCACCGATGGATTGGAGACCGCCGCTCATCATCAGGATGACGTCGGGTGCGGCAGCGATCATGGCCTCACTCGTGATCGGGACGAACTCGCTGGTCAGGCCCGATGCGGTGCCCGCGTCGGTGGCGCCGAGCGCCGCGATCAGCGAGTCGGCTCCGGAGCCGGGTCCTGCGAGCATCGTGATGGAGGGGCCACGCATGTAGAGGAACGCGATCTTGGGTGCGTCCGCACCGGCAGGGACCGACGCCTTCGCGGCGGCGATCTCCTGCTCGGTCCGTGCGACGAGCTGCTCTCCCTGGGCGGGCACGCCCAACGCCTCGGCCACCGCGGTGATCTGCCCCGGCACACCCTCGAGCGTGCGGGTGGGATCGAAGAAGACGACCGGAACGCCGGCGGCGCGGAGCTGGTCCTGCACCGACTTGGGGCCGATGCTGGTGTCGGTCAGCACCACGGTCGGGGCGAGATTCAGGATCGCCTCGGCGTTCATCGCCTGCCCGCCGGGGGTGATGTTGGGGATGTCCTTGGCGGCCGGGAATCCGGATGCGGTGTCGCGACCGACGACCTTGTCACCGAGACCCAGTGCGAACACCGTTTCGGTCAGGGTGCCGTACCGGTCGGCGGTGACGATGCGGCTGGTGTCGGTGATCGTGACGTCGGCACCGTCGAAACTGCGCACCGTGACCGGCAACTGCGGGGTCGGATCGTCCGCAACGGGCCGGGGGTCGGCGTCGACGACCACTGCGGTGGTCGGGCCGCGCTGAGCGGTGTCGTCGCTCGTGACCGAGGTGCAGGCCGCGAGGGAGACGACGGTCACGGCCGAGGCGGCCGCGACGAGGAGCCGGGAGAGCGCAGATCTCATTTCACAAGGTAGCGATCGATATCGGCTTCGAGATCGGCGAACAGGCCGCCGTTGAGGCCGTACGCGAGGGTGACTTCGCTGATGAAGCGGGCCTGCTCGTCGGCGGACAGCGGCGCCTGATCGAGCTTGGCCCGGTACTCGTCCTTGAAGACCTTCGGCTTGGCGATCTGGTCGAAGATGTAGAAGCGCAGCCCGTCGACCTCGTAGCCGTACGCACGCTCGAGCATGCGGCGGATGATCTGGCCGCCGGACAGGTCGCCCATGTAGCGGAGGTAGTGGTGCGCGACGAAGTCTGCGGCGGAAGTGAAGGCAACCTCCTCGAGGCGCGCGACATACGCCGCGGTCGCGGGGGTGGCCACCAACTGGTCACGCCATGCCGGGCCGAGCAGGAACTCGAGGTCGGCGGCGAGGGCCGGAAGCCGGACCAGTTCGGGGGCGATGAAGGGTGCCGCGATCGGGTCGGCCGCGTGAGCGTCGGCAGCGCGTTCGAGTGCCTCGTACACCAGGTACGTCTGCACCAACAGGGCCGCGTAGCCGTCCTTGGTCAGCTTGCCCGCAAGGAGATCGCCCACGAATCGGGACTGCTCGGTGGCGCGGTGAGCCGCATCGGTCTCGGTCTTGATGCGCTCGGCGAAACCGGCGGGCGCGCCGGTCTCGGTACCCTGGTCGAGCACGTCCATGTGATCTCCTTCACGGTGACTTTCGTCGGACACAACGGCTACGAGGTTAGCCTATCCTCGGATCGTTTTCCTTACTAATCACCCCGAATCAATCGAAAGTTGGACGCGCGACCTATCAGGCGCTGACGTCGTCGAGCGCCGACGCGATCGCCGCGGGCAGCACCAGGTCCTCGGCGGACAACACCCCGGTGAGCTGCGCGAGGTCCCGTGCGCCGACGACAGCGCTGGCCACACCCGGCCGGTCCCGCGCCCACGCGAGTGCCACCGCGAGCGGTGACGTGCCCAGGCCGTCGGCAGCGGTGAGGACCGCGTCGACCACCCGGACCGACGACTCCGTGAGATAGCTGCGGACCTCCGCGGCATGCTGCTCGTCGGCGCCGCGGGAGTCGGCGGGAATCCCGTCCCGGTACTTACCGGTGAGAACGCCGCCCGCGAGCGGGACCGCGGCGAACACCCCGACACCGTGATGCGCCGCGGCGGGGAGGAGTTCCTCCTCTACCCCGCGGGCGAGAAGTGAGTACTCGGCCTGGGTCGCGACCAGCCGTCCCGGCCCGTGGCAACCCGCCGCCGTCGCGAGCTGCCAGCCCAGATACCCGCGGGCCCCGGTGTAGCGGACGCGGCCGCTGCTGACCGCATGATCGAGGGCCGATGCGACCTCGTCCACCGGTGTCAGCGGATCCCACGTCGCGACCTGCCACATGTCGAGATGGTCGGTGCCGAGCTCACGCAGCGTCGAATCGAGCTGAGCGAGCAGACCGCGGCGGGAGCAGTCGACGCGCTGCCCGTTGTGCGCATACGGATTGATGCCGGCGCTCCCGCCGAGGATCAGGTACTCGCGGGGCACCACGTCGTCGAGCAACTCGGCCAGCAGGCGCTGGGCCTTGCCGTCACCGTAGGCGGGGGAGGTGTCGACGAGGGTGCCACCGGCATCGACGAAGGCGGACAGCTGTGCCGCGGCTTCGTCACCGTCGGTGTCCCGACCCCAGTGCAGGGTTCCCAGCCCGAGCCTCGACACCCGCAGACCGCTCGTTCCCACCGCTCTGTATTCCATAACCGCCCACGTCTCGACACTGGTTGTTTCCGTTGACTTCACCGGCAGGACGAACGCCCACCGGTGAAGAACACTAGTAGCGCGCACGGCGCGCCGAGTACAGCCACGCCGGGTACCGTCTGTGCCGTGAAACTTGGACCACACGCGTGTAATGCGGATGCCCGCAACCTGATCCGCCGCTGCGCAGTCGACACGAGTGGCCCGGGGTCCCTCGCGTGATCGGGGAGGCCATGACCTGGCTCCAGGCGATCGTGCTCGGCGCGGTACAGGGGCTCACCGAGTTCCTGCCGATCTCGTCGTCGGGCCACCTGCGGATCGTCTCGGAGATCTTCTTCGGCACCGACGCCGGGGCGTCGTTCACCGCCGTGACCCAGCTCGGCACCGAGGCTGCGGTGCTGCTCTACTTCGCCCGGGACATCGCCCGGATCGTGACCGCCTGGTTCCGTGGACTGTTCCACGCCGAGCACCGCGGGGACCTCGACTACCGCATGGGCTGGTACGTCATCATCGGCACCATTCCCGTCGGCGTGCTCGGGTTCCTGTTCAAGGACCAGATCCGGACCGGCGCAAGGAATCTGTGGCTCATCGCCACGATGCTCATCGTCTTCGCTCTCGTGATCGCGGCGGCCGAGTACTACGGGCGCAAGACGCGCCCCATCGAGGACCTGCGGGCACGGGACGGCATCATCATGGGCTCCGCGCAGGCGCTCGCGTTGATCCCCGGTGTCTCGCGTTCCGGCGGCACCATCAGCGCCGGTCTGTTCCTCGGGCTCACCCGCGAGGCCGCCGCCCGCTACTCGTTCCTGTTGGCGATCCCCGCGGTCGTTGCGTCCGGATTGTTCAGTCTCCCCGATGCATTCGAACCGGCCGGTGAGGGGCTGATCGCGTCCGGGCCGCAGTTGCTGGTGGCCACGCTGGTCGCGTTCGCCATCGGGTATGCCTCGATCGCGTGGCTGCTCCGCTTCGTCGTCAACCACTCGATGTACTGGTTCGTCGGGTACCGCATCGTGCTCGGTGTCGTCGTGCTGGCGTTGCTCGCGACCGGTGTGGTCTCGGCGACCTGACCGGTGCCGGCGTGGGACGCCACTAGGCTGTAGCGCATGACGGTGATCCTGCTCCGACACGGACGTTCGACGGCGAACACCTCCCGCACCCTCGCCGGCCGGTCACCCGGGATCGCGCTCGACGACCTCGGCGTCGAGCAGGCCAAGGGGCTGATCGACCGGTTGGCGGGCGTCGCGATCGCCGAGATCGTGCAGTCGCCGCTGCTGCGGTGCGAGCAGACCGTCGCCCCGCTGGCGATCGACCGCGGCCTGACGCCGCGGGTCGACGAGCGACTCGTCGAGGTCGATTACGGGCAGTGGACCGGCCGGAGCCTGAAGGAACTGGTCGAGGAACCGCTGTGGCGGGTCGTCCAGCAGCACGCGTCGGCCGCGGTGTTTCCCGGCGGCGAGGGGCTGGCGCAGGTGCAGGCCCGTGCCGTGGCCGCGGTGCGCGACCACGACCGGCGTCTGGCCGGCGAACACGGCCGGGACGTCGTGTGGATCGCCTGCAGTCACGGTGACGTGATCAAATCGGTGCTCGCCGACGCGGTGGGCAGCCACCTCGACGGGTTTCAGCGCATCGTGGCCGAACCCGCGTCGATCAGCGTCGTGCGTTACACCGAGACTCGACCGTTCGTTCTCCGGATGAACGACACCGGAGGGGACCTTGCCGAGTTGAACGGCGCCGGCGGCGCGGGACACGACGCGCAGGAGTCGGTGCCCGGCGGCGAGGTCGGCAATGATCGGCCTGCGGGACGGTAGGCGGATAATGAAGCGATACGCAGAATTCGAGGAGGTGCAATGCCACGCGCGATCCATGTTTTTCGCACCCCTGATCGATTTGTTGCGGGGACGGTCGGCGAACCCGGCGACCGGTCTTTCTATCTCCAGGCCGTGCATGACGCGCGGGTGGTGAGCGTGCTGCTCGAGAAGCAGCAGGTGCAGGTGCTCGCCGACCGGATGGGTTTGCTGCTCGAGGAAGTGCACCGACGGTTCGGGACGGCCGTGCCCCCGGAGGCCGGCGAACTCGGTGACCTCAGTCCGCTGTTGACACCGCTGGACGTCGAGTTCCGGGTAGGCACGATGGGGCTGGGCTGGGACGCGGAGGCGGAGTCGGTCGTCGTCGAACTGTTGGCGGTGACCGAGACGGAGATCGACGAATCCGTCGTCCTCGACGACGCGGAGGAAGGGCCCGATGCCGTGCGGGTGTTCCTCACCCCGATCCAGGCCCGCGAGTTCGCGCTGCGCTCCGAGCGTGTCGTCGCGGCCGGACGTGCCCCGTGCCCGCTGTGTGGCGAGCCGCTGACCGCGGACGGCCACGTCTGCATCCGCACCAACGGATACCGGCGTATCGCGGGATTCGATTCGACCGTCGAGTTCGGAGAAGAGCTCTGACGGCGGTGCCGGTCGACCCGTCGGATCCCTCGGACCGCGAATTGCTCGCGGTCGGCGAACTGACGCCGGTCGGTCGGATCGTCCATGCGAGCAACGCGACGCTGGTGTGCGACGCGTCCACGAACGGCCGGTCGGTGCGCTGCGTGTACAAGCCGATCCGGGGCGAGCGCCCACTGTGGGACTTTCCGGACGGGACCCTCGCCGGCCGCGAGGTCGCGTCGTATCTGATCTCGGAGGAACTGGGCTGGGGCGTGATACCCCGGACGATCCTGCGTGACGGGCCGCTGGGGCCCGGCATGGTGCAGCAGTGGATCGAGACCCCGGAGCGCCATCCGGAGTCGGGCGGGCAACTCGATCTGGTGGACATCTGCCCTCCCGAGGAGGTGCCGCCCGGCTGGCTCGAGGTGCTGCGTGCTCTCGACGTGCAGGGTGCGGAGGTGGCGTTGATCCACGCCGACGATCCACGGCTGCAGCGGATGGCGGTCCTCGACATCCTGCTCAACAATGCCGACCGCAAGGGCGGCCATGCACTCGAGGGTGTCGACGGATCGGTGTACGGCGTCGACCACGGCATCTGCCTGCACGAGGAGCTCAAGCTGCGCACGGTGCTGTGGGGTTGGGCGGGTGCGCCGATCGGCGACGACCTGATGGCCGACGTGGCCGCGTTCGCGGAGCGGCTCGAGGGCGAGGAGTTCGCGGCCGTTCTCGCCGAGCACATCACGGCCCGCGAGATCGATGCACTGCGGGAGCGCGCGCGGGATCTCGTCGCGGCACCGGTGATGCCGCATCCCGTCGGGTCACGCCCGATTCCCTGGCCCGCCTTCTGACTCGGTCCGGTCGCGGTGGACCTGTCGACTGCGGATGAGTTCCAGCAGTAGACGGCGCAGGGCGCCGGGATCGGAGACGCCGGCGGTGAGGCTGGTGTCGTCGCGTTCGAGGGCGAGGAGTCGACGGTAGATCTCGTGCCCGGTGTCGGTGATCCGGACGCGTAGACGCCGCTCGTCCCGCGGGTCGGTCTCCCGGCTGACGAAGCCTTCGCGTTCGAGCCGCTCGACCGTGCGGCTCATCGTCTGGTCGGTGACCTGACAGGCGCGGGCCATGTCCCGTTGCGAGTGCGGCCCGTCGGCGAGGGTGTGGAGTGCGATGAGGCCGGCGTGAGTCATGCCGTGGGTACGCAACTGCTCCTCCCACGTGCGTTCGACCAGGCGTGCGGCGGTGGACAGCAGCCGGCCGGTGGGCCAGGAGTCGAACCCGCCGGACGCCGGTCCGGAGGCGGGGGTGGTGTCGGTCACGTCGGGCCTCCGTGCAATTGTTCAGCAGGCTGAATAAACTCTCTCTCGAGTTCGAGCCTATTCCCCTCGTCGATCCCCGGAGGATCCACAGCATGCCTGCACGGACTGATTCGAGCCAGCGCCGCACCTCCCGCCTGCGCTGGCTCCTGCCGGCCCTCCTCGTCCTCGTCTGGCTCGCCGTCGGCGGATTCGGCGGCCCGTTCGCCGGCAAGCTCGGTGAGGTTCAGCAGAACGACAACACCGCATTCCTGCCGGCCTCCGCGGAGGCGACCGAGGCGGGAGTCCTCTACGAGGGATTCACCGACACACGCTTCGTGCCGGCCATCGTCGTCGCGGAACGCGATTCCGGGATCGTGCCGGGTGACGCGGAGTTCCTCGCGCAGGCGGGAGCCGCGGTCGCGGGCGGGGAGGGCTTCGGTGACCAGGTGTCGCCGCCCATTCCGTCCCAGGACGGGCGCGCGCTGCAGATGATCGTCCCGATCGACTCCACCGTCGACGTGGGGGACAGCGTCGACGAGTTGCGGACCGGGCTCGAGGGAGCGCCCGACGGGCTCGAGGTGCTGGTCACCGGGCCGGCCGGTCAGGTGGCGGACCTGTCGACGGCGTTCAAGGGGATCGACGGACTGCTCCTGCTGGTCGCAGGCGCGGTGGTGCTGCTCATTCTCGTCGTGGTCTACCGCAGTCCGTTGCTGCCGCTGCTGGTGCTCTCGTCGGCGGTGTTCGCACTGGGGCTCGCGAGCCTGCTGGTGTACCTGCTGGCCGATTCCGGTGCGATCGCGCTGAACGGGCAAAGCCAGGGCATCCTGTTCATCCTGGTGTTCGGTGCCGCCACCGACTACGCCCTGCTCCTGGTGGCGCGGTACCGGGAGGAACTGCGCAACGAACCGGATCGGTTCGACGCGATGAAACGCGCGTGGAGGGCCACTCTCGAGCCGGTCGCGGCGTCCGCCGGCACGGTCATCGCCGGTGTGCTGTGCCTGCTGCTGTCGGACCTCAATTCCAATCGTGGGCTGGGTCCGGTGGCGGCGCTGGGCATCGCGGCGTCGTTCGTCGCGTCGATGACCTATCTCCCGGCCGTGCTGGTGTTGTTCGGCCGGGTCGCGTTCTGGCCCAAGCGCCCGTCCTACGATCCCGGCCACGCCGACCGGGACGAGACCGCCGACCATCGTTTCTGGGGTGGCCTCGCGAAGAAGGTGGGCGCGCACCCGCGCCGGTTCTGGATCGCGTCGAGCCTGGTGCTCGTGGCGTTCGCGCTGCTGCTGCCCACGTTCAAGGCGAGTGGTGTGGCGCAATCGGACATCTTCCTGCTCGACGTCGATTCGGTCGCCGGTCAGCAGGTCCTCGGTGAGCACTTCGACGCGGGCGCCGGGTCACCGGCCGTGGTGATCGCTCGGGAGGGGGCCGTCGACGAGGTCGTCGCGGCCTCGCAGGTCGACGGCGTGAGCGAGGTGCTCGTGGTGTCGACGCCCGGCGACCCGACGGGCACCCCGATGGTCGTGGACGGCCGCGTGGCGCTCCGGGCGACGCTGACCGATCCCGCGGATTCGCTCGCGGCGGAGCAGACCATCGAGCGTCTGCGTGACTCCGTCCACGCGGTGCCGGGCGCCGACGCGCTCGTCGGCGGCCCGACCGCGACCGATCTCGACACCAAGACCACCTCGACCCGCGACCGCACGGTGATCATTCCGGTGGTGATCCTGGTGGTGTTCGCGATCCTGGCGTTGCTGCTGCGCGCGCTGCTCGCGCCGCTGATCCTGATGGCGACCGTGGTGCTGTCGTTCGCGGCGACGCTGGGGGTGTCCTCGCTCGTGTTCGACCACCTGCTGGGCTTCCCGGGTGCCGACCCGGTGGTGCCGCTGTTCGCGTTCGTCTTCCTGGTGGCGCTCGGCATCGACTACAACATCTTCCTGATGACCCGGGTACGCGAGGAGTCGATCCGGTTCGGGACGCGGCGCGGCACCCTACGGGCGCTCACCGTCACCGGCGGCGTGATCACCTCGGCGGGTGTGGTTCTCGCGGCGACGTTCTCCGCGCTCGCGGTGATTCCGCTGTTGTTCCTCGCGCAACTCGCGTTCATCGTCGCGTTCGGGGTGCTGCTCGATGCGCTGCTGGTGCGGTCGCTGCTGGTGCCCGCGCTCACGATCGACATCGGTCGGAAGATCTGGTGGCCGAGCCGTCTGGCGTCGGCCCCGGACTCCGGGGAAGCGCCGCCGTCGACTCCGCCCGCAGAGGCGGCAGCGACTCTCCATTAGGCTCGTTCCCATGCAGTCTTGGTCCGATACCGCTGTCCCGTCCGTGCCCGGCCAGGGCCCGGCCCTCCGGCTCTACGACACCGCGGATCGACAGGTCCGTCCGGTGACGCCCGGGCAGGTGGCGAAGATGTACGTGTGCGGGATCACCCCGTACGACGCGACCCACCTCGGGCACGCCGCGACCTATCTGACGTTTGACCTGGTGAACCGGATCTGGCGGGATGCAGGGCACGACGTGCACTACGTGCAGAACGTCACCGACGTCGACGATCCGCTGTTCGAGCGGGCCGCGCGCGACGGTGAGGACTGGATCGTGCTCGGGATGCGGGAGACCGCGCTCTTCCGTGAGGACATGGAGGCGCTCCGGGTACTGCCTCCCCGCGACTACATCGGCGCCGTGGAATCGGTGGACGAGGTCGTGGAGTTGGTCGAGAAGTTCGTGGCCTCCGGGGCCGCGTACATCGTCGACGACGCCGAGTTCCCCGACGTGTACTTCCGGGCGGACGCCACCGCGCAGTTCGGGTACGAGTCCGGCTACGACCGCGCCACGATGGACCACTTCTTCGCCGAGCGCGGCGGGGATCCCGACCGCCCGGGCAAGCGTGATCCACTCGACGCGCTCGTGTGGCGCGCGCAGCGTCCCGGCGAGCCGTCGTGGCCGTCGCCGTTCGGTCCCGGTCGTCCCGGCTGGCACATCGAGTGCGCCGCAATCGCGCTCAACCGCATCGGCTCCGGTTTCGACATCCAGGGCGGCGGCAGCGACCTGATCTTCCCGCATCACGAGTTCTCGGCCGCTCACGCCGAATCGGCCTCGGGCACGGAACGTTTCGCTCGCCACTATGTGCACACCGGCATGATCGGGCTGGACGGCGAGAAGATGTCGAAGAGCCGCGGCAACCTGGTGTTCGTCTCGAAGTTGCGCGGCGAGGGCGTCGATCCGGCCGCGATCCGGCTGGGTCTGCTGTCGGGCCACTACCGGACCGACCGTGCGTGGACCGGCCAGGTGCTGGCCGACGCGCAGGCGCGACTGGAGTTGTGGCGCAAGGCCGCCGCCGTCGCGTCCGCTCCGTCGGCGGAGGACACGATCGCCCGGTTGCGGCAGCATCTCGCGGACGACCTGGACACGCCCAAGGCGCTCGACGCGATCGACGGATGGGCGCGGCGGACGGTCGACCACGGCGGGCCGGACGAGTCCGCTCCGGCCGCGCTCGCGGCGGCGGTCGACGCGCTGCTCGGCGTCGACCTGCGCTGACGGCGGTCACAGCCGCGTGAACCGTTCGCGGTCCTCCTCGAACTCGGTGAGGATCTCGCTGGTCAGCGTCGGGCGGGTGTCGGCGATCGCCGCGAGGTAGTCCTCGGTGGTCGCCGGCCGGCCGGAGCGTTCGGACACCTCGCGTTCGAACGCGGCCTGCGAGCCCTTCCGGGAGGCGAACTCGATGTCGGCGGGGGTGAAAAGCTCGCTGGCCTCGACCAGACGGTCGAGGTTCACGTGGACCGCGGACGCGCCGAGGTAGCGCTGCCACACGGCGCGGCGGGCGGGCGTGTCGGGCGGTCCGACGGGAATGACGTAGTCGAATCGTCCGGGACGCAGGAACGCCGAGTCCAGGGAGTGGACCGAGTTGGTCGCGCACACCATCAGCCGGCGCTCCGATTCCCGGAACGCCGGGATCAGCTTGAGCAGTTCGTTCGTGACACCGTGCGCCGGGCTGGTGGCCAGTCCTGTTCGGGCGCTCGCGATCTCCTCGACCTCGTCGATGAAGACGACGACCTCGTCGAGTTCGGCGAGGTCGGCGAACACCTCGCGCAGCGATGCCGCCAGTCCGCCGTCGGACGTCGCCGCCAGGCGGGAGGGGAACAGTTCCACGAACGGCCAGTCCAGGCGGGACGCGATGGCCTTCGCGAAGCTGGTCTTCCCGGTGCCGGGTGGGCCGAAGAGGATGACCGCCTTCGGTGGCTGGACGCCGTACTGGTCTGCCAGATCCGGGTTCTCCAGCGGGGAGACGATCCGCTGCTCGATGACCGTCTTGACCTCCTCCATCCCGGACATCGTCGCCCACAACCCGTTCGGCATCACCCGGCCGCCGAGTTCGCTCAGCAGCGTCTTGTCCGGCCCCGGGGGCTCGAGCAGTTCGTAGTAGACCAGGCCGTCGCGGCGGAGGTAGCCGGAGTGTTCGAACGCGGCCGACCCGGTCGCGGCCTCGGGCAGCACCGCGGAGATCCGGTGGGCCCCGGCGCTGCGCAGTCGCCGCTCGAGGTTGGCGAGCAGCGCGCTGCCGATGCCGCGGTTGCGCCAGCGTGACCCGAGCGCGACCAGCAGGATCCACGCTCGTTCGCCGTGCACCTGCGCGACGGCCATGCCGACGAGTTCGTCGCCGACGGCGGCCACCACGGCCGGTTGACCGGCCCGCGCGGCAGCCATCACCTCGGCGAGGGTGAAGACGGGTTCGGGGGATCCGGGGGACCGGCTCTGGTCCCAGACCTGGATCGCCTGGTCCAGGTCGTCGTCCTGGAAGTCTCGCAATCGCCACACCGGCATCTGCGCTCACCTCGGCTCGATCGGCTACGGGTGTATCCCAGTAGACACCCGGAGTTCGCTGGTGTCAGGTCGCCGTCGGTCGTGGTGCCGTGCCGGTGCGGGCGTTTTGGTGCAGGTCGACGCTGTGATCGGAGCCGAAGCCGTGTGGTGAGGGTCACCGAATGGGTAAATTGTGCGGAGGGGGCCGAAGCTCCGGAGGCGAAACGGCCATGACACCAGACGAACTCATGAACGAGGCATGCCGGCTCGCGGTCGAGTCGGTCACCAACAACTGGGGCGGCCCGTTCGGGGCGGTGATCTCCCGCGACGGTGAGATCGTGGCCCGCGGCCAGAATCGGGTGCTGTTGACCGGTGACGTCACCGCGCACGGAGAGGTCGAGGCGATCCGCAAGGCGGTCCAGGTCCTCAATGCCCGGGCGCCGAGCATCGGCGCCGAGCACCTCGACGAGTCGACGCTGACACTGGTGCCGCGCCCCGAGGGTTCGCCGGACAAGGTTCCCGAGCGCGCCCGCATGCTGATGGGGATGGAGATCTACACCAGCGGCGCCCCGTGCCCGATGTGCATGAGCGCGATCTACTGGTCCCGCCTCGATGCGGTGTACTTCGCGAGCGACTTCGCGGCGACCACTGCGATCGGATTCGACGACGCGTTCCAGTACGACGACTTCACCCGCCCGTTCGCGGATCGATCCATCAGGATCGAGCAGGTGCGTCAGGATCTGGGCGCGGCCGCGTACGCGGTGTGGGCCGACAAGCCCGACAAGCATCCCTACTGAGCGGTCACAGCGATGGTCGCCTCGGATGCCAGACCGCCACGTCGCTCCCCGGCGACGGTGGTGGTCACGCACACGGTCCGGGCCGGGCGCGAACCGGACTTTCGCCATTGGCAGGACGAAGTCGACAGGGCGGCAGCAGGATTCGACGGCTTTCTCGGGTCCGAGGTCACCTCGTCCGGGAACGGTGGGTGTGAGTGGTCGGTGGTGTACCGGTTCGACTCGGTGACCCACCTCGAGCGGTGGCTGGGCAGTGCCCGCCGCCGCGACCTGCTCGACCGAGCCGACTCGCTGTTCGAACGGGCGCCGACACAGCACGTGCTGGTCGAGGACGACGGGACGGCACCGGTGACGGTCGCGGTGTCGCATCCCCCCGTGCCCGGTCGCGAACCGGAGTTCCTGGCGTGGCAGCAACGAATCACCCAGGCCGAGAGCAGGTTCCCCGGCTTCCGGGGATCGGAACTGCATGCGCCGATCCCGGGGATCCAGGACGAGTGGACGATCCTGTTCACGTTCGGATCGCAGGCCGACCTGGACCGGTGGCTCGGGTCGCCGGACCGGGCCGCGTTGCTCGCGGAGGGTCGGGCGTTCCGGGACTTCAGCCTGCGTACCGTTCCGAATCCGTACGGGTCGTGGTTCCCGTCGACCGCCGGCGCGGCCACGCAGGTCCCGTCCTGGAAGACCGCGTTGTCGGTGCTGGTCGGGCTCTACCCCCTGGTCGTGGTGTTGACGATCACGATCGACGAGGTGTGGCCGCGGGCGCCGCTGTGGCTGAGCCTGCTGATCGGCAACATCGCGTCGGTGAGCCTGCTCACCTGGGTCGTGATGCCCATCGTCACGCGCGCGCTGCGATTCTGGCTCGAACCCGGCACCGTCACCGACCGGCGGGTCGACACGCTCGGCGTCGTCGTGTCGGTGGGTTTCCTCGCCCTCGCGGCCATCGCGTTCTGGCTGCTGACGACGGTGGTGTGGACGCTGCCGTGAGCCGGCGCGGCCTACCCGGCTCCGGTGACGGTGAGCCAGAGCAGGGCGACGTTGAGGGCGATGATCAGACCTGCACAACCCCACGCGAGCGCGGTCGTCGCCGAGGCGTTGCGTTCGGGTCCCATGAGCTCGGGGTCCGACGTCATGCGGACGAGGGGGACGAGCGCGAACGGGATGCACAGGCTCAGCACCACCTGGCTGATGACGAGTGCGTAGGTGGGATCGATCCCGATTCCGAGCACGATCAGCGCCGGGATGAGCGTGACCACCCGGCGAGTGAGGACGGGGATGCGCATGTGCAGCAGTCCGTGCATGATCTCGGATCCGGCGGCGCAGCCCACCGAGGTCGAGGCCAGGCCGGAGGCCAGGAGCCCGATCGCGAACACCACCGCGACGCCGGGGCCCAGGGCCGCCTGGATGGCGGCGTGGGCGCCTTCGATGCTGTCGGTGCCGGGGACGCCGCGCAGGGCGGACGCGGCCAGCAGCAGCATGCCGATGTTGACGCCGCCGGCGACGACGAGCGCGCCGCCGACGTCCCAGCGGGTCACCCGCAGCAGGCGGCGCAGGCGGGGCCCGTGGCCGGCGGCGCCGTGACGGTCGCGGGCCAGGGCGGAGTGCAGGTAGATGGCGTGCGGCATGACGGTCGCGCCGAGCATGCTCGCCGCGAGTAGGACGGTCTCGGTGCCCTCGAAGCGGGGAACGAGGCCGGCGACGGCGTCGCCGGCTGCCACGTCGGTGAACGCGAGGCCCGTGAGGAACCCGATCGTGATGATCGCGAGCAGTCCCATGACCACGAACTCGAACGTGCGCTGTCCGCGGCGGGACTGGATGGACAGGATGACCATCGAGACGGCGCCGGTGATGAGGCCACCGACGAACAGGGGCAGGCCGAACAGGAGATGGAGGGCGATGGCGCCGCCGATGACCTCGGCGAGGTCGGTGGCAGCCGCCATCACCTCGGCCTGCACCCAGAATGCCCGGCGATTGCCGGTGCGCAGGCGCTGCCCCAGCATCTCGGGCAGCGACCGCCCGGTCACCAGGCCCAGCTTGGCCGACAGGTACTGGATCAGCACAGCCATCGCGTTCGCGAGGACGAGCACCCAGATCAGCAGGTAGCCGTACTTGGCGCCGGCGGTGAGATTGGCGGCCACGTTGCCGGGGTCGACATAGGCGATGGCGGCGACGAAGGCCGGACCGAGCAGGGCCACCGAGCGGAGACCGCCGCCCTTGTGTCGCGTCGCGGCGGGTGCGTCGATCTCGGTGCTCACTGGACTCCGCTCACTGAACTCTTCGGGGCATTCCGCGAGCACCGACCGGGGCGATTCGCGTATACGCACTATAGAATTCGGGTTCCCAAACTTTCAAGCTGGGGCGCCCTGTAGCGCACGAACGCCCCCTTCCTCGTCCGGAAGGGGGCGTTCGTGTGAGTGTGGCCGAATCGGTCAGCCGAGGACGGCGAGTCCCCGCAGGAAGCTGTCGATGCGCTGCGGCAGCCCGTGGGTGCCCCCGTTGACGATCCGCGAGACCTGCTCGATGCCGGCAGTGTCGGCGGTGGCGTTGAGGTTGCGGGACTGCCAGTACCACGCGGCGGTCTCGAAGGCGTTCTCCGGTGCGGCCATCAGTTCGGGATGAGCGACGAAGTCGATGCCGAGGTAGTCGCTGACGCTCTGGTAGTTGTGCCGGCCGGTCACCTGGATCGCGCCGCGACCCTTGTACCGCTCGCCGTCGCCGGGCGCGACGTTGCCCAGATCCGCGCGGCCCTCGTAGGCACGGCCGGAGGCGTACTCCTCGAACGTGCGGAAGGAGTCGGACTCGACGACCAGCTGGGAGATGAAGGCGGCCTTGCGGACAGGGGTGTCGATCGCGGCCTTGGCGAGCGCCTCGTTGAGCGGGGCGACGTACTGGGCGAGCAGGTCGGGCGCGACGTGCGGCACGATGCCCGCGAGTTCGTCGAGGGTGACAGATGCGGGGCTCGGTGCCGGCGGCGCGACCGGGGCCGGCGCTGCCGCGGGTGCGTCCGCAGCGCCGGTCGCATCGGTGGCGAGTGCCGGCATGACCCGGGCCTGGGCGACGGGCGCTGCGGCCGATGTCGATGCGGGGAGGTCGAGTGCCTTCCGCAGGTTTGTCGTGTCGAGGAACTGGACCGCCGCGGCGGGTGTCGGCAGCGACTGCGCCGAGCTGGATGCAATGGGTCCGATTGCGAGGTTGCCGACGCACAGTCCGGCGACGGTGGCGGTGGCCAGGCCGGCGATGCGGACTCGTGACATGAGTCCACGCGGTGTGGACGTCGTCTGGTCGGTCGTGCTTTCAGGGGAGGTATGCAAGGCTCTGCTCCGGCTTGGGGCTGCCAACTGCGCAGCCGCGTCGGGCGTGAGCACCGGTAGAATCGGCAGTGGTCTACGAGATCGAGACCGAAGATCACTCGGTGGTCACGGCAATGTCACAACCAGATAACAGGCCGTTACACGGAATGTTCAAGTCATGGAGGCGAGGGTCACTCCGGGGCTAATTTGTGACACAGGTCACAAAAAGACCGGCGTGTCGCTGCGGGACATGCCGATAATTCGCTGGTAAAGGACCGATTCGGGGGTGGCCGGTCACCGGTCGGAGTTGGTCGTCGCCCCGCCCGGTGAGCCGTTTTCGCCCGACTAGACCTCGGCGAACTCGAGGCCGCCCTCGGCGGTGACCGGAACCCGACGGCGCATCGGCGACCCCAGCGCGCGGGCCAGATCACTGCCGTCGTGCTCGGCGAGCAACTCGCCGCCCGACCACACCAGCAGTGCGGCGCTGACGCTCTGCTCGGCGGTGGAATGCGCCAGATCGTAGTGCGCGCACCCGGGCACGCCGCCGTACGTGATCCACAGGTCGTAACCGGTCATGAACAGGTCCAGATCGAACTGGACGCTGAGCCCCAACAGCTCGCTGCGACCGTTGTCGTCGACGCCGGCGAACGCCTCGTCCAGGCCGAGCAGTCGCGGTGAGTGCGGATCGGCGGACGACAACATCACGTGCGCCGCCGCGAACAGCGGCAGGTGCAGCGACACGGACTGCTCGCCGCCCGAGAGCGCGCTGTGCCGGGCGACGGTGAGACGATCCTCGCTGCCGTCGCCGCCGATCAGTGTGAAGGAGAACACCCGCCACCGTCGGTAGTCGAGCGCGGCGGCGAGGATCTCCGGGTACGAGCGCTCGGGATGAGCGGCGCGCGCGATCCGCACCTGGGCCGCGAAGTGTGCGCGCACGGTGGCCAGTTCGTCGGCGCTCAGGGCCGACGGGGCCCGATCGAGGAGCTTGGACACAGCGCGTGAGCTGTCGTCGAGATTGTCGGCGAGGATCCAGTGCACGCCGATCGTGCTGCCCGACGACATGCGCCGCTCGCGCATCTCCGCGCCCATCTGGGCGATCAGATCGCGGGCGTCGGCGGTGCGCTCGTGGATCTGCTGCGCCAACCCGGTGAGCAGTGCGTCCTCGAGGATGCGCCGCTCGGAGTCGGTGAGCAGCACCTCCTGGTCCTGTCGGGCCGCGGCGATCCGGGTCGCGAACTCGCCGATCGACGCGTAGCCCTGGTCGTCCTGGACCCGCACCACCGTCAGGCCGTCCGGCGCGTCCCACTGCAGGCGGTAGTCCTGGCCGGCCGCGGCGAGCTGGGCGTCGAAGTCCTGCAGCGCCGCGGTGAGCGCCGAGCGGGTCGCCTTCTTGGCGTTCTCACTGGTCTTCACCGACGCCGTGGCCGTGACCATCGCGTGGTAGAGCGCGTCCACCTCGGGCGGCAGGATCGGCGAGTCCACGTCGCCCTCCGTCGCGATCCGGTAGACCAGCTGGTCGGGCGTGAGCCACGCCGCGCTGCTCTGCGGCCACGAGTGGGCGCCCTCGACGCCGAGAAGATCGAGCAGGTCGCGGCGCGCGTAGGGCGCCAGACGGTCGACGTCGGTCCGGGTCTCGGTCAGTGCGCTGCGCAGCGCCCCGATCGCGGCGCTGTGGGCGCCCTCGGCCTTGCCGATCTGTTCGACGGCCGCATCGTAGGCCTTGCGCGCGGACCGCTGCTCGGTCTTGCAGACCTCGATCCGGGCGCGGACCTGCTCGAGATCCGCGTCGATCTGCTCCGCGCTCGCGCCCAGGGCCTCCCGCAGGGTCTCGAGCCGGGAGATCTGCTGCGCGTAGTTCTCCTCCGCGACCGCCGCCTCCTCGACGAACTCCTCCGTATTACTGCGGGCCTCCTCGAGCCGGTTCACGGACTCCCGGTGGAGCTCGAGTTCCTTCTCCTGCTCCCGCCGGCAGCGGAGCAACTGCTCGCCCCGGCTCTCGAAGTGCCGGATCGACGCCGCCACCGCGTCGATGTCGCGGGCCTGATGCGACAGTCGATGCGCGACGGCGACCGCGCGGAGCTGCTTCTCCTTGACGGTGTGGTCGGCGATCGCGTGATCGAGTTCCTCACCGGAACTCGCGGTCGACTCGGACCGGCTGCGCAGCGCGCCGGCGGCCTCGGTGAGCTTCTTGATCGCGGCGAGAACGCCCGATGTGCGCGGCAGCGACTTCCCGGCTGCCGCGACCCGGCCGAGGAGTGCGGTCGTCGCGGACTCCTCGGCGTGGGCGGTATCCCGCCGCGCCTCGGCCTCTGCGATCTCCCGGGCGATCTCCTCCATGCGCTGTGCGCGCCGCCGCTTCCGGGCTGTCGCGCCGATGTACTCGGCGTCCGCCTTGACGTGGCGGCCGCGTTGCACGCCCTGCCAGAACCGGCCGTCCACCCCGACACCGACGGTGCCGGTGCCGGCGGCGCCCGCGGTGTCGAGCGCGATGGACTCGATGAGCGCCTGCACCACCGACTCCGGGACCCCGGCGTCGGGCTCCACCTCGAGGACGTCGGCGAGGGTCGGCCCCTGCGGGCGCAGCGCCCCGGGCAGCGGCGTCAGGAACTGCTCCGACTCGACGTCCGGGTGCGTACCGTCACCGGCTGAGACCCAGCCGTCGAGCAGATTCGCGGCGGCCAGCGCCGACTCGACGCCCGCGGCCACCGCGGGTTCGACGCCGTCGACGAACCGCACCAACCGCCACAGCGGAGCGCCGGACAGCTCGCTCCGATCGCCGGTGCGGAACGCGAACCCGGCCGGAGCATCGTCCTTCTCGGCCGCGACGCGATCGTGGTCGGCGCGCAGTGCGGCGATCCGTTCGGTGGCCGCGGACTGCTCGGCCACGGCATGGCGCCGCCGCGCCCGCTGCTCGTCGAGCGCGGTG
This sequence comes from Prescottella defluvii, assembly GCF_000738775.1. Classification (GTDB taxonomy): domain Bacteria; phylum Actinomycetota; class Actinomycetes; order Mycobacteriales; family Mycobacteriaceae; genus Prescottella; species Prescottella defluvii. The sequence continues at coordinate 22,664 of NZ_JPOC01000008.1, forward strand.
TGCGTCTGCTCGTGCAGCACCGTCGTGAGGCTGGGGGAGTCGTCGTCACCGGCCAGCGACAGCGCGATGTCCAGCGCGGAGAACAGATCGGCGGTCACCCCGATCGAGGCGTACCCCGCCGAGTGCTCGGTCCACCACGCCCGCAGCGTGGCAGCACAATCGGCGCGCGCCAACGCGACCGAGGCCTCGGCCTCGGCGACCGCCGCCTGCGCGGCCTCGAGCAGTTCGCGACCCTTGTCGGCGGCGCGGTCGGCCCGCGTCCGCTCGGTGCCGGCCTTCTCGACGGTGGCGAGCGCACCCCGGACCGCGCGGACGTCGCCGTCGCGCTCCTCGGCGTGCCCGCGGACCGCGGTGGTGATCTGGTCCGAGCGCACCCCGTCGGGCAGTGGGCTCCAGACGATGCTGGCCTGTTCGGCGGCCTCGGCCAACTGCTCCTCGGCCCGCACCAGTTCGGTGGTCGCCCGCTTCACCGAATCGGAGGCCCGACCGGCCTCGTCGGTGCGCTGTTCGAGCGTCGCCTGCGCCCGGCGAGCCTTGTCCGCCTGCTGCTCGGTGGACAGCTTCAGTTGTGCCACGGCGGCGGCGAGGTCGTCGAGTTGCTGCTTGCCCTCGTAGGCCCCGGAACGCTGCAGCGTCTCGAGGTCGGCGCGGCTCTGCTCGAGCGCCCGTTCGGCGGCGGTGAACCGGTCCTCGGCAAGCAGTCGCTCCTCCTGCCGGGACGTCTGCAGCACCACGGCCTCGTCCAGTACGGTCTTCGCCCGCTCCACCGACTCGATGCGCCGCGCGACCTGCTCGACATCGGTGCGGGCCTGCTGGCCGAGATACTTCGAGTACACCGTCACGAAGCTCTGCGCTGCCTGATCGGCGGCGGCGAGCCCCTCGAGCGCGCGGCTGACCTCCTCCATGTCGCTGAAGGAGCGGGCCGCCTCGAGCACCAACTGCTCGTCGAGTGGGCGCAGGCCGTCGGTGAGTGCCTGCGACAACCCCTTCGGGTCCAGGTTCTTCGCGAGCTGCGGGCGGCGCAGGGTGAGGATCAGGTTGATGAGCTGGTCGTAGCGTTCGGTGCCCAGCCCGAACAGGCGCGCATCGATCGCGGCGCGGTAGTCGACGGGACGATCGGTGATCGCGTCACCACCGAGCTGTTCGGCGAGCTGCTTCTTGGTGAGGGGCCGGTCGTCGCTGCCGAGCAGTGAGAAGTCGACGCCGACGCGGCCTTCCGCGACGAAGTACCAGCGGGTGACCTTGTCGTTCTGGCGGCTCGCGCGCATCCCGATCCCGACGGTGACGGCCTCCGGGTCGTCCTGCGGACCGCGCGCGAACTCCATCCACACGTACGAGTGCGCCGAATCCTGGCCCCGGTAGAGCAGGTTCGACTTCATCGTGCGTTCCTCACCCGCGAACGGGTTCAGGCGGCGCGGCTCGATGCGGCCGTCGAAGACGAACGGGAACAGCACCTCGAGCGCCTTGGTCTTGCCCGAACCGTTGGGCCCGCGCAGTACGAGACGCCCGTCCGCGAAGGAGAACTCCTGGTCGCGGTAGTCCCACAGGTTGACGATCCCGGCGCGGGTCGGCTTGAAGCGCGCGTGTGCCATGCGAAGGTGCCTCTACTTCTCTACGGAGGGGAGCTCGTCCGGGTGGTGCTGGTCGGTGCTCGGCGGATCGTCGGGAACAGGCCCGTCGAACAGTTCGGACTGCGCGGTGCGCTCCCGGATGGTGACCACGACACCACGGAACCGGGCGATGGGCGGCATCACCAGGAACCCGCCGTCGACCGGCCGGATCAACTGCAGGCGTTCGAGCAGCCCGATCGCGTTGCGCTTCAATCCCTCCCGATCGGCCTGCCACTGCGCCGCGAACGTGCGACCGAAGCGCAGCACCAGTTCGTCGACCGCGGCCGCGATCCAGGCGTCGTCGAGCATCGAGTACACCGCCGGCTCGGGCCGATCCTCGTCGGTGCTGTCGGCATCGCCGGTGGTGGTGGCGCCGTCGTCGAACTCGACGTGCTCGGCGAGTTCGGAGAAGATCCCCGCGCTCGGAATGGCCCCGTCGAGCCGGGCGATCAACTCACGTTGATTCGACGCCGGCAGCGGGAGCCGGGGGAGGTCCGGCGCGTCGAGATCGAGGACCCGGTCGGCCATCTCGCCGGCGAGGAGCAGCGCGACCTGGGACACGGTGCCGGTGCTGGGGAACCGGATGTCGGACATGCGGCCGGACGGGTCGATCAGCGCGATCCCCTCGGCCCGGCGCTCGGCGACGAGCCCGGTCAAATCCTCGACGTCGGCGGCGGTGCGGGGCAGCGCGAGCTGCAGGCGCTCGTCGTCGGACAGCTCGTCCGCGTACACCACCGGCCGTTCCACGAGGGCCCGTCGCATCCGCCGGGCGACCTCGCGGGCATCCCCGGACCGCAGGCCGATCAGGTCGTCGTCGTGCGGACCCTCGACACCCGAGAGCAGTGTCCGCACCGAGGTGAGGTGCTGGAGTGCGCGGGGCGGGCGGAACAATGCGACCACGACCGACCGGTCGATGTCGTAGAGCGCTTCCCCCGCATCGGGATTGGACGCCCAACCGCCCGCGTCGCCGTCCGCGAGGACGATCGCACCGCGGGCCGCGAGCCAGCCGACGGCGTCGACGAACGCGTCGCGGTCGGCGGCCCGGTCGGTCGCCAGCGCCACACCGGGGACCTGCGCGGCGTCGGAGGCGACGTGATCGGCCAACTCGGACAGGGTGATCTGGTTGCCGGCCCGGCCGAGCGCGGCGAGCGCCAACGCGAGGTAGGCGTAGCGGTGCCGGTCGAAGGTCCGGTCGTTCGCGGTGCGCGCGGGGATGCCCGGCTCGAGCCGGTCGGCCACGGTGAACAGCCGGGCGGTGGTCTCGGTGACCTCGAGCCGGTACCCGAACAGCTCCAGCAGGTCGTCCCGGAGCTCGGTGGCCCACCGCCGCAGCAGCGGCAGCGCGAGCCGATCGGGATAGGTCTGGGTCACGAGATGGTTCGACAGGATCACCCGGGCGGCCCGCTGGTACGAGTCGAGATCCAGCGGCGAGACGGAACGAGACCTCACTGCACACTCACCTGCAGTCCGTCGAGATGCAGTCGGCCGCGGACGGTCTGCACCACCGTCGTCTCCCCGTGCGGGCGCAGCGTGAGTCGGACACCGTTCTCCGAACCCGTCGAACTGGGCACCGTGCCACTGACCGGCACCCGCGCGGTGAGCGCGGCATTGAGCAGGCTCAGCAGGACGTCGGTCTCGTCGGCGTCGAGGACCCGGTCGTAGGCGCCGGACGCGGCCAGCGACGACGCCGCGACCGCCCGGGCACGCTGGGCCGCCAACTGTTCCGCCCGGAGTCGGCGGATACTGCCCTCGTTGCGCTGCATCCGCGACGGCATGCCCGGCTGCGCGGCCCGGCCGGTCTCGGCGAGCGTGCGCGAGATCTCGACGGGCGTCGCATCCCACCACGACCGCGTGTCGGGGATGATGTCGGCGTCCGGATGCACCATCGACAGATGGCGGGGGCGTCCAAGGTCGAAGACGAGCTGGAACAGGGCGTGCGCCGAATCCTCGTCGGGAGTGGCCGCGAACCAGCCGGCCAGGTGCCGCAGCTGACTCTCGCGGCTCACGCCGCCCCGCCGGGTCTCGGTGACGCGGCGCAACAGCGACAGCACCGCGGCGATCGCGCTCATCGTCCCCTCCCGCAGCCGGTCGGACTCGCTGGGACCCGACACCCCGACGAACCACTGGGCCAGGCCGGACCAGCGTGCACGCCAATCGGATTCGCGCTCCTCCTGAGAGAGGAAGAGGCGATCGTCGCTGGTGGCGGCCCGTGCGATCAGGGAGGAGACGCCGGTGGCCTCGACCGCCTCGATGGCGGCGCGCAGCTTCGGCGCGTAGCGGGCCAGATCGGAGCTGAACTCGCGCATGTGGCTGAGCAGGGCGTCCTTGTGGGACAGGAACGCCTCGGGCGTGATCTCGGTGGTACGCACCAGATCACCGAGCATGAGGTAGAACTGGGCCGCCCGCGCCGCCATGTCGGTGAGGGTGGAGTCCAGGCGGGCGAGCTTGCGGTAGATGAGGTCCCCGTCGCCGCGGCGGTTGGCCTCCGCGAGTTCCTCGAGGTCGGCGAGCAGGTCCGGCAGTGCCAGCCGAGACAGCGTCGCGTCCTCGAGGCGTGCGCCGAGCAGATCCTCGACGGCCCGGAACGCCAGATAGCCGGCCTGACTGAACTGGTACACGAAGTGCCGGTTCCGATACTCCGCGAGGGTCGCGGCGCGGCTGCCGTCGTAGCTGCGTTCGAGCACCGCCCACGTGTGCAATTGCTCCAGCAGGGGAGTGATCTCGGTGGACGTCAGTGCCGCTGCAGGGTCGTCCCCGGAGATCCGGCCCAGGATCTCCGCGACCTCGCCGGCGTGCAGCAGGACGACATAGTTGGCGCGCGCGTGGTCGAACGCCCGTAGCACCCATAGATATTCGGCGCGTTTCTCGGCGGTCGTGAAGGAGAACAGCCGCAGCCGCTCCTCGCGTACGGCGACGTCGCCGCCCGGGGACGTGCGAGGGTCACCTGAATCGCTCACCGTGACAGCCTAGGGCGTCGTTCGAACGGCGAGTGAACACGCCACCCGGTCACCGGCCGCGGCCGACCGGCCGGCGCCAGGATTCGTCCGCGCCGAGCGCCGCCAACTGGTACTCGGCGGCGTCGGGATGCCGGAACGGGCCGGCCACCAGATCGGCGTACGCCTGGCTCGGTGCGACGCAGCGCAGCCCGTCGCGGTACTGCATCCGCTCGAAAACCGCTGCCGACCACGGTGTCGCGACCACGACGTCGGCCCCGCCGGTGACCGGACGCAGGTCCAGTGCGGCTGCGAAGGCATCGACATCGTCGGCGTAGAGCTCGAGCACCGAGGCCGCCGCGTAGTCGGTCGCGCCGATCCCGGTCACCGCATACGCCGGGTCGCCGTTGCCCGCCGCGAGCCGTGTCCGCAGTTCGTCCAGTCCGTTCGGGGCCGCGAAACTGCGGGTGGCACACGGTTTACGGTCCGCGGCCCACGCGCGGAGCATGTGCGTCCAGCGGACGTCGGTGATGGGGCCGCGGGGCAGGCGCGTCAGCAGTTCCCGCTCGAACAGGACCTCGACCACGCGGTAGGCCGCCCCCGTCGACGCCCCCGACAGCTTGATCAGCGCGGGCACCGAGATGTCCCCGACGTGATCGGCCAGCGCCCGCACGATCCGCTCGGACGGCTCGCCGGTGAGGACCCCGGACGGGCGGCCGGGGCCGCGCCACGGATCGTTGTCGGCGCCGCGGTTCCGGACCCAGATCGCCGGCCGGTCCGCGACCACGCTCAGGTTCCCGGTGGCGTCCGCGTACGACAGGCCGTGTCCGTCGAGTTGCCGGCGTACCGGCTCGGACAGGTAGTGCGCGCAGACGAATCCGCGGTCGCTGCCGGAGAGCTCGGCGGCGATCCGGGCGACGTCGCCGCTGAGGACGCCCTTGGATGCGGTGATCGCGTAGGACACGGATTCGCCGTCCGGCGCGGTGACGAGCAGACGATTCGGTGCGGCGGGGGAGCGGGGGCGGTCCGACGACACGGTCCAGCCGTGGGGCAGTTGCGCCTCCAGCCACGACAGGGCGCGCCGGTAGATGTCGATGCTGCGTTCGGGCCGCGGGTTGGGTGCAACGTCCGTCAGGGTCACATCCGCAACAGTAGTCACTCTGTGCCCAACGGAACCGGAAGAAAAGCCGAATCGGCGGGTGCGTGTCGCGCGGAAGTCGGTGCGTGACGGAACCGTAGGAAATCCCGAAGTTTCGGGGTTTCGCCCGCCCCTCGCGTTTTGCGCACTTATCGCTCAGGAGGGCAGGGGGGGTGGAGAGGGGGTCGGATCAGTCGGGATCAGTCGCGATCAGTCGGGCCGCGGCGTGCGGGGCGTCAGGAGCGGCGGCAGGACTGCCAACAGCAGTGCGGGGAGCAGGAAACTCGCACTCGGATGGACCGCGTACAGGGGCGTGAGGGCGAGCGGAGCGAGTGCCGCGCCCGAGAATCGCAGTGACTGCACCACCGAGACCGCGCCGCCGCGGTTGCCGCCCTGCGAGCCGAGGACCGCGGCGTTGACACCGACCAGCAGGAACTGCGACGAGATGCCGGCGAAGAACCAGGCGACGGCGGCGACGGCCGCGAGGCCCACGGTGCCCGCGACGGCGACCAGGGCGGCGCCGGTGAGCGCACCGACGACGACGGTCCGTCGCGCCCCGATCCGGTCGATCAGCAGTCCGACGGGTCGCGCCGTGAGGATGCCGGCGACGCCGAATCCGGTCAGCAACAGTCCGCGGACGGCCGGGCTCATACCGAACACGTCCTCGGCGCGGAAGGCGAGCAGGAATCCCAGGCCGCCGAGCGCGCCCCACCCGAGGAGTGCGACGACACCGACGCGCAGCACCTCCGGGCGCAGCGCGTCCCGGAGGCGGGCGCCGGTATCGGCGGGGAGGTTGCGGGCGGCGTCGGGCAGGCCGAGTGCACCGAGCAGTCCCGCCACCACCGCGATCGCGAGGAAGGCGAGACGCCAGTTCGCCTCCGCGGCGAGGCCGCCGATCAGCGGTGCGGTGGTCTGGCCGGCGGCCTGCAGCGCGCCGAACGCGCCGAGGGCCCGGCCGAGCCGGTTCTGCGGTGTCATCGCGGCCAGTGTCGCCAGCAGCAGGGGAGTGGTGAACGCGTTGGCGCAGCCCTGCAGAACCCGGGCGCCGAGGAACAACTCCAGGGTGGGCGCCGCGAAGCACGCAACCGACGCCGCGAGATAGACCCCGTACGCGATCCGGACGGTACGCATCCGGCCCCATCGTGCGCCGAGAGTGCCCGAGACCAGCATGACCAGGGCGAACGGCAGCAGATAGGCCGTGAGTGACGTCGCCGCGGCGGAGGCGTCCACGCCGAGGTCGTCGCCGATCTCGGGGAGCATCGACGTGACCACACCGCCGCCGAACGGCCCCAGGAATCCGCCGGCGTACAGCGCGGAGAGCTGAAGCCGTGTGCGCAATCCCGGGGTGGCCTCCCCGGTCACGCCCCGAAGCGGCCGGGGCCGCGACGACGCAGGTACTTCTCGAACTCCGCGGCCAGCGCGTCGCCGTCGATCTTCGAGATCGCGTCGGAGATGTTGGTCTCCGCGTCGCCGCGCTCCTCGAGGGTGCGCACGTACTCGGCGATCTCCTCGTCGTCGCGGGTCATCTCGGACACCGACTCCTCCCAGTCCTCGGCCTGGTTCGGCAGATCGCCGAGCGGGACCTCGATGTCGAGGACGTCCTCGACGCGCTGCAGCAGCGCGATGGTGGCCTTGGGGTTGGGCGGTTGGGACACGTAGTGGGGGACCGCGGCCCAGAAGGACACCGCCGGGACACCGGCCTTGACGCACGCGTCGTGCAGGACCCCGGCGATGCCGGTCGGCCCCTCGTATCGGGTCTGCTCCAGGTTGAAGTGTTCGGCGGCCTCCACGCTGTGCGCGGTGCCCGTCACCGGGACCGGCCGGCTGTGCGGAGTGTCGGCGAGCAGGGCGCCCAGGATCACGACGGTGTGCACCCCGAGCTCGTCGATGAACTCGAGCAACTCGTCGCAGAAGCTGCGCCAACGCATGTTCGGTTCGATCCCACGCAGCAGCACCACGTCCCGGTCGCTGCTCGGCGGGGAACACAACGACAGCTGGGTGGTGGGCCACAAGATCTCGCGGGTGACCCCGTCGACCTGCCGGATGGTGGGACGGTTGACCTGGTAGTCGTAGTAGTCCTCGGAGTCGAGTTCGGCGAGTGGCTTGGCCTCCCAGGTGAGCTCGAGATGCTCGACGGCGCCGCTCGCGGCGTCGCCGGCGTCGTTCCAGCCTTCGAACGCGGCGATCAACACCGGATCGCGCAGAGTCGGCACGTCCGCGTCGGTATCGTCCGATTCGGTGGTGTCTGGGAACTCGGGTGAACTCACCTACCCAGCCTACGGCCAGCCGTCGTCGAGCCGCCCACTACTCTGGACCGCATGTCTGCACCATTCCACTCTGCCCTGCTTGATGCGCTGAAACAGCGCGTTGTCATCGGCGACGGCGCCATGGGCACGATGTTGCAGGCCGCGGATCTGACTCTCGACGATTTCCTCGGCCTCGAGGGCTGCAACGAGATTCTGAACGAGACACGCCCCGACGTGCTGCGCGACATCCACCGCGCGTACTTCGAAGCCGGCGCCGACGCGGTCGAAACCAACACCTTCGGTTGCAACCTGCCGAACCTCGCCGACTACGACATCGCCCATCGCATTCGCGATCTGTCCGAGCGGGGCACCCGCATCGCTCGTGAGGTCGCCGACGAGATGGGGCCCGGCCGCGACGGCATGGGCCGTTTCGTGCTCGGCTCGATGGGCCCGGGCACCAAGCTGCCCACCCTCGGACACGCCCCGTTCGCGGTGCTGCGCGACGCGTACACCGAGTCCGCTCTCGGCATGATCGAGGGGGGCGCCGACGCGATCCTCATCGAGACCTGCCAGGACCTGCTCCAGGTGAAGGCCGCGATCATCGGCAGCCAGCACGCGATGGAGAAGCTCGGCCGCCGCCTGCCGATCATCACGCACGTCACCGTCGAGACCACCGGCACCATGCTGCTGGGTAGCGAGATCGGCGCGGCGCTCACGGCACTCGAACCGCTCGGCATCGACATGATCGGCCTGAACTGCGCCACCGGTCCGGACGAGATGAGCGAGCACCTGCGGCACCTGTCGCGGCACTCGAAGCTGCCGGTGTCGGTGATGCCGAATGCGGGTCTGCCGCAGCTGGGTCCGAACGGTGCGGAGTACCCGCTCACCGCCGAGGAGATGGCCGTCGCGCTGTCCGGCTTCGTCAGTGAATACGGTCTGTCGTTCGTCGGCGGCTGCTGCGGCACCACGCCCGAGCACATCCGCCAGCTCGCCGAGGCGGTCCGCGCGGTCGAGAAGGCGCCGCGCACCCCGGAGCCGGAGGACGGCACGTCCTCGCTCTACGCGGCCGTCCCGTTCGATCAGGACGCGTCCATCCTGATGATCGGTGAGCGCACCAACTCCAACGGCTCCAAGGCATTCCGCGAGGCGATGATCGCCGAGGACTACCAGAAGTGCATCGACATCGCGAAGGACCAGACCCGCGACGGCGCACACATGCTCGACCTCAACGTCGACTACGTCGGACGCGACGGTGCCGCGGACATGGCGGCCCTCGCGAGCCGATTCGCGACGGCGTCGACGCTGCCGATCATGCTGGACTCCACCGAGCCGGAGGTGCTGCGGGCGGGGCTCGAGCACCTCGGTGGCCGGTCCGCCGTGAACTCGGTGAACTACGAGGACGGCGACGGTCCGAACTCGCGCTACCAGCGGATCATGCGGCTGGTGAAGGAGCACGGTGCCGCCGTCGTCGCGCTGACGATCGACGAGGAGGGGCAGGCCCGTACCGCCGAGCACAAGGTGCGGATCGCCGGGCGCCTCATCGACGACATCACCGGCACGTGGGGACTGTCCCAGTCGGACATCATCATCGACGCGCTGACCTTCCCGATCTCGACGGGCCAGGAAGAGGTGCGCCGCGACGGCATCGAGACCATCGAGGCGATCCGTGAGATCAAGCGCCGCTACCCCGGCGTGCACTTCACGCTCGGCATCTCCAACATCTCGTTCGGCCTCAATCCGGCCGCGCGCCAGGTACTGAACTCGGTGTTCCTGCACGAGTGCACCGAGGCCGGCCTCGACACGGCGATCGTGCACGCGTCGAAGATCCTGCCGATGGCGCGGATCCCGGAGGAACAGCGCGAGACGGCCCTGGATCTGGTCTACGACCGCCGCCGCGAGGGATACGACCCGCTGCAGAAGCTGATGGAACTGTTCGAGGGTGTCTCGGCGGCGTCGGCGCGCGAGTCCCGCGCCGAGGAACTGGCGGCCCTGCCCCTGTTCGAGCGGCTCGAACGGCGCATCGTCGACGGCGAACGCAACGGCCTCGAAGCCGACCTCGATGCCGCGATGACCGAGCGCCCGCCGCTCGAGATCATCAACGAGACCCTGCTGTCGGGCATGAAGACCGTCGGCGAACTGTTCGGCTCCGGCCAGATGCAGTTGCCGTTCGTGCTGCAGTCCGCCGAGGTCATGAAGTCGTCGGTGGCCTACCTCGAGCCGCACATGGAGTCGACCGGCGACGACGGCAAGGGCCGGATCGTGCTCGCCACCGTGCGGGGCGACGTCCACGACATCGGCAAGAACCTCGTCGACATCATCCTGTCCAACAACGGATACGAGGTGGTCAACCTCGGCATCAAGCAGCCGATCGCGACCATCCTCGACGCGGCGATCGACAAGCGGGCCGACGTGATCGGCATGTCCGGCCTGCTGGTGAAGTCCACGGTCGTGATGAAGGAGAACCTCGAGGAACTCAACGCCAAGGGCGTCGCCGAGCAGTTCCCGGTGCTCCTCGGCGGCGCGGCGCTGACGCGCTCGTACGTCGAGAACGATCTGTCGGAGGTGTACGACGGCGAGGTGTCGTACGCGCGTGACGCGTTCGAGGGCCTGAACCTGATGGACACCATCATGGCGGTCAAGCGCGGCGAGGGACCGGCGCCGGACAGCCCGGAGGCGTTGGCGGCCAAGGCGAAGGCCGCCGAGCGCAAGGAGCGTCACGAGCGTTCCAAGCGGATCGCGGAGAAGCGCAAGGCCTCCGAGGCGCCGGTGGAGGTTCCGGAGCGGTCCGACGTCGCTGCTGACATCGTCGTCCCCGTCCCGCCGTTCTGGGGCACCCGGATCGTCAAGGGCATCTCGCTGTCCGAGTACTCGGGCCTGCTCGACGAGCGTGCTCTGTTCCTCGGTCAGTGGGGGCTGCGCGGACAGCGCGCCGGCGACGGGCCGTCCTACGAGGAACTGGTCGAGACCGAGGGGCGTCCGCGCCTGCGGTACTGGCTGGACCGGCTCACCGCTGAGGGCGTGCTCGCGCACGCGGCGGTCGTGTACGGCTACTTCCCGGCGGTCTCGGAGGGCGACGACGTCATCGTCCTCGAGTCTCCGGAACCCGATGCCCCCGAGCGGTTCCGGTTCACGTTCCCGCGTCAGCAGCGCGACCGGTTCCTATGCATCGCCGACTTCGTGCGCTCCCGCGAGGACGCCCGCAAGGACGGTCAGGTCGACGTGCTGCCGATGAACCTGGTGACGATGGGCCAGCCCATCGCGGACTTCGCCAACGAACTGTTCGCGGCCAACGCGTACCGCGACTACCTCGAGGTGCACGGGATCGGTGTCCAGCTCACCGAGGCGCTCGCCGAGTACTGGCATCGCCGGGTCCGCGAGGAACTGGTACTGCCGGGCGGCCACAACATCGCCGAGCAGGATCCGTCCAACATCGAGGACTTCTTCAAGCTCGAATACCGCGGCGCGCGTTACTCGTTCGGCTACGGCGCCTGCCCCGACCTGGAGGATCGCCGCAAGCTCGTGGCGCTGCTCGAGCCGGAGCGCATCGGCGTCGAGCTGTCCGAGGAGGTCCAGTTGCATCCCGAGCAGTCCACCGATGCGTTCGTGCTGCACCACCCGGAGGCCAAGTACTTCAATGTTTGATCGAACGTCGGTAGCGCCGGATCGTCCGACCGGCACCCTGCGTGCCGTCCTGTGGGACATGGACGGCACGCTGCTCGAATCCGAGAACCTGTGGGACATCGGGGTGAAGGAGTTGTCGCTGCACCTGGGCGGCCCGATGTCGGAGGAGACCCGGCTGGCCACCATCGGGGCCTCCAGTGCCAACGCCCTCGCCACGGTGTTCGCCGCCCTCGACCTGGATCCGCATCCCGAGGCGCTCGCCGACGCCAAGGCGTGGCTCTACCGCAGGATGGGTGTGTTGTTCGAGGCCGGGTTGCCGTGGCGACCCGGTGCGCAGCAGGCGCTGCGCACCGTCCGCTCCGCCGGCCTCGCCTCGGCGCTCGTGACCAACACGGATCGTGAGCTGTGCGAGTTCGCGCTCGACACCCTCGGCCGCGAGCACTTCGACCATTCGGTGTGCGGCGACGAGGTCCCGGCGGGCAAGCCCGATCCGGCGCCGTACCTGCGCGCGGCGGAACTGCTCGGCGTAGAACCCGGCGACTGTCTCGCGGTGGAGGATTCGCCGACCGGCGCCGCCGCGGCCGACGCCGCGGGCTGCACCGTTCTGGTGATCCCGTCCATCACGACGGTCCCGGAGTCGCCCCGGCGCATCTTCCGGACCACGCTGGAGGGGATCGTCGAGTCGGATCTGCACGCGCTGCACCGGCGGGAGGTCGCGTAGTGGCGACACCGAAGATCGTTCTGTTCTACCGGTTCACGCCGCTCGCGGATCCGGAGGCGATCCGGCTGTGGCAGCAGACGCTGGCCGCGTCGAACAACCTCACGGGCCGAATCCTCGTCTCGGAGCACGGGATCAACGCCACCGTCGGCGGCGACATCGCCGACGTCAAGCGGTACGTGCGCGGTACCCGGTCCTATGCACCGTTCAAGGACGCCGACATCAAGTGGTCGGACGGGGTCGGCGACGACTTCCCGCGGCTGTCGGTGAAGGTCCGGCCCGAGATCGTCACGTTCGGGGCGCCGGAGGAACTGAAGGTCGACGCCGACGGCGTCGTCGGCGGGGGCACGCACCTGTCGCCGAACGAGCTGCACGAACTGGTCGGCAGCCGCGGCGACGACGTCGTGTTCTTCGACGGCCGCAACGCGTTCGAGGCGCAGATCGGGAGGTTCCGGAACGCCGTCGTTCCCGACGTCGCGACCACCCGCGACTTCGTCGCCGAACTCGACAGCGGACGCTACGACCACCTCAAGTCCAAGCCGGTCGTCACGTACTGCACGGGCGGTGTGCGCTGCGAGGTCCTGTCGGTGTTGATGCGCAACCGGGGCTTCGAGGAGGTCTATCAGCTCGACGGCGGCATCGTCCGCTACGGCGAGACGTTCGGCGACGAGGGCCTGTGGGACGGCTCGCTCTACGTCTTCGACAAGCGCATGAACGTCGACTTCACCGATCATGCTGTGACACTGGGCAAGTGCACCCTCTGCGGCGCCCCGACGTCGCGGTTCCGCAACTACCCGGACGCAGGCGGTCGTGACCTGACGCTGGTGTGCGAGTCGTGCGTCCCCGACGCCTGAGTCGCCGCTGACGATGGCACGCGCCCCGCTCCCGATCCGCGACGGACTGGGACCCGACCGGATCCGGATGCCGGCCGGGCGGCCGTCGTCGACCGTCGTCGACTTCCTTGTCGGGCAGCATCCGGACGAGGACTGGATCGCCCGGCTGGGCGCCGGCGAGGTCGTCGACGAGCACGGACGCGTCGTCGACCACACCACTGCCTACCAGCCGACCCGGTTCGTGTACTTCTACCGGGAACCGCCACCCGAGGTCCCGGTGCCGTTCACGGTGGACGTCCTGCACGGCGGTTCCGGGCTGGTCGTGGTCGACAAGCCGCACTTCCTCGCGACGATCCCGCGGGGCGCACACATCCGGGAGACCGTTGTGGTGCGACTGCGCCGGGACCTGGAGCTACCCGATCTGGTGCCGGTGCATCGGCTGGACCGGATGACCGCCGGGGTCCTGCTGTGCACCGCCGATCCGGCGCTGCGCCGGCCGTACCAGGAGATGTTCGAGAAGCAGCGGGTGCGCAAGACGTACGAGGCCATCGCCCCGGCACTCGGGGACGTCGAGTTCCCCCGCACCGTCCGCAGTCGCATTCGCAAGGTGCACGGGGAACTCACCGCATCAGAGGAACCGGGGGAACCCAACTCGGAGACCCTGATCGACCTGGTCGAGCGGCGCGGCGACCTGGCGCGCTACCGGCTGTGGCCCCGCACCGGTCGCACCCACCAGTTGCGTCTGCACCTGAACTCGCTGGGCGCGCCGATCGTCGGCGACAACTTCTACCCCGAGTTCCGGCGCCGCGACCCGAACGATTTCACCGACCCGCTGCGGTTGCTGGCCCGCAGCCTCGAGTTCGACGATCCGCTGACCGGCGAGCCCAGACGCTTCGAGAGCCGCCAGGCGCTGGAGTGGCCGTTGCGGCCCGTCACATCTTGATGGCCCACACATAGGTTCGTCGGCCGTCGTCGACGGGATCCCAGGCGATCTGCAGAACCCCGTCTCCGGGCATCTGGATCCGGCAGGACCATCCCCTCGCGGTCGGTGCCGGACGGTATTCGCGAGGCGCGTCCTCGGGGGCGGTGAATGGCTGAGCTTCGCAGGACGCCACCGCCGGTTCACGGCGCAACTTGTCCGCGTGGGCGGCCGACGTCGAATCGACCACCAGATATGCCGCCGGATCGGGGAACGAACTCTGGTACTGGGCGTAGACGACGGTGTCGTCGTCCGTCAGCGGCAGGCCGAGACTCGACGCGAGCCGTGCAGCGCTCGTCGACCCGGTCCGCTCGACGCTCCAGCGGTACAGGGGCGGGCCGCCGAACCACACGGCGGTCACCGCAGCGACGACGACCACGACAGCGACGGCCCATCGTCGCCGTACCCGCTTCCGGCTCGGCTTCACCACGGGAGCAGACCACACAAGGCACGAAAAGTTCCAGGAAGTTCGTCGCAGTCCGCCGACTGCTGCACGCTGAATGCGGGCTGTCCGGTGTCTCGTGCGAGAATCGGTACCCGTGAAGACCTTCGAATCCCTGTTCGCCGAGCTGACCGAGCGCGCCGCCTCCCGTCCCGAGGGATCCGGCACCGTTGCTGCGCTGGACGCTGGTGTCCATGCGCAGGGCAAGAAGGTGCTCGAGGAGGCCGGCGAGGTCTGGATCGCCGCCGAACACGAGAGCGACGACGCGCTCGCGGAAGAAATCTCCCAGCTTCTCTACTGGGTTCAGGTCCTGATGGTGGGGAAGGGCCTGAAGCTCGAAGACGTGTACCGACATCTGTGAGTTCGGCCTCGTCTCCTTGCACCCATCCTCGGAAGGACCACAACCCATGCTGCGCGTAGCAGTGCCCAACAAGGGATCGCTCTCGGAATCTGCCAGCCAGATCCTCGCCGAAGCCGGATACCGCCGGCGTACCGATTCGCGCGACCTGACGGTTCTCGACCCCACCAACAACGTCGAGTTCTTCTTCCTGCGCCCGAAGGACATCGCGATCTACGTCGGATCCGGTGAACTCGATCTCGGCATCACCGGCCGCGACCTCGCACTGGACTCGGGCGCGCCCGTCCACGAGCGGCTCGCACTGGGCTTCGGCCGGTCCAGCTTCCGTTACGCCGCGCCCGCCGGAAAGGACTGGGCGGTCGAGGATCTCGCCGGCACGCGGATCGCGACGTCCTACCCGAACCTGGTGCGCACCGACCTCGCGGCCCGTGGACTCGACGCCACCGTGATCCGCCTGGACGGCGCCGTGGAGATCTCGATCCAGCTCGGTGTCGCCGACGCGATCGCCGACGTGGTCGGCTCCGGCCGCACCCTCCGTCAGCACAACCTGGTTCCCTTCGGTGAGTCGCTGTGCGACTCGGAGGGAGTCCTGATCGAACGTGACGGTTCCGACGGCAGCGACAAGGCCCGCAACCAGTTGATCGCACGGGTGCAGGGCGTCGTGTTCGCCCAGCAGTACCTGATGCTCGACTACGACTGCCCCAAGGCCGTGCTCGAGCAGGCGGTCAAGATCACGCCCGGTCTCGAATCGCCCACCCTCTCGCCGCTCGTCGACGAGAACTGGGTCGCGGTGCGCGCGATGGTCTCCCGCAAGGTCCACAACGCGGTCATGGACGAGCTGGCCGAGCTCGGTGCCAAGGCGATCCTGGCATCCGACATCCGGTCCTGCCGCGCTTTCTGACGCTGTACCGAACGCCGTCGGGGACACGGAACAGGTGCACCGTCAGGTCGGTGTTGAGGAACGTCCACTGATCGGGGTGGATCTTCGCGCCGGCGCCGTTGGAGACGTCGGCGACGGTGAACAGACGCTGGATCGGGGTCAGCGACTCGCCCTCCACCAGAACAGGAATCGGGCGGGCCCACATCTGACCGGGCCCCTCGCAGCCGATCTCGGCGAGCCAGCGCCACTCCAGGCTCGTGACGAATCCGGTGTCCCAGAACGGGCCGTCGAGCGCGACCTCGTGCGCCTCGGCGACGGGGCGCAGGGGAGCGTCCGCGGTGTGCACGACCGCCGAGGTGTCCACCGTCTCCATCCGCCAGCCGGTCGCGCGGGCGACCGCGCGGGAACTACCGTCCGGTCCCGCCGCCCACAGTTCCGCGACGACCAGTTCGACACGCCTGCCGGGACGCTCGATCCACGAGCGGACCTCGATGTCGGTGATCGGGATCGGCCCGAGGATCTCGACGACGACGCGGGTCAGACGCGTGTCGGGCCGGTCGCCGCAGCGCTCGAGGGCGCGGACCAGCAGCGCCGACGGCGGCGCGCCGTGTTGCATCGTGTCGGCCCACGTGCTCGCTGTCAGCGGCGTCGACCCGAAGAGCTCGGCGCCGTCTCCGGTGCGTCCCAACGGGATGTAGTAGGCCTGATCACTCACTGGACTGTCTCCTCGAACTCCGAACTGTCCTCCGGAGGAACCGGCCATCCGGGATACGGGGGCGGTGTTCCTCCGAAAGCCGGGCAACGCGTCTTATGGTTGCACCAATCACACAATCGCCCAGGATTGGGGCGGAAGTCACCGGTGGCACCGGAGTCGACGACGGCCCGCCAGAGCGCCGACAGGATCCGTTGGAAGCGTCGGAGCTCGTCTTCCTCCGGCCGGTACGTCAGCGCCTGACCGTCGCCGAGATACAGCAGCTGCAGCTGCGCCGGCACGATGCCGCGGGTCCGCAGCAGGATCAGGGCGTAGAACTTCATCTGGAACAGTGCCTTGGATTCGCCCATCTCCCACGGTGCCCGGCCCGACTTGTAGTCGACCACCCGCAGCAGGCCGGTTGCCGACACGTCGATGCGGTCGACGAAACCGCGCAACAGGACACCGTCGTCGAGTTCGGTCTCCACCCGGAGCTCACACGATTCGGGATCGAACCGGGTGGGATCCTCGAGCTTGTAGTACCCGGACATCAGCCGCCGAGCCTCCGTGAGGAACTGCCCGCGTTCGGCGGGGCCGACCAGGTCGGCGAGGTCGGGGGAGGGCTGCAGGAGACGCTCCCACGCCGGTTCCACCAACTCGCGTGCCCGCGCCGGCACCCGATCGGCGCGCGGCAGCGCGAACAGCGATTCGAGAGCGGCGTGCACCACGGTGCCCCTCACCTGGGCCTTCGTGGGTGTCTCGGGGATCCGGTCGATCGCGCGGAAGCGGTACAGCAGCGGGCACTGCCTGAAATCGCTCGCCCGCGACGGCGACAACGCGAGACGGCGTCCGCGCACCGTGCCGGGCGTCCGGCCGGCTCCGTGACCGTCCGGAGCAGGGTGCGTCGGAACCTCGATGCTCACACCTGGCAGGCTATGCGCTGGGTCCGACACGATGTCGGCCGGACGAACGAATGGAGTGGGCGCGAGATGGCATCAGGCGGACTGGGACGTAGCGGACCTTTTCAGGTCGGTGACCGCGTCCAACTCACCGATGCCAAGGGCCGTAAATACACGGTGGTCCTGGAACCGGGCAAGGAGTTCCACACCCACCGCGGCGGCATCCTGCACGACAGCCTCATCGGCTCCGACGAGGGCACCGTCGTCACCTCCACCAACGGCACCCCCTACCTGGCGTTGCGCCCGCTGCTCACCGACTACGTGCTGTCGATGCCGCGCGGCGCGCAGGTGATCTACCCCAAGGACGCCGCGCAGATCGTGCACGAGGGTGACGTCTTCCCCGGCGCCCGGGTACTCGAGGCGGGCGCCGGTTCCGGTGCGCTGACGTGCTCGCTGCTGCGTGCCGTCGGACCGACCGGCCGGGTCACCTCGTACGAGGTGCGCGAGGATCACGCCGAGCACGCCGTCCGCAACGTCGAGACGTTCTTCGGCGGACGCCCCGACAACTGGGATCTCACGATCGCCGACCTCGCCGAGTACGACGCCGACGTCGAAGGCAAGGTCGACCGCGTCGTGCTGGACATGCTCGCACCGTGGGACGTCCTGCCGGCGGTGTCGAAGGCCCTGGTCCCCGGCGGCGTCCTCGTCGTCTACGTCGCGACCACGACCCAGCTGTCGAAGGTCGTCGAGGCGATGCGCGAGCAGGAGTGCTGGACCGAACCACGCTCGTGGGAGTCGATCGTCCGCGGGTGGCACGTCGTGGGCCTCGCTGTGCGCCCGGAGCACCGCATGCAGGGCCACACCGCGTTCCTCGTCACCGCGCGCCGACTCGCCGAAGGCACCGTCACCCCCAAGCCGCAGCGCCGCCCCAGCAAGGGCTGATTCCGCCCGGTGAACAGCTGAAGGGACCCTTTGTGCGCTGTCAGCGCACAAAGGGTCCCTTCAGCTGTTGCGGTGGTGAACCACCGACCGGCGGATCAGCTGCAGACGAGCTTGCCCATGCCGAGGATTTCGCAGGTGCTGGCGTCGGAGATCACCCATTCGCCGTTCTTCTGCGTGAAGGTGACGGGCACCGGCGCTCCACCGTGCGGTCCGCCGATCTGGGTGATGGCGGTCGCGGTGTCGCCGTCGACGGTGACCTCCTTGACCTCGGCGGTGAGCGGGTAGCCGGCCAGGACACCATTGAGCTGCTCGAGCAGGGCGGCCCGCTGCTCACCGTTCTCGATCACCACGGTCTTGTCGGCGGCCGGGGCTGCCGGGTCGAAGAACACGGTCAGCTGCTTCTGCAGTTCCTCGGCGGTCGGGGCGTCGGCGGAGGCCGCTGCGGTCGTCGTCGATGCGGTGGCCGAGCTGGTGGTAGCTGCGTTGTCCGAGGAGTCCGAGGTGTTGTCGGAGCTGCACGCCGTCATTCCGAGGGCGGCGACCAGGACGCCGGCGGCGACGAGCGATTTGCGGATCATCACGGTGGTTGGGCCTTTCGTTTCTGGGCTCGGTCGGTCGATACCGGCCGGAACGAAGGCAAGGCTAACATGGCTGGTTCGGGTGGATCTTCCGATTCCGTGGCTGCCGTGGCAAAGCTCGGGCACGTGTCGCGTCCCGCTTTGCTCCCGCTGCCGGTAGCGTTGACAGATCGGACTGGGAGGAGCGGCACATGAACCCGACAGAGAATCCGGACCCGGTTGCGGCGGTGCGTGAACTCGACGCCCTGCGGGCAGAGGCGGCGACGCTCCGTAGGCAGCTGGCGGAATCGCCCGAGCAGTTGCGGGAGTTGGAGTCACGCGTCGACTCGCTCACCGTCCGCAACGGCAAGCTGATGGACACCTTGAAGGAAGCCCGGCAGCAGCTCATCGCCCTGCGCGAAGAGGTGGATCGCCTGGGGCAGCCGCCGAGTGGATACGGCGTGCTCCTCGATGTCCACGACGACAAGACCGTCGACGTGTTCACTTCCGGGCGCAAGATGCGGCTGACGTGCTCGCCCAACATCGATACCGACACCCTGAAGATGGGGCAGACCGTTCGCCTCAACGAGGCGTTGACGATCGTCGAGGCCACCCGGTTCGAACGGATCGGTGAGATCTGCGCTCTGCGTGAGGTTCTCGACGACGGCGAACGTGCGCTGGTCGTCGGTCACGCGGACGAGGAGCGGGTGGTGTGGCTTGCGGCGCCGCTCGCCGAGATCGCGGCCGAGGACGGCGTGAAGGATCCGGATTCGCCGTCGCGCCGGTTGCGGCCCGGCGACTCCCTGCTGGTCGACACCAAGGCCGGGTACGCGTTCGAGCGCATCCCGAAGGCCGAGGTCGAGGATCTGGTCCTCGAGGAGGTCCCGGACGTCGGCTACAACGACATCGGAGGCCTCGGCCGGCAGATCGAGCAGATCCGGGACGCCGTCGAACTGCCGTTCCTGCACAAGGATCTGTTCCACGAGTACGAGTTGCGCCCGCCCAAGGGTGTGCTGCTCTACGGTCCGCCGGGCTGCGGCAAGACCCTCATCGCGAAGGCGGTCGCGAACTCGCTCGCGAAGAAGATCGCCGAATCCCGGGGCCAGGACAGCAAGGAAGCCAAGTCGTACTTCCTCAACATCAAGGGCCCGGAGCTGCTGAACAAGTTCGTCGGCGAGACCGAGCGTCACATTCGGATGATCTTCCAGCGGGCGCGCGAGAAGGCGTCCGAGGGCACGCCGGTGATCGTGTTCTTCGACGAGATGGATTCGATCTTCCGCACCCGCGGTTCGGGTGTGTCGTCCGATGTCGAGACCACCGTCGTCCCGCAGCTCCTCAGTGAGATCGACGGCGTCGAGGGCCTCGAGAACGTCATCGTGATCGGTGCGTCGAACCGTGAGGACATGATCGACCCCGCGATCCTGCGGCCCGGCCGGCTCGACGTGAAGATCAAGATCGAGCGCCCGGACGCGGAGTCCGCGCAGGACATCTTCTCGAAGTACCTCGTCGAGACCCTGCCGCTGCACGCCGACGACCTCGCCGAGTTCAACGGGGATCGGGCGGCGTGCATCAAGGTGATGATCGAGCGGGTCGTGGACCGGATGTACGCGGAGAGCGACGACAACCGCTTCCTGGAGGTCACGTACGCCAACGGGGACAAGGAGGTTCTGTACTTCAAGGACTTCAACTCCGGTGCCATGATTCAGAACATCGTGGACCGGTCCAAGAAGTACGCGATCAAGTCGGTGCTCGAGACCGGTTCGCCGGGTCTGCGGGTGCAGCACGTGTTCGATTCGATCGTCGACGAGTTCTCGGAGAACGAGGACCTGCCGAACACCACCAATCCCGACGACTGGGCCCGGATCTCCGGCAAGAAGGGCGAACGGATCGTCTACATCCGCACCCTGGTCACCGGCAAGAACGCCAGTGCCAGCCGTGCGATCGACACCGAGTCGAACACCGGCCAGTACCTGTAGACAGCGTCAGTCGAAGTAGTCCGCCAGCAGGATCCGGGTGTCCGGAACGAACGGCCACTCCGGGTCCTGCAGGTGGGCGCGCAGTTCCTGCTCGGACCACCACCAGCCGTCGGTGATCTCGCTGGGCTGGTGGTGGATGGGGCCGTCGTAGCGGGTCTCGAATGCGAACAGGTGACAGCGCAGGGGTGCACCGGCCCAGGTCCCGTCCCACGCGATCCGGGAGATCGGAGCCAGGTCCACACCGGTGACGCCGAGTTCCTCGGCGAGTTCGCGGCGCGCGGTGACCTCGGGCGTCTCGCCCGGGTCCACCACGCCGCCCGCCAGGCAGTCGTGCATGCCCGCGAACACCGCCTTGTCCGGCGCACGGCGATGAACGTAGATACGGTTGCCGTCGGTCGACCGCAGCAGGACACCCGCACTGGCATGCCACAGCCCCTCGGCGTACACCCGGGAGCGCGGTGCCGCGCCGATCACGGTGCCCTGCGCGTCGTAGACCGAGACCACTTCATCCATGCAGTCATCGTCGCATCGACGACGGTTCGTCGGTGTCGCCGGATCAGGCAGCCGGAGTCACCGTGACGGTCGCGGCACCCGAGCCGGCGGGAGTTCGCACCGTGAGCAGGCGATTCTGCCGATCCCAGTCCACGACATCGGCGCCGTCGACCCGCACGTCGCCCGGGAACCCGGCCTCCGGAAGATAGATCTCGGTCGGGGCGCTTACAGCGCCGTCCGGCTCGATCGTCAGTTGGAGGCGATCCGTGGTCGACGACCATTCGACCGGAGTGCCGGCCACGGCGCGCGGGTACGGCTTGTTCAGGGTGTCGACGAGCAGCGTTTCGGTGCCGTCGGGTAGGTACGGACCCCAGGGGCCGGGATCGCTGGACCAGTACGAGACCCCGGCGCCCATCTCCCGCGCGGTTCCGTAGACGCGTTCGATGTAGTCCCGGGCGCCGGGCAACGTGGTGTCGAGTCCGAATTCGCCGAGGATGATGGGCACGTCACCGAGCACGCCGGCGGTGTGGGCGGTGTTGGCGCGCCAGGCGTCCACGGTCACGTCGGTGAGCGTGCGTGCCAGGCCCTCGTGTCCGCCACCGATGTCGAGGGGCAGTGGGTAGAGGTGCGGGCAGTAGGCGATGCGCTGCTCACCCGCGCGGGGATCGTCGATCTTGGTGAGCCCGCTGGGCAGGCCCTGGTTGACGCCGATCGCCTGCGGGGCCACACACACCCAGGTGTCCTGGTCGACCTGTCGAATGGCATCGGTGCTCTGCTGATACAACGCGGCGAGCGGACCGGCCTCGAACGCAGGCCCCTGCAGCGAGCCTCCCCACGGCTCGTTCATCAGGTCGTAGGCCACGACGGCGTCGTTGTCGGCGAAACGCTCTGCGACCGCCCGCCATGCATTCGCGTAGTGCTGGGTGAGCTCCGGGTGCTTGCCGGTGGTGTTCCAGAAGTTGTCGAACGCGCGCATCACGCCGGGCTGGATGTAGTACAGCTCCCACCGGGGCTGAGGCTCCACGGGAAGACCGTCCATGTACGTCGCCCAGGCCGGCGCGCCGTTGCCGATGTTGCCGGCGCCGTTGCCGCCGGCGCCGTCGGAGGTGATCGCACCGGAGTACAGGTCCTGGTGCATGTCGAGCATGACCTTGTAGCCGCGCTCGGCGTACCAGCCGACCCGGTCCTCGACACGGTCCAGATACTGCTGGTCGTACACGCCCGGCGCGGGTTCGATCGAGCGCCAGGAGATCAGGAACCGCACGAAGTTGGTTCCCATGTCTGCATATTCGCGATCGAGATCTGCCTCGGTGAAGTCCGGCATACCGTCCGGCGCACTCTTCGCGCTCGATGCCGTGTTGAACCCGCGCAGGATCAGTGAACGGCCTGCATCGTCCTTCAGATAGGACGGCGTCAGCTCGGCGCCACTGCCACTGCCACTGCCACTACCACTGCCACTTCCCGACGTGGGGAAGCTGCTCTGGGCGGCGGCAACGCCGCCACCGAGCACCATCGAGCCTGTCATTATCAGCGAAACGAGCCGGATACGACGCACGGGTCCTCCTACGGGACTCTCGGATTGATCACGTTCCTCGCCGGGGTGCCGGCGACATCCCGTCAGGTCGGTTGACTGACGCTGTCCTGCCCGTTCTCGATATGTCCGACGAGTCGTCGCCGGAAGCCGGGGTCCTCGTCGACGGTCACGGTGGCCTCGTACCAACCGTTCTTCGACGACACCGTCAGTGATTCGGAGCCGCCGGCCGCGAGCCGACGCCGCTGACCGTCGACGTCGACGGTCAGCTCGTGGGCTCCCCGGTTCGTCACGGTCAGCGCGAGCGATCGCGTCGCGGCGTCGATCGCCCCGGACACGTCGACGGCGGCCGCGGCTGCGTCGGTCGACCCGGCGAACTCCCGCCTGAAGCCGTTGGGTCCCAGCAGTGCCAGGCTGTAGCGCGAGCTCGGCAGGTGCACCGTGTCGCTGTCCTCGCCGAGGACGTCGTAGTGCCGCGGGAGGTCGAACTCGCCCGCATACGGGTACAGGGCCAGGTGCGCCGACGCGGTACCGGTGTTGCCCAGAGTCAACGTCAGCGAACGCGCCGCGGGATCCACTGTCACGTGGGCGTCGGGCTGGTACGGCAGGGCGCGGGCAGGGCGGACGCCGTCCTCCTGCTGAGGAAGCCGCTGGTCGACCGGTGGAGTCGGCGTCCATCTCGGTTCCAGAGGCGGCGTCGGCTGCGGTCGGGTGAGGGTGGGCCGGCTCCGCGGGGTGGCGAAGTCGAACGCCGACGTCAGGTCGCCGCTCACCGTCCGACGCCACGGGTCGATTTCCGGTTGGCTGATCCCGAAACGCTTCTCCAGGAACTGCGTGACCGCTGTGTGGTCGAACACCTGGGAGCACACGAAACCGCCCACGGTCCACGGCGAGATGATCGTCATCGGCACCCGCGGGCCGAGTCCGAGGGGCTGACCCGCCACCCATTCGGTATCGGCCGACAGCGGCGGCCGCGGCGGCGGCACGTGGTCGAAGTAACCGTCGTTCTCGTCGAAGTTGACGATCACGGCCGTCTTCGACCAGAGGTCCGGGTCGGAGGCGATCGCGTCGAGCACCTGATACAGCAACGTCGCACTCGCCGCCGGCGACGATCCGGACGGATGCTCCGAATCGACCTCGGACGGCACCAGGTAGCTGACCTGCGGCAGCCTGCCCGACTCGACGTCGCGGCGGAACTCGGCGGCAAGGGTGCCCGGCCGCGACCGGTACAGCGCGCGGTCGTACAGCTGCCGGTCGGTGGGGGAGAGCCCGTCGACCGCGGCCTCGAGCGCGACCACTGCCGCGTCCTGGGCGGCGGTCGGCAACTCGGGTAGCGCCAGGTAGAACCCGGCCAGGGTCTGCAGCTCATAGGGGATCAGGCCGGGGTTGCCGAGAAGGTGGGCGCCAACCTTCTTGAAGGTGGTGAAGTACTCGAGGTTGTTGTCGCCGAAGTTGTCCCACTCCTGGTACGTCTTCCAGGTGATGCCGGCGGCCTGTAGCCGCTCGGGAACGGTGGGCCACCCGTAGCCGGCGTGCCAGGGGTTGTAGGCGGCGTTGGTGACGGCACGCCCGTCGGGGCCGGCCGGCTCCGACGACCCGGACAC
This sequence comes from Prescottella defluvii, assembly GCF_000738775.1. Classification (GTDB taxonomy): domain Bacteria; phylum Actinomycetota; class Actinomycetes; order Mycobacteriales; family Mycobacteriaceae; genus Prescottella; species Prescottella defluvii. The sequence continues at coordinate 47,114 of NZ_JPOC01000008.1, forward strand.
GCCCAACTCATCCATCGAACCGAACGGATTGAGGCCGGGCGGCTCGAATCCGGTGTACCCGGACACCCAGTAGTTGCGGTTCGGGCTGGTCGAGGTGGGCACCGAGCAGTGGTAGGCGTCGCAGATGGTGAACGCGTCGGCGAGTTCGTAGTGGAACGGGATGTCCTGGCGGTCGTAGTAGGCCATCGTCGTCGCGGTCTTGGCGGCGATCCAACCGTCGTGCCAGCCGTCCGCGAGCGCTCGGTGCCCGCCCTCCCAGCTGTGGTCGAGACCGGTGACGTTCTGTACGTCCATGCGCTGCGCGGTTGCCGAATCCCGGATGGTGAAGGGCAGTACCGGACCGCCGGGCCCCGGCTGCTCGAAGACCGTGGCTCCGCCCCGCAGTTGCAGCGCATTGGGGTCGCCGAACCCCCGCACCCCGCGCAGGGTCCCGTAGTAGTGGTCGAACGACCGGTTCTCCTGCATCAGGAGAACGACATGCTCGACCGAGTCGAGTCCTCCCGCGGGGACAGGCGAAGCCAATGCCCGTTGCAGTGACGGCGGAAGCAGCGAACCGGCAGTGATCGCAGCGGCCACACCGGCGCCGGCGGTGAGGAACCCGCGCCGAGAGAGGGTCTTTCGGGTCACATCGGCTCCACGGTCGTAGTGATCGATATCGGCCACTACGGGACAGTAGACCGACCGTCCAGTTGTTTTATGGAGATCGGGTAATCCCGACGATTTCGATCAGCGCATCTGCCGGCGCCGCATCCGTCCGCGATCCTGTAGGTCGATGATCGCGGCAGCGGTCGCCGCGACCGTTCGATCGTCGTCGTTCGTCAGCCGGGCGAGGGCGCGGCGGGCCTCCGGTCCGGGAATCTCCGCCAACGCCTGCGTGATCCGCAGCCGTGCGGGCGGATCGGTCGTGTCGTCGAGCCTGTCCTGCACGGCGCCGACGACGGCGTCGGCCGAGGTCGATGTCCCGGCCAGCAGACCCAGCACTTCCGCGGCCTCGACGTCGCGGCGACCCTCGACGATCATGTCGAGGAGGACGGGCATCGGGTCGATGCTGCCCCGGGAGCCGAGGGCGAGGGCCGCGCGGTCGCGGACCGTGTCGTCGGAATCGGCGAGCGCTCGACGCAGCAGCGCCGTCGCCTCCGCGTCGGGAACCGCGGCGATCGCCGATACCGCACGGCGCCGGATGTCGGGGACGTCCGAATCCAGACCGACGGCCAGGTCGGCCAACCCCCGGCCGGCGGCCCGCGCCAGGGACCACTGAAGTGCGCCCGCCACATTGAGGTCGTCCTCCGCCAAGACCGCCGCGACCAGCGCCTCGACCGGCAGTGCGACGCTCTCGTCGTGCGACAACACGGCCTGCTGGCGGCGGGCCCCGGACTCGGATTCGAGCGCGCGCAGCAGGGTGACGATGCGCAGGACCGCGTCCCATTCCGCCGGGGCGGCGGAATCGACGTGCTCGAGCCGTGCGAGCAACTCCTCCTCGGCGGCGATCCGTCGCCGCGTGTGCGCGATGAGGTTCCCCACCAGGTCGGCCGGCGCGAATCCGGGTTCGTCCAGGGCGCGTCGGGCCTCGTCCAACGACAGCCCCAGCGTTCGAAGGCTCTCGACGTGGAAGAGGCGACGGATGTCGTCGGGGGAGTACTCGCGGTAGCCACCGGACGTTCGGCCCGTCGGCGGCACCAGTCCCAGCGCGTCGTAGTGGCGCAACATGCGGGTACTGACCCCACTGCGCCGCGAGACCTCACCGATCAGCATCCGACGTCCTCCTCAGGTGTCCGGGCCGACGACGGCAACCCGCTTGGCCACCTCGACCGCGAGGGTGAACGCGCTGTCGGGGTCGAGGCGGAGCTGCTCGGTGGCCTCGGCGTGCGCACGAACGCGCGGATCGGAACCAGCCATGGCGGTGACCAGGATCGGAGCGGCGTCGTCCCCGAGTGCGGCCAGCGCCCGGCTCAGGCTGAGGTGCATGTCCCGGTCGCCCCGCCCGAGTCCGATCGCCAGATCCGCGGCGAGTTCACCTTCGCCACCGGACGGTACGAGTGCCACAGCTGCCCGCCACGCACTGCGCGCGACCTCGTCGTGCCCGTCGTGCAGCAGAGCCGCGACGGCGGGCCACGCGCGCCGATCGCCGATCTTCGACAGCGTGTGCAGCGCCTGACTGCGGGCCTGCGGAGTCTCGGACCCGAGCTGATCGAGCAGCCTGGGCACCGTGCTGTCCGCCGGCAGCCGGCAGAGCGCCCACGTCAGCATGTCGCGGACGAAGAAGTCCGGTTCGACGGCGCAACGGGCGACGAGGACCTCCACGAGAGTGGGATCGGGGTCGGTGCCCGCGGCGAGTGCTGCCCGCAGTCGATCCGACGAGTCCGACGCGGCCAGAGCGTCGACGAGGTGACCCTCGGGCCGATGACGATTGGTTGTGTTCACGACAACCACCTCCTTCGTCGACCATTCGAGTCCTTGACACCGTGTCAGGGTCAAGTCTCCACATTCGCGTCGTGCTGTGCGCCGAGACACGATCGCCATCCAGTGAGATGCGCCCCACAGTGGCCGCGAAACATGGTGCCGGTCGCTATCGTCGGCTGCGCGGTGCCCGAGCCCAACCCCGACTGGGCTCGGGCACCGTTGCGTCGTTCCGGCGTTAGGCTGCAGTGGACGAGAGGTGGTGGCGCCATGCCCCTTCCGCGTTCACTCGCCCGGGCCAATCGGGTGGGACTCAATCGTGTCGTGGTCCGTGTCGCGGGGCATCTGCCCGGATTCGCGGTCGTGCAGCACCGGGGGAGACGATCCGGGCGCACGTATCGGACGCCGGTCAATGCGTTTCGGATCGGAAACGGCTACCGCTTCGCGCTGACCTACGGCGCCGACAGCGACTGGGTACGCAACGTGCTCGCCGCGGGCGAAGCCGACGTCGTGGTGCGCGGACGCGTCGTGCATCTCGTCGAACCGCGTCTCGAGAAGGACCGCCGGGCACGGTGGGCTCCGGCCCCCGTGGCGGCGGTGCTGCGGAGGATCGGCGCCGATACGTACCTCCAGTGTCGGGCCGTGTCGCGGTGAGCGACGTCGTCCACGGGGTGCGGGGCCGCCGAACGCTCTAGGCTCGTGCCATGCAGCGGATCATCGGTATCGAGGTCGAGTACGGCATCTCGTCGCCTACCGACCCTTCGGCAAACCCGATTCTGACGTCCACCCAGGCGGTGCTCGCGTACGCGGCCGCCGCCGGGGTGCCCCGAGCGAAGCGCACCCGATGGGACTACGAGGTGGAGTCGCCGCTACGGGACGCCCGCGGATTCGACCTGGGCCGGATCAGCGGTCCGGCGCCGGTCATCGATGCGGACGAGGTCGGAGCCGCGAACATGATCCTCACCAACGGTGCCCGCCTGTACGTCGACCACGCCCACCCCGAGTACTCGGCGCCCGAGGTGACGGACCCGATCGACGCGGTGATCTGGGACAAGGCCGGCGAGCGGGTGATGGAGGCCGCCGCGCGTCACGCGTCCAGCGTCCCGGGCACCCCGCGCCTGCAGCTGTACAAGAACAACGTCGACGGCAAGGGCGCCTCGTACGGCACCCACGAGAACTACCTGATGTCACGCGAGACCCCGTTCTCCGCGGTGATCACCGGTCTGTCCCCGTTCTTCGCATCCCGCCAGGTGATCTGCGGCTCCGGTCGCGTCGGCATCGGGCAGTCCGGCGACGAGGCCGGATTCCAGCTGTCGCAGCGGGCCGACTACATCGAGGTCGAGGTCGGGCTCGAGACCACGCTCAAACGCGGAATCATCAACACGCGGGACGAGCCGCACGCCGACGCCGACAAGTACCGCCGCCTGCACGTGATCATCGGTGACGCCAACCTCGCGGAGATGTCGACGTATCTGAAGGTCGGTACCACCGCGCTCGTGCTCGATCTCATCGAGGCCGGTGTCGACCTGACCGATCTGCAGCTCGCCCGTCCGGTCACCGCGGTCCATCGGATCAGTCACGACCCCACCCTGCGTGCCACCGTCGCCCTCGCAGACGGCCGCGAACTCACCGGGCTTGCGCTGCAGCGGATCTACCTCGATCGGGTTGCGAAGTTCGTGGACGGCGAGGGCAACGACGACCCCCGGGTCGCGGACATCATCGAGAAGTGGGCAATGGTGCTCGACCTGCTCGAACGCGATCCGATGGACTGCGCGCACCTGCTCGACTGGCCCGCGAAACTTCGCCTCCTCGAGGGCTTCCGGAACCGTGAGGGGCTGGCCTGGTCGGCGCCCCGCCTGCACATGATCGACCTGCAGTACTCCGACGTCCGGCTCGACAAGGGGCTCTACAACCGGCTGGTCGCACGCGGGTCGATGGAACGGTTGGTCAGCGAACAGCAGGTGCTGGACGCAGTCCACAACCCGCCGACCGATACGCGGGCCTTCTTCCGCGGTGAGTGCCTGCGCAGGTTCGGCGCGGATATCGCGGCGGCAAGCTGGGATTCGGTGATTTTCGACCTGGGCGGCGAATCGCTGGTCCGGATTCCGACCCTGGAGCCGCTGCGCGGCAGCCGCGCGCATGTCGGTGAGCTTCTGGACTCGGTGGATTCGGCTGCTGAGCTGGTCGATCAGCTTACGAACTGATCACACCGGCGAGTCGCCACGCGCGCTTGCAGCCCCACGGACACTGCCGATCGGTAGGGTTAGGGTCCGAGTAGGACGTCCGTCGGAGGTGTGCTCCGACGAGTCCGCGGTAACGAGGAGGTCGGTGGCCATGGCCCAGGAGCAGACCAAGCGCGCTGGTGGCGGAGACGACGACGATGCCCCGATCGGTGAGGGCGCGGCCGGGCAGGAACGTCGCGAGAAGTTGGCGGAGGACACCGACGATCTGCTCGACGAGATCGACGACGTGCTCGAGGAGAACGCGGAGGACTTCGTGCGCGCCTACGTCCAGAAGGGCGGCCAGTGAGGGCGGATCGTGCAGGGGTGCCGTCGACTGCCGGCGGCCTCGGGATGAACACCGGGTTCGCGTACGGCTCGAATCTGTCGTCGTTCACCGAGCACCTGCGCATCCATGCTCCGGAACTGTTGCCCGGAAATCGGATGAGCCTGGGCGCCACCGGTTCTGACGGTGGCAGCGCGGACATCGCGCCGCACGGGACCACGATCGTCGCGCTGACGTTCGCGGGCGGCGTGGTGCTCGCCGGCGACCGTCGGGCCACGATGGGCAATCTCATCGCGAGTCGCGACGTCGAGAAGGTTTTCGTCACCGACGACTACTCCGCGGCCGGAATCGCCGGTACCGCGGGCATCGCGATCGAACTGGTCCGGTTGTTCGCCGTCGAACTCGAGCACTACGAGAAGATCGAGGGCGTCCAGTTGACGTTCGACGGCAAGGCCAACCGCCTGTCGTCGATGGTCCGCGGCAACCTGGGCGCCGCGATGCAGGGACTGGCGGTCGTCCCGCTGCTCGTGGGGTTCGACCTGGATGCCGCCGACGTCGACCGTGCCGGGCGCATCGTGTCGTACGACGTCGTGGGCGGCCGATACGAGGAGCGTGCCGGGTACCACGCGGTCGGATCCGGATCCCTGTTCGCGAAGTCGTCGCTCAAGAAGCTCTATCGGGAAGGCGCCGACGAGGAGTCGGCGCTCCGGATGGCGATCGAGGCACTGTACGACGCCGCCGACGACGACTCGGCTACCGGCGGGCCCGATCTGGTCCGGGCGATCTACCCGACGGCGGTCTCGATCACCGCCGACGGTGCAGTGAACGTGCCGGCCGAGCGCACCGCCGAACTGGCGCGCGCCGTCGTGGCAGACCGTACCGAGGAAGGACGCACCCCACGATGACGTTGCCGTATTACGCCTCCGCCGAGCAGATCATGCGCGATCGCTCGGAGCTGGCGCGCAAGGGTATTGCGCGCGGCCGCAGCGTCATCGTGCTCACGTTCGCGGACGGGGTCCTGTTCGTGGCGGAGAATCCGTCCACCGCGCTGCACAAGGTCAGCGAGCTGTACGACCGCCTCGGATTCGCGGCGGTAGGCAAGTACAACGAGTTCGAGAACTTGCGGCGGGCCGGCATCGTCCACGCCGACATGCGCGGGTACTCGTACGACCGCCGGGACGTGACCGGACGTTCGCTCGCCAACGGGTACGCACAGACGCTGGGCACCATCTTCACCGAGCAGCCCAAGCCGTACGAGGTGGAGATCTGCGTTGCCGAGGTCGGTCCGCAGGACGCTCCGCCGCATGCGCAGCTGTACCGGATCACCTACGACGGATCGATCGTCGACGAGCAGCAGTTCGTCGTGATGGGCGGTACCACCGAGCCGATCGTCACCGCGCTGCGCGAGTCGTACCGCACCGGGATGGACCTCGCGGAGGCGGTTGCGGTCGCGGTCGCGGCCTTGCAGGACGGAACGTCGTCGGGCAACGGGGATTCCGATCGCCGCACACTCGGGGTTTCGAGTCTCGAGGTCGCGGTGCTCGACCAGTCCCGGCCGCGGCGCACGTTCCGGCGCATCTCCGGAAGCGTCCTCGAGTCGCTGCTGCCGGTTCCGCCCGCTCCGCCGGCCGACAACGGTGGTTCGGCCGCGGAGACGAGCGAGAAGAAGCCGGACGCGGAAGGTGCGGAAGGTGATGCCCCCGGGAACGGGGACACCACCTAGTCCGTCACAGCTTGCGGTAGAGCATCACCCGGTGCGGTTCGCTCCGGAACTGGAAGCGGCGGCCGTCGGCGACCACCTCGCCGTCGGTCGCCAGGGCGACCGGGTCCCCGTCGATCTCGATGGTGACCGCGTTGGTGTTCTTCTGTACGTAGGTGGCGGACGCACCGAGGGTTCCCGTCACCGCCGCGGCCACGAGTCGCAGTCGCGAGAACCGGCGGTCGGCCAGCAGGTACCGCACGTCGAGCGTGCCGCGGTGGATTTCCGGGCGGGACATCGGCACCTGATCGGTGGGGGCGTAGCGACCGTTGCCGACGAACAGCATCCACACCGCGTGTCCGGCGCCGTCGATGGTCACGTTCAGTGGCTGCGCCGATGCCAGGACGCGGGCCATCGCGAGCGCGGCGGCCGGCCACTTGCCGAGCCGTGGCTGCCAGCGTTCCCGGAGGCGTACCGAATCCGGATACCCGCCGAGGCTCGCGGTATTGACGAAGGTGGACTCCTGACATCCGTCCACCCTTACCCGGCCCAGGTCGACGAGTTCGGCACTGCCATCGGCGATTGCGTCCGCCGTCGACGCGACGTCGCCGACGCCGGCATCGCGCGCGAAGTGGTTGAGGGTTCCGCCCGGGAACACCGCGAGCGGCAGGTCGTGCCGGACGGCGGCGGACGCCACGGTCACGACCGTCCCGTCGCCGCCGCAGACTCCCAGGGCCTTGGGGTCGCGGGCGGTGATGACCTCGTCGAGTTGCTGATCGAAGTCGCGATCCGGATCGAACTCGACGACCACCACCTTCGGTAGCTGCGACTCCACTTCGGCGCGAATGCCGTCGTCGTCGGTTCCGGAACCCGGATTGGCGAACACCACCATGCCCTCGCCGTCGGGCAGGGCCGCGGTGGTGCGGTCGGGGCCGAGGGTCGCCGGTTCCTCGTCGCGCACCGCCCACCAGCGGCGGGTCGCGAGGGCGACGGCCCCACCGACGCCGAGACCCACCACGACGTCGGACGGCCAGTGCACACCGGTGTGGACCCGGGAGTACGCGACCGCCGCCGCAACCGGCGCGAGCACCGCCCCGGCAAGTGGGAACTCGAGCGCGACGCCGGTGGCGAACGCCGCCGCGGAGGCCGAGTGCCCCGACGGGAACGACGACGAACGGGGTGCCGGGAGCCCGCGGCGGTTCGCGAACGCGAGTGTCCCGGTGGGCGGTCGCCGCCGGGGGAAAATCGGTTTGAGTACAGCATTGGACAACGCGCTCGCGCCCGCCACGGACAGCAGTCCGCGCACCGCGGCCCGCCGCGCGCGCCCGCCACTCAGCGCCATGCCGGTTGCGACGCCCATCCACAAGACACTGTGGTTGGCGGCTGTGCTGAGTGCACGCAAGCCGCCGTCGACCTGCGACGGGGGCAGTTCGGTGCTCAGACGCATGAGGATCCGGTCGGTTCGTTCGGGGAAACATCTCACTTCGGCCACGTTCCCACCCTAGGGTCGCGAGCCTCGTCGTGAACGCCGTGGCAAACACGTTCAGCGCTGTACTGTCGAAGTGTGCAGCGACGAATCATGGGAATTGAGACCGAGTTCGGTGTCACCTGCACCTTTCACGGTCATAGAAGACTGAGTCCGGACGAGGTTGCGCGGTACCTCTTCCGGCGGGTGGTTTCGTGGGGCCGTAGTTCCAACGTGTTCCTGCGGAACGGCGCACGGTTGTATCTCGACGTCGGGTCGCATCCCGAGTATGCGACCGCCGAGTGCGACAGCCTGCTGCAACTCGTCAACCACGACCGCGCCGGCGAGCGCGTGCTCGAGGATCTGCTCGTCGATGCCGAACAGCGGCTCGCCGAGGAGGGGATCGGCGGGGACATCTACCTGTTCAAGAACAACACCGATTCGGCGGGAAACTCGTACGGCTGTCACGAGAACTTCCTGGTGGTCCGCGCGGGGGAATTCTCCCGGATCTCCGACGTCCTGCTTCCGTTCCTGGTGACCCGCCAGCTGATCTGTGGGGCGGGCAAGATCCTGCAGACACCCAAGGCGGCGACGTTCTGCCTGTCGCAGCGGGCGGAGCACATCTGGGAGGGTGTCTCGTCCGCGACGACGCGGTCGCGGCCGATCATCAACACGCGCGACGAACCCCACGCCGACGCCGAGAAGTACCGGCGCCTGCACGTGATCGTCGGCGACTCCAACATGTCCGAGACCACGACGATGCTCAAGGTGGGGACCGCGGCGCTGGTGCTCGAGATGATCGAGGCGGGCGTCCCGTTCCGTGACTTCGCGCTCGACAATCCGATCCGCGCGATCCGTGAGGTCAGCCACGATCTGACGGGCCGCCGCCCGGTCCGGTTGGCGGGCGGTCGTCAGGCCAGCGCACTCGACATCCAGCGCGAGTACTACTCGCGAGCCGTCGAGCACCTGCAGACCCGCGAAAGGGATCCGCAGGTGGACCAGGTGGTCGAGTTGTGGGGCCGCACCCTCGACGCGGTCGAGAGCCAGGATTTCGCGAAGGTCGACACCGAGATCGACTGGGTGATCAAGCGCAAGCTGTTCCAGCGCTACCAGGACAAGTACGGGATGGAGTTGGCCGACCCCAAGATCGCCCAGCTCGATCTCGCGTATCACGACATCAAGCGTGGTCGGGGTGTGTTCGACCTGTTGCAGCGGAAGGGTCTGGCGAAGCGGGTCACCGAGGACGAGACCATCGAGGCCGCGGTGGAGACGCCGCCGCAGACCACTCGCGCGAAGTTGCGGGGCGAGTTCATTGCTGCCGCGCAGGAGGCGGGCCGCGACTTCACGGTCGACTGGGTTCATCTCAAGCTCAACGATCAGGCCCAGCGGACCGTGCTGTGCAAGGACCCGTTCCGTTCGGTCGACGAGAGGGTGGAGCGGCTGATCGCGTCCATGTGACGTCCGTTCCGACTGTTTTGCTACCGGTTGGTCGGGTTCGGAGCCGTTAGGCTCTGCGTCGTGGCGAAAGCGAAAGTTGAGCGGTTGATGAACCTTGTCATCTGTCTGCTCTCCACCCGGCAGTTCCTCACGGCGGAGAAGATCCGCGAGAGTGTGGCCGGGTATGACGAGTCTGCAAGCAACGAGGCCTTCAGCCGGATGTTCGAGCGGGACAAGAACGAACTCCGTGACCTGGGGATTCCCCTGGAGACGGGGCCGGCGGGTCGGTTCTCGACGGTCGAGGGCTACCGGATCGACCGGACGGCCTACGAACTGCCGGACGTCGACCTGGATACGGCCGAGGCCGCAGCGGTGGCGGTGGCTGTGCGCCTGTGGGGTTCGCCGGAACTGATGTCGGCATCGCAGAGTGCGCTGATGAAACTGCGCGCCGCGGGCGTGCAGGTCGAGGCTGATCTCGATGCGGTCCCGGTGTCGGCGATCCCGGCGCGCACCCGCGGATCCGAGACTGCGATGCGACTCCTGCTCGAGGCCGTCGACGCCGGCCGGGTGGTCGAGTTCCAGCATCGGGGTGCGCCGACCGAACCGTACGTGACGCGGACGGTGGAACCGTGGGGCGTGGTGACACTGCGCGGTCGGTGGTATCTCGTCGGGCACGACGTCGATCGGGATGCGACCCGGACGTTCCGGCTGTCGCGTATCGGTGACCCGGTCCGGGCGGTGGGACCCTCGAACGTCGTCCGGAAGCCGACGGACGTGGACCTGCGGGAGATCGTCGACGCGGTCACCGGCGCGGGGTCGGTGACGGGAACCGCGACGGTGTGGGTGGCCGACGGTCGTGCACACGAGATCCGACGGCTGGGCACGGTGCAGGGGCCGCGGGAACTCTCGTCACGGCCGGGGACGGTCCTCGAGATCCCGGTTCGTTCGTGGGACTGGACGGCCCGACTCATCGCCGGCCACGGAGTCGACGCCCTGGTGCTGGCGCCTGAGTCGTTGCGGTCGAATGTGAAGGAGAAGTTGCGGTTCGCGGCAGGGGTCGGAGCCGAGAAAGCGAAGGCTGATCGATGAGCACGAGGCTGTCGCGCCTGACGCGTCTGCTCAACCTGGTTCCGTACTTCATGGCGAACCCAGGTATCAGCAAGGAACAGGCCGCCCGCGAGTTGGGCGTCACGGTGCCGAACCTGATGAAGGATCTCGACCAGCTGTGGGTCTGCGGACTGCCCGGCTACGGGCCCGGCGATCTGATCGACCTGTCGTTCGACGAGGACACGGTCTCGGTCATCTTCTCGGCCGGCATCGATCGGCCGCTGCGGCTGACCTCCACGGAGGCGACGGTCCTGCTGGTGGCGCTGCGGTCCCTCGCGGAGATGCCCGGGATGGTCGATCCGTCGGCTGCACAGGGGGCCATCGCGAAGATCGAGTCCGCGGCCGGGAACGCGGCGCGGGGACGCTCGGTCCCCGAACACGGTCGGGAAGGCGACGGGGCACCGGAGAACCCGGTGGCGGCGGTCGTCCGTACCGCGCTGCAGAACGATCATGCGCTGCACCTGACGTACTACTCGGCCTCGCGCGATGCGGTGTCCGAGCGGGTGGTCGACCCGATCCGGTCACTGCTCGTCGACGACCACACCTACCTGCAGGCGTGGTGCCGGCAGGCGGAGGGCGTGCGACTGTTCCGGTTCGACCGGATCGACGCGGCCGAGGAACTGGAGGAGCCGTCCGCGGCACCGGCCCAGGCGCTCGGCACCGACGAGCACCTCGAGTTGTTCAGCGACGATGCCGATCTGCCGCATGCGCTGCTGCGTGTGTCGGCGGACCAGGGGTGGATCCTGGACAACTATCCGATGTCCCCGGTGCGGACCCTTGCGGACGGCTCGGTCGAGGCGACGATGCGCTACGGGTCGCAGGAGTGGATGGCGCGGCTGGTCCTCGGCTTCGGGTCGGGGGCGCAGGTGCTGGGGCCGCCGGAGTTGGTCGATGCCGTCCGCGAGCGTGCGTGTTCGGCGCTCGACGTGTACGACGCGATCGAGGCGTGAAACCGACGCATGTCGGCGCCCCAATCGGCTGGATCGGGCACACATCAGGCTGCCGAAGGAGTAACTTCGGATGACGGTCGCGTGAACTGGTTCTCTGTGACGTGCGCGGACCGCTCCGGTTGGTTGTTACGTCACGGTGAACAGGACATTTGCATCAAGTCCGACGCATGATCGTCCGGTAGCATCGTTGGCATCTGAAATTTTGGAGGTAGTAATGACCGGAGGCTTCAGCCTGTGGCACTGGGCCATCGTGGCTCTGGTGGTCGTGATTCTGTTCGGTTCCAAGAAGCTGCCGGAAGCGGCACGCGGTCTGGGACGTTCCTTGCGCATCTTCAAGAGCGAGGTCAAGGAGATGCAGAACGACGGGAACCCGTCCGCGAGTGCAGCACCCGAGCAGTCGCCCTCGGCTCAGCTGCCGGCAGCGCCGCTGGACGCCACGATCGTCGACACCACGAAGTCGCACACCGAGCCGAAGTCGGCCTAGTCCACGTTCCACACGCATCCGGGGTGAGTTCATCGCCCCGGATCACGGCTGACCAAGGCTAGGGCCCACAGTGCGAATTCCGTTCGACCCGCGTCGCAGCAGGCGCAGGACAAATCCAGACGGCACGATGTCGCTCGTCGACCATCTGTACGAGCTGCGGACACGACTACTGATCGCTGTCGCGGCGATCATCGTGACCACGATCATCGGCTTCGTCTGGTACTCGACCCGCATCCTCGGTATCGAGAGCCTCGGTGAACTGTTGCGCGGACCGTACTGTTCGCTTCCGGACGAAAGCCGGGCGGCCCTGAGCCCGGACGGGGCCTGCCGCCTACTCGCGACGGGGCCCTTCGAGCAGTTCATGTTGCGCCTCAAGGTCGCGGCGACTGCCGGAATCGTCCTGGCCTGTCCCATCTGGCTCTACCAGATCTGGGGGTTCGTCACCCCGGGCCTGTACGCGAAGGAACGCAAGTACGCGGTCAGTTTCGTCGCCGCGGCGTCGTTCCTGTTCGTCGCCGGCGCCGTTCTCGCGTACGTCGTCGTGGCTCAGGCACTGCACTTTCTCCTCACCATCGGTGACAATGTGCAGGTCACCGCACTCAGCGGTTCGCAGTACTTCGGCTTCGTGCTCAATGTGCTGATCATCTTCGGTGTCAGCTTCGAGATCCCGCTGTTGATCGTCGCGCTCAACGTCGTCGGGGTGCTGTCGTACGAGAAGCTGAAGGCATGGCGCCGGGGGCTGATCATGGCCCTGTTCGTTTTCGCCGCGATCGCGACACCGGGTCAGGATCCGTTCACGATGCTGGCGTTGGCGGGCGCGCTCACGGTGCTGCTGGAGTTGGCCATCCAGATCGCGCGTCTGCACGACAGGCGGAAGTCCCGGCGCGAGGACGCGGATCTGGCGGCGCTCTCCGACGAGGAAGCCTCCTCGATCGGCGCGTCGACCCCGATCGACGACGTCGCCCCTGTGGTGCCGTCCGGGGCGCCCAGCACGTCCGCGCAGGACTACTCGGACACGCTGTGAGGGCACAGACCCAACTCGACTCGTTCACGGAACAGCTGAGCTTCCCCCTCGATCCGTTCCAGGTGCAGGCGTGCGCGGCGCTCGAGGCCGGGCACGGGGTGCTGGTGTGCGCGCCGACGGGCGCGGGTAAGACCGTCGTCGGCGAGTTCGCTGTGCACCTCGCGCTCGAGGCCGGACGCAAGTGCTTCTACACGACGCCGATCAAGGCGCTCAGCAACCAGAAGTTCGCCGAACTCTCCGAGCGTCACGGCAAGGACGCCGTCGGACTGCTGACCGGTGACACCAGCATCAACTCGGACGCCCCGGTCGTCGTGATGACGACCGAGGTGCTGCGCAACATGCTCTACGCCGACTCGCCGGCGTTGCGTGGTCTCTCGCACGTCGTGATGGACGAAGTCCACTTCCTGGCCGACCGCTTCCGCGGGGCGGTCTGGGAAGAGGTGATCCTGCACCTGCCAGAGGACGTGCGCCTCGTCAGCCTGTCGGCGACGGTCAGCAACGCCGAGGAGTTCGGTGCGTGGATGGAGACCGTTCGGGGCGACACGACGATCGTCGTCGACGAGACCCGTCCGATCCCGCTGTGGCAGCACATCATGGTCGGGCGTCGGCTGTTCGATCTGTTCGACGCGAAGGCGACGCCGGCCGGCGGGCACGACGTGGTCGTCGATCAGGACCTGGCGCGGCACGTCAAGCAGCGTCTGGCGCTCGATCGGATGAACGACTGGGAGCCGCGCGGCCGCGGCCGCGGGCGGTCCAGTGATCATCGACCGCTGCCGCGTCCTGAGGTGATCGCGCGTCTGGACGAAGAGGGACTGCTGCCGGCGATCACCTTCATCTTCAGCCGCGCCGGCTGCGAGGCCGCGCTCGCGCAGTGCGTCCGGTCTCGGCTGCGTCTGACCACGCCGGAGCAGACCGCGCAGATCCGGGAGATCATCGACAAGCACACCCGCGATCTGCCGCAGGCCGACCTCGAGGTACTCGGCTACTGGGGGTGGCGCGAGGCACTCGAGCGCGGCTTCGCCGCCCACCACGCCGGGATGCTGCCGGCGTTCCGGGAGACCGTCGAGGAACTGTTCGTCAACGGGTTGGTTCGCGCGGTGTTCGCGACCGAGACCCTGGCGTTGGGCATCAACATGCCGGCGCGGTCGGTCGTGCTCGAGCGGCTCGTCAAGTACAACGGCGACACGCACGCCGAGCTCACGCCCGGCGAGTACACCCAGCTCACCGGGCGTGCCGGGCGGCGTGGCATCGACGTCGAGGGCCATGCCGTGGTGCTGTGGCAGCCGGGTGTCGAGCCCACCGACGTCGCCGGGCTCGCCTCGACCCGCACCTTCCCGCTGCGTAGTTCGTTCCGTCCCGCCTACAACATGTCGATCAACCTGATCGATCGGATGGGTGCGGCGGAATCGCGGGCGTTGCTCGAGCGGTCGTTCGCGCAGTTCCAGGCCGACCGGTCCGTCGTCGGACTCACTCGGGGCATCGAACGCAACGAGGACGCTCTGGCCGAACTGCGCGACAAGCTCGGTGGAGCGGACGGCGAGTTCTTCGAGTACGTGCAGATCCGGGAGCAACTGCGCAGTCGTGAGCGCGCCATCGAACGTCAGGGCCGGGCGGACCGTCGGGGTGTGTCGGTCGAGTCGTTGGTCGGGCTCCGGCGGGGTGATGTGGTCGCGATTCCGGTCGGCAAACGCTCCGGTCTCGCGGTCGTGCTCGAATCCGACCAGAATCCCAGCGACCCGCGGCCCCTGGTGCTGACGGAGGAGAAGTGGGCGGGCCGGGTCAGCGCCGCGGACTTCCCGGTCCCGGCTCGTGCGCTCGGCCGGATGCGGCTGCCCCGGCACGTCGACCACCGCACGGCCCGCGTGCGCCGGGACCTCGCGTCCGCCCTGCGGAGCACGGGGATCGTGGCGCCGCGAAAGCCGAAGCGTGCGAAGAGCGGACGCGAGGACGGTGAGATCGTGGCGCTCCGGAAGACGCTGCGCGAACACCCCTGCCACTCTCGGCCGGACCGAGAGCAGCTGAGCCGGATCGGTGAGCGCTACAACCGACTGGCCCGCGAGACCGACTCCATGCGGCAGAAGGTGGCTGCGACCACGAACTCGCTGGCACGGACCTTCGACCGGATCGTGGCCCTACTGACCGAGCGTGGCTACATCTCCGAGGGCAAGCACCCCAAGGCGACCGACGACGGGCAGCGGCTGGGGCGTATCTACTGCGAGAGCGATCTGCTCGTCGCGGAGTGTCTGCGGCGTGGGATCTGGAGCGGGCTCACGCCCGCCGAGCTGGCCGCGGTGGTGTCGGCCGTCGTGTACGAGTCGAGGCAGGATGCCGACGCCCCCGACCGGGCGCCGACTACGCCGCTGCGGCAGGCGCTCGCGGAGACGGTTCGCGTGTGGGGCGAGTTGCGGGCCGACGAGGTCCGGCACAAGCTCCCCCTCACCAGGGAGCCCGACGCCGGCTTCGTGGCCGCCATCTACCAGTGGACCAGCGACGCGTCGCTGGTGGACACGCTGGTGGCGGCGGGCTCCGGAGGCAAGGAGTTGTCTGCGGGTGACTTCGTGCGCTGGTGCCGGCAGGTGATCGACCTCCTCGACCAGGTGCATTCGACGGCGTCCGATCCGGCGGTGGCGAAGGCCGCGGCCCGCGCGGTCGGCGCGATCCGTCGTGGGGTCGTCGCGGTCGCTGCCACGTAGCGCCGACGGCACATTGCCGTCGGATCCTCGGACAGTTGGCCCCTACCGGATTGCGCCGGATCCACGTTGACTGGTTCGTGGACCCCGAAATGCCATTCGGGGCGTACCCGAGAGGAGTACGACCATCATGGACGCGAAACAGTGGTCGGTGGAGATCACGATCGACGAACACGACCGTCAGACCCGTTCCACCGCGCGGTTGCACACCGGCGACACGACGCTGGTGGGTGTCGGAGCGGCGCGAAGGAACCCGACGGACCGGAACGTCCCCGAGATCGGTGACGAACTCGCGACGGCGCGTGCGCTCGCAGATCTTGCGCATCAACTGATCGATGCGACCGTCAGCGACATCGAGGGCGTCACTCATGCGCCTGCCCATGTGACCGAGTAGCCGGGCCGACGGACCCGCCTGCCCGGGCCGACACGCGACGGAACCCCGTGGCACAGAATGCATGGGGCAATGTTTCGTGTCCGGGCAGGTGCTGCGTAGGGTGTCGATGAAATCGGCGCAGGGGAGGGCACGGCGATGGCGACGAATCCGGGTCTCGGGTAGCTCGGCGCCGATCCAGGGACATTTCTCGAAAAGCGTGAACATCGACGAAGCTCTGCTCGCGCGTTTCGTTGCGGCGTAGGCGGCAGTACCGGAGACGAGGAGAGACGACATGAGCAGCCCGCAGGGACCGAACGAGCCCAACGAGCAGTGGGCCTCACAGCCGGGACACGGCGAACACCACCCGCCAGCACCCGCCCCCGAGCCGTTCCAGCAACCGCTCCCGAATCCGTACCCCGCGGACGCGTACGGAGGCGGCGCATACCCCGCTCCCGCTCCGGGATACCCGGGACAGCAGCCCCCGCAGCAGGTCTGGGGCCAGCCGTACCCCGGTGCGCCCGGTGTGCCCGGTGTTCCTGACGCGAACCAGCAGTGGGGTGGTGGCGGTCAGACGTGGGGCCAGCCGACGTACCCGCCGCAGCAGCATCAGCCGCAACAGCCGCAGTGGAACCCGCAGGCGGCCGGTCCGGGCCAGTACCCCGGTCAACCCGACCCGGGTCAGCCCAACCACGCGCAGCAGTATCCCGGGCAGCAGTGGGGCGCGCAGCCGGGATACCCGCAGCCTCAGTTCGCCGCCCAGCCCACGAATCAGTGGGCGGCCCAGCCGATGCGATCGGTGCAGGCGGGACCCGACGGCGGCAAGGGGAAGCCGGTGGTGTGGGTGGTCCTCGGGGTGGTCGTCGTCGCGGTGATCGCGGTCGTGGGCCTGGGACTGTCGGGGGTGTTCGGGAGCAAGACGCTCGATCAGGCCGCCGCGCAGAAGGGTGTCGAGCAGATCGTCACCCAGTCCTACGGTGCACGTTCGGTCTCCGACGTGAGCTGCCCGTCCGGTCAGGAAGTCGCCGAGGGCAATTCGTTCCAGTGCTCGTTGACGGTGGACGGCACTCCGAAGAAGGTCACCGTCACCTTCACCGACAACGACGGCAAGTATTCCGTCAGCCGCCCGAGCTAGAGTCGGACCCAGTGCTTCGGTTGTGAAGTGGTGCCTTCCGGAACCACTTCACAACCGTTCGGCTGCCATGGCGGCGACGAGTCGGGCAACGGAGCGTTCGATGCCGAGGCGGGCGGCGACCTGGTCGAGGCGTTCGGGGTGCACCGGAGCGCTCGGCAACACGTCGGGCCGGGACAGCTGCACGTCGGTGTCGGTGACGACCCGCACCACGGGCAGTGCCGCGTCGAGGTAGTCGGCGGAGGCGGCGAGCTTGGCGCGGACACCCTTCGCGACGTCGCTGGTCGGGTCCAGTGCCGCGGCGCGCAGGTGCTCGAGTGAACCGTGACGGAGCAGAAGTGCGGATGCGGTCTTCTCGCCGACGCCCTTGACCCCGGGTAGACCGTCCGACGCGTCGCCCCGCAGCAGGGCCAGTTCCGCGTAGGCCTCGCCGGCGCGTTCGGCCGGGACCCCGTACTTCTCCGCGACCTCGGCGGGCCCGAACAGTTCGGCCTTCGCCAGCCCTCGACCGACATACAGCACGCGCACAGCGACAGGGTCGTCGGCCACCACCTGCAGCAGGTCCCGGTCGCCGCTCACGACGACGACGGGATCGGTCTTCTCCTGCGCGGCAAGGGTGCCCAGGACATCGTCGGCTTCGAAGCCCTCGGCGCCCGCCGTCGCGATGCCGGCGGCGTCGAGCACCTCCATGATCATGTCGACCTGAGGTGTCAGCGTGTCGGGCACTTCCTCGGCGGATCCGGTGGATACCTCGGCCCCGGTGGTGTCCTCCGCCACCCGATGCGCCTTGTACGACGGCACGGCATCGACCCGGAACTGGGGGCGCCAGTCGAGATCGAGGCACACCGCCAGACGCGACGGCTGGGTCCGGGTGACGAGGGCCGCGACCATGTCGGTGAACCCGCGCACCGCATTGACCGGGCGGCCGTCGGGTGCAGTCATGGATTCGGGCAGAGCGTAGAACGCCCGGAACCACAGACTTGCACCGTCCAGCAGCAGCAAAGGTCCACTCATGCGCCCCATCCTGCCAAATCGGTGTCCGTGAGTGGTGACCGTGTCAGCGGGATCCGGTCACGACGCGAACCCTGCCAGATCCGCGATGAGTTCCGAGACGGTCGCGCGGTCGACGTCGTCCAGTGTTCCTCCACGCAGGTTCACCGACACGAGTGCCTGGTCGGGGTATCCGTCGTACGGGCTTCCCGTCCCCATCCCAGGTTCCAGTCCCAGTAACACCGATACGGAGTCGCTCAGCTGGTACAGCAGCCCCTGCCCCCACGATGCGGGGTTCTCCCACACCGGTTCCCAGCCGCGGTACGTCAGGCGCAGTGCCTGGCTCGGTGTCGCGGTCACGCCGGTGAACCGGGCCAGGCCGCTCCCGTCGCGGTCGCCGGGCTGGGGATGGTGAACGGGGCGTCCGAGCTGCGGGAACGGTTGCAGGATCTGGTGGCCGGCGAAGACGTCGGACCACGCGCCGACGGTGTCGGGGATGTGCGCGGGGTGCACGAGTCCGATCGGGGCGTCAGGCAGCGGGACGGTGTCGCCGTCGATGTCGGCGAGCGTGTTGTCCTCCGTCACCCGGAACACGACGACCGGACGGGAGTTCTCGTCGAACGATGCCCACAGCAGCCGGCGCGCCAGGTGTCTCAGCAGGGGATGTCCGAGGATGTAGTCGGTGAATTCGTCTCCGCTCCAGCGCCGTCCGGTGACCAGGGACCGGTTGAAGCGTTTGAGCTGTTCGGCGGACACGGTTCTCGCCTCACGTTTGAGTGCGGCGAAACGCTTCTTCGCATCCTCGACGAGCACGTCGTCGTCCCGGTCGGTTGCCTTGGGGAGCCCGGCCGTCCGCTTGCCGGCCTCGTCGAGAAGGAAGGGAACCAGGGTCTCGGTGAAGCCGACGGTGAAGCTCCGCCGGCCGAAGTCGAACGTCATCGTGCCCTCGGGGGTGAGGTCGAGGTCGGGGACGGTGCGGTCGGCGAGTTGTTCGCGGTCGAGCCCGAGTCGGTCGGCGACCTCGGCGACGCGCTCCTCGGCGCCGGTCTTCAACGACTTGAACTTCATCCTGCGCGAGAGGCGATCGAGTTCGGTGAGGGCGCGGGCCGAGCCGTGCGCGGCCAGCGCATCGAGCCCGAGTTGTGCGCGCGCCGCGCCACGCTCTCCGGGCCAACGGCGGATGAGAGGTGTCAGCCGGGTGACCGTCGCATCGTCGCCGAGCCATCCCAACGCCAGGATGACCCAGTTGTCCTTCGCCGGTGCGCCGGCGCCCCACCACCGTTCGAACAGTTCCCACGCTGCCGTGGCGAGCGATGCGCCGTCGCAGAACTCGGTCACGGAAGCGAGCCCGGCGTACGGGGCGACGGAGGTGCCGATGGCACACATCGTCAGGATCGTGGACACCGCATCCCGAGGGAGCGCTGCCGATCGATCGGCCGTCAGGATCTTCGGTAGCGAGTCGATCTCGGCCCACGCCGGAGTTCTCGGGATACTCCGGGGGAGCTCCTCGAGCGGGTCGAGGTCGATCAGATCCGCGAGTGTCTGCGCGGCGGCGGCACCGTACTGCTGCGCGCCA
This sequence comes from Prescottella defluvii, assembly GCF_000738775.1. Classification (GTDB taxonomy): domain Bacteria; phylum Actinomycetota; class Actinomycetes; order Mycobacteriales; family Mycobacteriaceae; genus Prescottella; species Prescottella defluvii. Next base: position 66,940 of record NZ_JPOC01000008.1, read on the forward strand.
CCGATCACGGTCTCCCGGGTGGTGGCGCGTGCCAGTGCCCGCAGTGCGGCACCGGCGTGCTCGCGTGCGGGTCCCGCCGCCCCCACCGCATCCGGCGTCAGCAACGTGACCGCGTCGGCGGCGTGCCGGACGAGCCAGGCCAGCGCCGGCCGACGGAGATTCTTCCGGGTGGCGATCATCGTCGCGTGCAACCGCGCGACCTCGAGCTCGACGAACGGCATCAGGTACGGTGCCGCTGCGCCGGGACGGGCGCGGGCAATCTGCAGCATCAGCGGTAGGGCGTCGAGTCCGTAGCGGGCCGCGACGCGCAGCGGATCCTTGAGCGACGTTCCCGCCCAGTCCGTCAGCAGTGGCCGGGCGATCTCGTCCGGGGCGATGAGGAAGATGACCCACGCCTGCCAGTCGTTCACCACCTGGGCGCTCGGGTCGAGGATGTACTGCCGGTACTTCTCCCACGACGTGTACGCGTAGTCGTGCGGAGTGTTCCGTAGGTCTTCGAGTTCGCCGGGGAGCCAGCCCATCCGGCGATCGGCGGGGGCGACGAGGCCGTCGAGCACGGTCGGTGGCGTCGGCTTCTTCCTGTTCGTCCAGGGCGGGGTCACCAGGATCGGAGGAAGGTCGGTCGCCTCGGGCACCGTCGTCGTCAGTTCCTCGATCCGGCGTCGGGCCTGTGCGCGCAGGGTGCCCGCGAGTTCGGCAGCCAGATCCGGGAAGTCGAGGACGTGCCGGTCGAAGTGCGCGGACAGTTCCGCATCGGATTGCGCCAGCACCCGCATCGCGCGCCGCGGATACGCGCACCGAGCGGTACGGACGACCGCTCCCGCATTCTTCACGTGCGCCCGCTCGAGCAGCGCGGTGAACGCGTCGTCGGTGGGGATGGCGGCCAACGCGCGCAGGATGCCGAGTTGGATCTTGTCGTCCTGGACGCTCTGATAGGGGAATTCGGTGTCGAACGCGTCCGCCAGTACCGGGACGAGGCGGGCACCGACACCGTCCACGACCGCCGCCAGGATCGCCTCGTCGCCGAGCCAGGTACGGCGTCCGTGCTGCCGCTCCGCCCACGCGAGTTGTTCCGTCGTGGACACCGACGTCAGCAGGTGGGTGCGCCAGTAGTACGGGAAGTCGCCGGTCTCCGCGGCGAGTTCGTCGAACCATCCGCTCTCGGTCGGGAACAGGTAGGACGCGGCCAGGCAGCGGATCCTGCCGGTGCGCATCGCGGCCGCCGCCTCTCGGGCTGCCGCGTAGTCGGTGTCCGACGCGGTCGACAGCAGGGCACGCATCCGGTCGAGCAGTTGCGCACCGTCAGTGGACACCACCTGCTGCTGGAGGTCGTCGACCTGAGCCAGTTGCTCGACCGTCAGGTATCGGGGGCCGCCGACGTTCTCGTGATCGTCCCGTGAATCGCCGACTGTCACCACGAGGTACGTCGTCCCGTCGGGCATGCTCTCCACCGGCACGCGTCCACGAACCCGGGTCATGTCGGCCGATTCCAACACCGCTGCGACCGCGAACGGCAGGCCGTGCCGGGCAGTCCATCCGTCCACGACCAGGTTGCCGGTGTCCAGCCCCCGGTACCGGGTGAGCAGCGTGATCAGTGCTGCCGCGCCGACCGGGGAGGCGTCGCCGCCCCGGTAGCCGCGGGCCGCAGCCACGAGCGCGTTCGGTGCGGGATCGTTCACCAGCTCCCAGGCCGCCCACTGCAGCAGTTCGTCGTCGGTCTCGATCGACCGTGCGAGCGTCTCACCCGCGCCCGGATCGACGGCGGTGACGTCGGCGGTGAAGCCTCCCCGCCGCGGATATCTCATGGGGAGCCACGCGGCGGGTGGAGCGAACGTCGACTCGGGATCGGAGATGTCGGTACGAACAGTTCGGTTGTGGTTCACACGGCTCCTCGAGGTCCCCGACCTGTTCTGCGGACGCACCGAGAAGGGTAGCTCCGGTCACACCGGGAGCATCGGCGGCATAGCCTGGTTTCCATGAGCTCCGAAGACCGCGTCGCCACTTCTCGTTTCCCCACCACGGTCTACGCCGACCGACTGGCGCGCGCAGCGCGGTTCGCGGAGCGTGCCGGCCTCGACGGACTCCTGGTCACACCGGGTCCCGACCTCCGCTATCTCGTCGGTTCCCGCGCCGACTCGTTCGAACGTCTGACGTGCCTGGTCGTCCCGGCGGACGGGAACCCGCCGTCGGTGGTCCTGCCGCGCCTCGAACTCGCATCGCTGGGCGACTCGGCGGTGGGGGATCTCGGTCTGCCCGTGCACGACTGGGTCGACGGCGTCGACCCGTACGAGCTGGTGTCGTCGCTGCTGCCGGAGTCCCCACGCACCGCGGTCACCGATGCGATGCCGGCCCTGCACCTGGTTCCCCTGGCCCGCCGATTCGGCACCGTGCCGGTGCTGGCCACCGCGGTGCTGCGGGAGCTGCGAATGATCAAGGACGACGCCGAGATCGAGGCCCTCCGGCGGGCAGGCGCGGCGATCGACCGGGTGCACGCGCGGATGGGCGAGTGGTTGCGGCCCGGCCGCACCGAAGCCGAGGTGGCGGACGACATCACCGACGCGATCCTCGCCGAGGGACACACCGAGGCCGCATTCGTGATCGTCGGGTCGGGTCCACACGGTGCCGACCCGCACCACGAGGTGTCGGACCGGGTCATCGAGTCCGGCGATGTCGTGGTGATCGACATCGGGGGACCGGTGGAGCCCGGCTACAACTCCGACTCGACCCGCACGTACGTGCTCGGTGAGCCGGATCCGCAGGTGGCCGAGCAGATCGCGATCCTGGAGGCGGCCCAGCAGGCCGCGGTCACGGCGGTCCGGCCGGGGGTCACCGCGGAGGCCGTCGACGCGGCCGCACGCGACGTCCTGGCGGAGGCCGGGTTGGCCGAGGCGTTCGTGCACCGGACCGGTCACGGGATCGGGCTCTCGGTCCACGAGGAGCCCTACATCGTCGCCGGCAACGAGATCGCGCTCGAGCCGGGAATGGCCTTCAGTATCGAGCCGGGCATCTACTTCCGTGGCCGGTGGGGCGCCCGGATCGAGGACATCGTCGTGGTCACCGCCGACGGGTGCGAGCCGATGAACCGGCGTCCGCACGGGCTGACGGTGCTGCCCGGCTGACGGCCGCCGCGCGCGTCAGACGACGAAATTGCCGAACGTGGGATTCGACTGGCACAGCGGCAGGCTCCACAGGTCGATCGTGCCGAACACGGTGGCGCGGATGTTGCCTTGGCCGGTGTGGACGGTCTTGGAGTAGTACGGGTAGGTGCCCTCGAGGGCGGCGGTGCCCGTCGCGCCGGTGTCGAGGTTGATCCAGGCGACGGTGACCTGTCCTGCCGCCGGGATCGGGGGCGCCGCCGGAAACGTCTCGAACCGGAGTTCCCCGGGGCCGATCGGTGGATTCTGTTCGGGACCGGACTGGCCGGTCGCCCCCGTCAACGACATCAGGCTGCCCTGGTTGGCGCAGCCGATCGTCAGTGCCGGTGGTCCGAACGGGTGCGGCGGCAGGGCCTGCGCCGTCGCCGGCACGCACAGGCCGGCGACGGCGACCCCCGCGAGGATCGACCCGCGGAGGGTCCAGGGGTGGTCGGACAGTCGGTTGGTGGAGGCCGTTCGTCGAGTTGTCATGACCATCCCCGCTCGGGTTCGCTGGTGACGTTCTCGTACGGTACCCCCGACGTCGGCGTCAGAGAACCCCCGTCGAAGTCGAATACCGTTGCAAATCAGACGATTTCACCTGTCGACGAGGATTGCAGAGCCCATCACGCGTTCGACGGCGATCTCGATGACGACCCGGGTGGCGTTCTCCCGCGGCGTCCGGTAGCGGGCCGCGTAGCGCGCCACGCCCTCGGCGACGGACGCGGGATCCGACATCACCCGTGCGGGGCCCTCGAGCGTGAGCCATCGTCCGCCGTCGACCTGGCTCACCGCGGCGTACCCGCCGCGGTCGGCGTTGCGTGCCTTCTGCGACGCGTCGTTGGTGATGATCCGGGCGATCTGCCGGTCTGGATCCCAGGTGAATCCGACGGCCACGACGTGCGGGGAACCGTCCTTGCGCAGCGTGGTCAGCGTCGCCAGGTGCCGCTCGGTGAGGAACTCGCCGGCCTCGGCGGTCAGGTGCGTGGGATTCGACGGGGTGCGGGCCATGCCCCGACCGTACTCGAGCGGCGCGAATCCAGGACACTGGAGTCATGAGTGACACGGACTTCGCCCCGGGATCGGTGGTGCTGTTGGGCGGCCGCAGCGAGATCGGTCTGGAGATCGCGCAGCGCCTGGCACCCGGGCGCGTCGTCGTCCTGGCCGCCAGGCGGAGCGACGACCTGGACCAGCAGCGCCGCACACTGCTCGCGGCCGGCGCCGCCGACGTGCACACGGTCGAGTTCGACGCCGACCGTGTCGCGGATCATTCCGGTGTCCTGTCGGTGATCACCGAGGAGCACGGCCCCGTCGGGGTCGCGGTCCTCGCGTTCGGGGTCCTCGGTGATCAGGCCCGCGCGGAGCAGGATGCCGGGCATGCGCTCGCCGTCGTCCACACCGACTACGTCGCCCAGATCAGTGTGCTGACACATCTCGCGAATCTGATGCGGGCTCACGGTTCCGGGCAGATCGTGGTGTTCTCGTCGGTCGCCGGTGCGCGGGTGCGCCGCGCCAACTACGTCTACGGTTCGGCGAAGGCCGGTCTCGACGGATTCGCCTCCGGCCTCGGGGACGCGCTGCACGGCAGCGGTGTCCATCTGCTGTTGGTGCGGCCCGGATTCGTGATCGGGCGGATGACCGCGGGGATGAAGCCGGCGCCGTTCTCGAGCACACCGCAGCAGGTGGCCGACGCGGTCGTCCACGGCCTGCGCAAGCGCACCGAGCGCGTCTGGGTGCCGACCCTGCTGCGTCCGGTGTTCTTCGGGATGCGACTGCTGCCGCAGTTCCTCTGGCGCCGGATGCCGCGATGACGGTCGTGGTGGTCGGGATCGGGGCCGACGGCTGGGACGGACTGTCGCCCCGCGCCCAGGCGGCGATCGGGGACGCCGACGTGCTGATGGGATCGCCCCGGCAGCTCGCCCTCGTGCCGCAGTCGGATGGGCCCCCGGTGACCCGGGTCGCGTGGCCGTCGCCGATGCTGCCCGCGCTGCCGGGACTGTTCGAGAAGCACCGTGACCGCCGGGTGTGTGTGCTCGGCAGCGGCGACCCCATGTTCCACGGCATCGGCGTCACCCTGTGCCGGGTGCTCGGCCCCGACCGGATCCGTGTGATCGCGCACCCGTCGTCGGTGTCGCTCGCGTGTGCGCGGCTGGGTTGGCCGTTGCACGAGACGCCCACGATCAGCCTGGTGAACCGTCCGGTGCAGACGCTGTCGCCGGACGTGCAGACCGGCGCTCGACTGCTGGTGCTCAGCAACGACGAGCACACCCCGGCGGCTGTCGCGAAGCTGCTGTGCGAGAGCGGTTTCGGTGAGTCCCGGCTGACCGTGCTGGAACAGCTCGGTGGGCCGGCCGAGGCTGTCGCCGACGGAATCGCGTCCGAATGGAGTCGGCCGGCGGGGGATCCGCTCAACGTCATCGCGCTCGAGGTGCGCGGCACCGGTGTGGTGCGCCTGACGCGGAACGCGGGGCTTCCGGACGCCGCGTATCGCGGGGACGGCCAGATGACCAAGCACGAGGTGCGCGCCCTGACACTCTCGGCGCTGGCGCCCGCGCCGGGTGAACTGCTGTGGGACGTCGGCGGCGGTTCGGGGACGATCGGCATCGAATGGATGCGCACCGATCCCCGATGCCGGGCGGTCGCATTCGAACGAGTCGACTCGCGGATCGCTCAGATCACCGAGAATGCCGCTGCCCTGGGGGTTCCGGCGCTTCGCATCCGCGGTGCAGCGCCGGCGTCCTTCGCCGAGGAGACGACCACGCCGGACGCGATCTTCGTCGGCGGCGGCGTCACACAGGACGGGATGCTCGACGCGTGCTGGGCGCGTCTGCGCCCGGGCGGACGAATCGTCGTCAACGCCGTCACCGCCGAATCGGAGGCCCTGATTCTGCACTGGTATTCACAGCACGGCGGAGACCTCCGCAAGTTCCAGGTCTACCGGGGTGAGTCGCTCGGCGGGTTCACCGCGTGGCGACCGCAACTGCCGGTGGCCCAATGGTCGGTAACGAAGCCGCAGCGCTCGGTGATCGAGCCGGACCGCACCGAAAGGGAAATGACATGACAGTCCACTTCATCGGAGCAGGCCCGGGTGCCGCCGACCTCGTGACGCTGCGGGCGTCACGCATCATTTCGCAGAGCCCGGTGTGCCTGTACGCGGGCAGCCTGGTACCCGCCGAACTGCTCACGCTGTGTCCGGACGACGCCGAGGTGATCGACACCGCGCGCATGAGCCTGGACGAGATCGTCGAGCAACTCATCGCCGCCGACGCGGCCGGACTCGACGTCGCCCGCCTGCATTCGGGGGATCCGTCGATCTACTCGGCCGTCGCCGAACAGGTGCGACGCCTCGAGGCGTCGGGTGTCGCCTACGACATCGTGCCCGGCGTGCCCGCCTTCACGGCGGCCGCTGCGGCGCTTGGACGTGAACTCACTGTGCCCGGAGTGTCGCAGTCGATCGTGCTGACCCGGGTGTCGACACTGTCGACGGCCATGCCGCCGGGCGAGGATCTGCGTTCGCTCGGGCGCAGCGGCGCCACGATGGTGGTGCATCTGGGTGCGCACCGGATCGAGCAGATCGTCGAGGAACTGTCCGAGAACTACGGGTCCGACTGCCCGGCGGCGGTCGTCGCGTTCGCGAGCCGGCCCGACGAGATCGTGCTCCGCGGCACCCTCGCGACCCTCGCCGAGCAGGTGCATGCCGCCGGGATCACGAAGACCGCGGTGGTGATCGTGGGCCGGGTGCTGGCGGCGGAGGGCTTCCCGGACAGCTACCTGTACTCGGCGTCCCGTTCCCGCACCACCCATTGAGTCCTTCGGTACGCCGCATTCTCGTCCTCGGTGGCACCCGGGACGCGCGGGATCTCGCGGCACGCCTCCACGGTGATCCGACGGTGTCGGTGACGTCGTCGCTCGCCGGGCGGGTCCGCGACCCTGTGCTGCCGGTGGGCGAGGTGCGCATCGGCGGTTTCGGTGGGCCCGACGGGCTCGCAGAGTGGCTGCGGGCCAATCGGATCGACGCCGTCGTCGACGCCACCCATCCCTTCGCGGCCCGTATCACCGCCAACGCCGCCGAGGCGTCGGCGCGGGCAGATGTGCCACTGCTGGTGCTGCGCCGACCCGGGTGGGAGCCCGGGGCGGGGGACCGGTGGACCCTGGTCCCCGATCTGGCGGCGGCCGCGCGGGCGGTACCGGCGCTGGGGGAGCGAGTCTTCCTGACGATCGGCCGGCAGGGCGTCGACGCGTTCGCGGACGTACCCGGATGGTTCCTCGTCCGGGCGATCGACCCGCCCGACGTCCCGATGCCCGCGCGGTCCGAACTCCTGCTGGACCGGGGGCCGTTCACCGTCGACGACGAGGTGACGCTGATGCGGCGGCACCGGATCGACGTCCTGGTGACGAAGAACAGCGGGGGAGCACTGACGTCGGCGAAGCTCGAGGCGGCCCGGGAAGTGGGGATTCCCGTGGTGATGGTGGCCCGCTCGTCGATTCCCGGGGGAGTGGCAGTGACCGCCGATCCGGTCGTGGCCGCACGCTGGGCCTACGGCTACGACCTGCGGGGCTGACCGAGCATCACCGCTGCCACCGTGAGTGCGATTGCGCCGGCGAGCCCGAGCCAGAAGAGCCAGTAGATCGGGTAGTAGAGCAGCCACAGCGCGAACCGGAGTTGGAACAGGATGAAGGGGGCCGGCGCGAGGGCACGGAGGGTGAGGAATCGGCCCTTGCGATACGCGACTTCGCCGAGCACGAACACGCCGGTCAGTACCGCGAAGAACGGTAGATTGCTCCACTCGAGCGCGCTCTCCCAGGATGTCTCACCCGATTCCCAGCTCATGCGCTCGGACGAGTAGTAGCCCACGACAACGCCGAACACCCAGTAGGGGGTTGGTCGCGAGGCGATCCGCGAGACCCGATGCCGCACGCGTTCGCCAGTGGGGCTGTCCATGATCGGACCCTAGACGAACCGGACACGGCCCCGGTCGGGGGAGACGCGATCGGGGAGCGGCGTTCCTTCCGGCCCCAGGGCTGTTCACCCGGGGCCGCCGTCCGCATCCGGCGCCGCGCCCGAAGTCACCTGCCGCCCGCGCAATCGCGTCCGCCAGAGGTCATTTCGGGCGCGGCGCCTTCCGGCTAGAACTTCGTGCGGGACGGAACCGTGGGGATTCCCGAATTTTCCTGCCGCGGCCCCGGACATCTCGACTCCCAACCAGACTCGCCTAGCCCACAACTCAATTCACCGCCTCGACGAGAGGGGCCGGGTTGAATGTGCGGGAACGGAAGGGGAACGATCGATGGATCGGGTATGCATCGTCGGAGCAGGGCCGGCGGGGTTGTCGGCAGCGCGGGCATTTCGGCGGCTGGGGATCGAATACGACCAGTTCGAGCGGCACAGCGACGTGGGCGGGATCTGGGATCTCGACAACCCGGGGACCCCGATGTACGAGTCGGCGCATTTCATCTCGTCCCGGACGATGTCGGGGTTCCACGACTTCCCGATGCCGGCCTCGTTCCCGGACTACCCGGGGAACCGGGCGATCCTCGACTACACGCGCAGCTTCGCGCGTGCGTTCGGCCTGTACGAGTCGATCCGGTTCGGGACAGCCGTCGACGATGTCGCCCCCGACGGCGACGGCGACGGCTGGTCGGTTCGACTGTCGACCGGTGAACGGCGCCGCTACCGCGCCGTCGTGTGCGCGACCGGCGTGACTTGGCAGCCCCGCATCCCGGATCATCCGGGCGCTTTCGACGGCGAGATCCGGCATGCGGTGTCGTACCGCGGGATCGACGAGTTCCGTGGCAAGCGGGTGCTGATCGTGGGACTCGGCAACTCGGGTGCCGACATCGCGTGCGACGCGGCCGTCTCGGCGTCCGAGGCCGTCGTCAGTGTCCGGCGTGGCTATCACGTGATCCCGAAGCACATCCTCGGAACGCCGACTGACGTGTTCGCCGAGAAGGGGCCGCGGCTGCCGATTGCACTCGAACGTCCGCTGCTGGCCGGCGTGCTGCGCCTGCTCCAGGGCGACCTGACCCGGCTGGGTCTGCCGCGGCCCGACCACAAGCTGCTCGAATCGCACCCGCTGCTCAACAGTCAGCTGGTGCACCACCTCCAGCATGGCGACGTCGCGATCGTCCCGGACGTCGCGCGGTTCGCCGGTCCTCGGGTCGAGTTCACCGACGGGTCGAGCCGGGAGATCGACCTGGTGCTGTACGCCACCGGATACGACTGGACGATCCCGTACGTCCGGGAGTCGTGCTTCGACTGGCATGCGGGGCGGCCGCGCCTGTATCTCACGGCGTTCAATCCCAAGCACCGGAACCTGTTCGGGGCCGGCTACCTGGAGACCAACTCCAGTGCGTACACGCTGTTCGACCAGGTGACGAACATCCTGGCCCAGTACCTGCACGACCAGGACCACAATCCGTCCCGCGCGGCCGCGTTCGATCGCCGGATGGCGACGGACCGGCCGGACCTGAGCGGCGGCATCTCCTTCATCGGCACGGACCGGCACAGCGCGTACGTCGATTCGCACGCCTTCCGGGACTACCTGGCCCGGGTGCGCGGCGAGTTCGGGTGGACCGACCTGACGCCCGGGATGTTCGACCGGGTCCGGGTCGCCGCGTGAGCCGCGCCGTGGTCACCGGTGCGGCCGGTGCGATCGGTGCGGCGATCTGTCGGGGCCTGGCGGCGCGCGGGTTCGACGTGGTCGCGGTCGATGTCGACACTCGTGGGTTGACGGCGGTGGCCGACGGTGGATCCGGGCGGATCAGCCCGCACCCGTGCGACCTGACCGTTCCGTCGGATGTGCGAGCGCTGGTGGAGTCCACGGTGGGGGAGTGCGATCTGCTCGTCCACGTCGCGGGGGTCGTCGTCACCACGCCGTTCGAGCGTGTCACCGAGGACGAGGTGGACCGCGAACTCGGCGTCAACCTGCTCGCACCGGTGCAGTTGACGCGGGCGCTGTACCCGACGCTGCAGGTATCGCGTGGACACATCGTGGCGGTCGTGTCGATCGGAGGGATGCTGCCGCTCGCGGAGAGTCCGGGGTACAGCGCGTCGAAGTTCGGCCTGCGGGGCTTCCTGCTGGCGCTCGCCGCCCGGACACCGGACACCGGTGTGCGCGTCAGCATCGTCAACCCCGGGTCGGTGGACACCCCGATGCTGCGACACGAGGCGGCCACCGGCGGGTCGGCGCTGAACTTCCTCGGGACACCGCTGCCGCCGCAGCGCATCGCCGATCGGGTGCTGGCGCTGGTGGACCGCCCGCGGGTCGAGACCAACCTGCCACGATCCGACGGCTGGATGGTGAAGGCGGGCATGCTGGTGCCGGGCACGATGCTGCGGGTGCTGCCCTGGATCGCCCGACTCGCCCGCGGAAACCTGCGGCGCTACCGGGACCGCCACGGAATCGAGACGATGGTCGACTGAGGCGATACCCGGGCCGGTTCGGGTCCATACTGGTTCCGTGGATGCCGTGCAGCGGTTCCGGTGGTCGCAGATTCCCGCTGCGGCATGGGGGTATGTCCGCCGGGCACCCGGCACGTTCGTGTGGCTCGCGATCCTCCTCGTGACGAGCATCGTGATGCACCGACTCTCGCCCACAGCACTCGACGAGGTGCTGGGCAACCGCTCGACCAACCTGCACCACCTGCAGGAGGATCCGATTCGCGTTCTCGTCACGAGCGCGTTCTGGCTCGCGGGTGGGGGCTGGTTCGGGTATTTCGTGCTGTTCAATCTCTTTCACGTCCCGGTCGAACGGTGGTTGGGGACGTGGCGGTGGTTGACGGTCGCGGTGATCGCGCATGTCGGCGCGACGTATCTCAGTGAAGGGGTCCTGTATCTGGCGATCCGGCACGGCCAGGCGCCGGAGTCCGCGGTGAACACCCTCGACGTGGGCGTCAGCTACGCGTTGGCCGGCGTCACCGCGGTACTCGCCTACCGGATCGCGCCGCCGTGGCGGTACTTGTACGTGGCCGGGGTGCTGCTGGTCTACGGGCTGCCGCTGCTCGGCACGCTGACGTTCACCGATATCGGGCACTTCAGCGCCGTCCTCATCGGCTTGGCGTGTTACCCGCTCACCAGGGCCCGGCCGGGCACCTGGGATCCGGAGGACTGGGCGAGCGGAATCAGGGCGCGTGTCGTGGCTCGGCGGTAGCGTGCCGTGCATGACCGAACCGGTGAAGGGTCCCGCGTCCTATTTCCCGTCGATCGAGAAGAAGTACGGCAAGCCGATCAGCGAGTGGCAGAGCCTGATTCGTTCGTCGGATCTGACCAAGCACATGGAACTGGTCAACTGGCTGAAGACCGAGCACGGACTCGGCCACGGCCACGCCAATGCCCTCGTCGCGCACACCTTGAAGGAGGACGTGGCGGGCTGATCGGTGCGACTACGCGCCGGCGACGTCGAGTCCGTGTAGCCGCTTCGCGGTGGGGGATTTCTCGACGGTGTCGGGGTCCGGTTCGGTGCCGAACACCCGGTCGGCGGTGCCGGACGTGGTGACCGTGAACCAGTAGTGCTCGTTGCGGTAGTGGTGGTTGCGGTGGTGCCGCCACGTCGCCTTGTACAGCGCGGTCTTCGGCTTGTAGTCGGTGTGGATGAGGAAGTGCGTCCACTCGTAGCCGAGGCCGAGCGCGGTGATGACGATGAGGAACGTCAGCCCGAGTTCGATCCGGGGGAAGACGATCACCGCGACTGCGAGCAGCAGCGGCGCCAGCCACGCGAACACCGGTGCCGGGATGAAGTCCAGCGGGATGTTCCGGGGATCGCCGTGGTGCGCGCGGTGTTTGCGCGCGAGCAGTGGGTCGATGGTCAGCCCGGCGACGCGTTTGGGACGCCAGTGCAGGATGAACACGTGGATGATCCACTCCAGCACCGGGAAGAACGCGAGCATGACCAGGGGCACGAGTGCGTCGGCCCAGGTCCAGCCGCCCAGCGCGACACGGGTGCTCAGGGCGCCGACGAAGAGGGTGGCGATGATCCACGGGCTCGGGTGGCGGACGAACTCGCGGAGCGCGGCCCCGAGGGTGACGTTGCGCCCGAAGGCCGGCGAGTCTGCGCGGGTGGTGGTCATGTGTCCTCCTGGGACGCGTCCCGCGCGGCGTCGAGCGCGCCGCCCAGGAGTGCGGTCGTCGGCTCGAGCAGGGCGTGCGCCGCGGCGAAGGCGCCGTCGGGATCACGGCGACGGACGGCGTCGGCGATCGCCCGGTAGCGGTCGACCTCGCTCACCTCGGCAACCATCACCACCGCGAGGGCGTCCAGCATCGGTTCGTATGCGGCGCGCAGGGTGTTGAACATGAGCCGGAAGGTGATCGAGTCGGCGCCGTCGACGATCAGGTCCCAGAAGTCGAGGGCGATGCGCTGTCGGACCACGGGATCGTCGTCGGCGGCGAGTGCGTCCGCGACGGCGTCCAGGGCGTCCGCGGTACCTTCCGGCGCGCGCAATGCCGCCAGTTCCGCGACCTTCGGGCCGTTCCACAGCCTGGCCTCGAGGATGCTGTGGGCCACCGCCGGATCGATGTTCCCGCCCCGGACCAGCAGTTTCGGGAGCAGATCGAGCCCGCCGCGCCGGCGCAGGTCGTTGACGACGGTTGCGCCGCCCTGCCGGATGTCGACCAGTCCCAGCGCGGCAATCCGGCCCAGCGCCTCCCGCACCGCCGGACGCGACACCCCGAGTTCCTCCGCCATCCGCCGCTCGCCGACCAGCGTCTCGCCGGGTGCCGGACTGCCCGCGACGACGCTGTCGAGGAGTTGGTCGAAGACGTCATCGGGGATCGACCTGCGGCGCACCGGTGTGAGATCCATGTCACAACGCTAGGGCGGTACCGGCGATGTGGTCAAGTGGTCAGACCAGCATTCAGCATTCATCGGGACCGGTAGCGCTGCGCACTTCCCGGGGGTCCCTCGCGGCGCAGCAGTCGATTCAGCACCGCGCCCGCAATCGCGCGTCCGGGATGGTGAGTCTCGATCTCGGGCGGAATGGAGCGCGCGGTCCAGTTCGCGGGCCACGGCGCGGCCGTGAACGATGTGGATTCGTCGAGGTTCCGGACCGTGCCGCCGTGACCGCCGAATGATGTCCGAATCGAGGAGTGGTCGGCAGCGACGTCGACCCGGAGGGACCCGTCGACCACCGACAGCACCTACCTGTCCATCTCCTCGAGCAACGCGGCGGACCCGCGATCGCACGCGTCGCATCCGCAATCGGGAATCTCCGCCAACGTCACGGCCGGGTCGCCCGCCGCGACCGAGACGGTGAAGATGTGGTTCCTGTCCACCGGGGTGTGCGTCGTCAGCACCAGGGGGACTGCACCGTCGGCCACGGGCTCGAGGACGGTGTCGGCACCACCGGACTCCATGGGACGAAGCGCCCAACTCACCTGGGCTGCTTCTCGCGCCCAGCCGCGGTCGAGGAGAACCGTCGTCCACGCTTTCGCCCGGGCCACCACGATCAAGAACTTCTCCGGGTCGGTGAGTCGCTCGTACGCTGCCTCGTCCGGCGCGGCGCCGCCACCGTACGGGTTCGGCCACCCCGGTGTGTCCGTGCCGGTGATCGCGAACGCCGCATCGACGTCGACGAGCAGTTCGCAGATCTCCGTCGAGAGCACTGATGCATCTGCACCCCAGCCGGTTTCGTGCATGCGGCGAATACGGTCGTTGTAGTCGTCCCACCACGGTGTTCCCGGATCGCCAGCCACCGCAGGGACGGTACCCGTTCGTGCGCATCGCGCGTCTGCGCGGTTCCGTCGGCGCCGAGATGGCATCGTCGGCGTCATGAGCAGCACGACAGGGACGGTGCGGGACTGGAACGACCTGGAGGGGTGGGGCGTCATCGATTCGGCCTCGACGCCCGGAGGGTGCTGGGTGTTCTTCAGCTCCATCGACGGCACGGGATACCGAACCCTGACGGTGGGGGACACCGTCGTCTTCGAATGGGAGCAGGCCACCGATCAGGACGGCTATCGGTACCGAGCCACGCGGGTGACGCCGCCTGGCCACCGGTAGGGGTGGGATGGAGCTATGGAGCGATCAGACAGGGACGGCCTCGACTGGAATGAGCGCGGACTGCGCATGGTTCGCGACGTCGATGCCGGGCAGTGGATCGTCGACCGGGTGCACGGCTTCGATCACACGGTCGCGTCGTTGCTGCCGCCGAACTTCGCGGCATACGCCCGCATCTTCCATCCGGCGGCGACGGCTGGCGGCCGGTCCGTGCGCTGGGCCGAGGTCGCGGCGGCGAACGGTACAACGGTGCATCCGGTCATGGAGTGGGGGTCGATCGTCGGTACCTGGGACGCCCCGGGTCAGCCTGGCGTGTGGGATGACGAACCGTCCCAGGGGTCACTGCCGCCGCCGACCGCCCGCACCCTGACCACGATCCTCGGCCGCTTCACCGGCACCCCCGAGACGTGTTGGTTCGGGCACTGGGAGGGCTCCGGTGAGGTCTCCGCACCCTCCGACCACCGACGGCTTCTCATGCCGGCGCGGGACATGGTGCTGTTCACGGGGACCCTCGACATGGCGGACACCCAGTTCGGTGCAACCCGAGAGTTTCCGGCAGGGACGAGCGCGCACCTGTGGTGGCCCGACGACCACGCCTGGTGTGTGGCGACGGACATCGACCTCATGTCCACCTACCTCGGCGCCTCCGAAGCGTGCGTCGCCGCAGTGCTGGCCGAGGAGGAGCTCGAAGCCCTCCCGGCACACGCCGACCAATCGCTGACCTGGGACAGCGACACCGTCAACCCGCTGCCGCCGGAACCCGACAGCTGATCCGCGCCATCCCCTGAACGGGAGTTCACGGCACGCAATCCGAGTGAAAGCGTGCCGTGAACTCCCGTTCAGTGGATGGGTGGGGTGCGGGGCGTCAGGCCGGGTAGTGCCGCGGGGTGAAGACCCGTGTCCCGGAGTCGTGCTCGACGACCGTCGTCTGGGACGAGCCGACGATCAGCAGGCAGCGCATGTCGACGTCGGAGGGGTCGAGGTCGGCGAGGCGGACGATCTTGATCGACTCCTGCGGGCCGGCGATGTCGCGGCCGATGATCACCGGGGTGTCGGGGGAGCGGTGTTCGAGGACGAGGTCGCGCATCGCGGCGACCTGCCACGTACGGGACTTCGATGCCGGGTTGTAGACGGCGAACGCCATGTCGGCGCTCGCGACGGCCGAGACGCGCTGAGCGACGATGTCCCACGGCTTGAGCCGGTCGGACAGCGAGATCATCGCGTAGTCGTGGCCGAGTGGGGCTCCGACCCGGCTGGCGACGGCGTGTGCGGCGGTCATCCCGGGCAGGATCCGGACCGGGACGTCGCGCCACTGGTCTTCGGCGGCCACCTCGAGCACCGCGGCGGCCATCGCGAACACCCCCGGGTCACCGGACGACACGACGACCACGCGGCCGCCCTGCTTGGCCATGTCCAGTGCCATCGCGGCACGCTCGGCCTCGACGCGGTTGTCGCTAGCGTGGCGGCGCTGTCCCGGCCGGACCGGCACCCGGTCGATGTAGGTGGTGTAGCCGACCAGGTCGGTGGCCTGCGCCAGTTCCCGGCGGACCTCCGGTGTGGTCCACTCCTGGTCGCCCGGTCCGAGACCCACGACGACCACCTCGCCGGCCGCCGGTGCGGGGGCGGTGCGGTTGTTCGACGGGCTCGGGACGACGACGATCGAGAAGTACGGCACGTCCGCGTCGGCGACCTCGTCGGCGGCGGCGACGCGCTGGCGGGCGGTGCTGGCGCGTTCGACGTAGCGAGCCTCGTCGATCCGGCCGGCGTCCTTCAGTGCTTGGCGCACAGCCGGGTACGTGCGCCCCAGCTTCATGATCGCGGCGGCGTCGGTCTCGCGGAGGCGTCGGGTCAGTTCGTCCTGCGGCAGGGTGCCGGGCAGGACGGTGAGCACTTCCTCGCCCTCGACGAGCGGTTCGGCCAGGGCCGCGGAGGCGGCGTTGACGGCGGTGACGCCGGGGATCACCTCGGCCTCGAACCGGTCGGCCAGACGCTTGTGCATGTGCATGTACGAGCTGTAGAACA
Source organism: Prescottella defluvii (assembly GCF_000738775.1). Taxonomy (GTDB): domain Bacteria; phylum Actinomycetota; class Actinomycetes; order Mycobacteriales; family Mycobacteriaceae; genus Prescottella; species Prescottella defluvii. Next base: position 83,087 of record NZ_JPOC01000008.1, read on the forward strand.
GCGGATCGCCGGCCGCGAGCAGCGCGACACTGCGCCCCGCCTCGAGATGCGCGGCCAGGCGGGCGGCGGCCTGCTCGTAGAACTCGTCCATCGCGCCCTGGTAGCCGCCGGGATGGTCGATCGTCTCGGTGGTGACCGGGTAGATCAGGTGTTCCTCGATCTGCCCGTCCCGCATGTACGGGGCGGCGACCCCGCGGGAGATGCTGCGCCCGTGCCGGGCACTGTGGAAGGCGACGACGTCGGCCTCACCGATCACCCGTGCCGCCTTGACCGTCACCAGTTCGGGATCGCCGGGGCCGATGCCGACACCCCACAGTTTTCCGGCACTCATGCTGTCGCTCACTCGATCTCGCTTGCGATGGCGTTCAAGGCGGCCGCGGTGATCGCGCTGCCGCCGCGGCGGCCCCGCAGCATCAGGTGCGGCAGGGCGGCGGGATGCTCGATCAGCGCTTCCTTGGATTCGACCGCACCGATGAACCCGACGGGTCCGCCGACGATGGCGGCGGGCCGCGGCGCGCCGGCCTCGATGAGATTGAGCAGGTGGAACAGTGCGGTGGGCGCGTTGCCGATCGCGACGACGGCGCCGTCGAGTTTGTCGCCCCACAGCTCGAGCGCGGCCGCCGAGCGGGTGTTGTCGATGGCCTTCGCGAGGACCGGTGTGCGCGGGTCGTCGAGCATGCACAGCACGTCGTTGTCACGGGGCAGTCGCTTGCGGGTGACTCCGGCGGCGACCATCTTCGCGTCGCACAGGATCGGGGCGCCGCGGCGCAGGGCCTCCCGGGCGTCGGCGACCACGTTCGGGGTGAACGCGATGTCGTCGACCAGATCGACCTGACCGGTCGCGTGGATCATCCGGACCACGGCCTGCGAGACGTCGGCGGGGAACCGCGTGAGGTCCGCCTCGGCGCGGATGGTGGCGAAGGACTGGCGGTAAATCTCCGCACCGTCACGGATGTAGTCGATCATGCGCCACACGATAGAGGCATCAGGAACCCGCGTTTTCCACCCGGTAACCCTCGGGTCCCGCGACGACGTCTGTTATCTCGCCGCGGGGTCGGCCGCACTTGCGATCGCACCCCGACCAGTGCTGACGGCCGCCGTCGGGCAGGTCGTCGCCCTCGATCGCGGCCCGCGCGTCGGCCCGGACATCGGTGTGGGACTTGGCGCAGCCCGGCTGCCCGGCACACGCGCTGACCTGCAGGTACGGTGAGTTCTCGTCGAAGATCAGGCCCATCGGCGCGAGGACCCGGACCACCTGTTCGGCGGCCCCCTCGTCGAGGTCCGGCACGAGCAGCGAGCGCCACGGGGTGACGATGATCGGGCGTTCGACGGCGGTGAGGAACTCGGCGAGGCGGGCGGGCAGCGTGCCGAACGCGAGTCCGCCGGCGAGTGTGACGCGGCCGTCGGGCTGGTCGAGCCAGCCGATCGGTCCGCGTTCGACGGCGGCGGGGAGCTGCACCGGGTCGCCGTACTCGAGGCCGAGACGCTCGAGGACCTGCTCGGTGCCGCCCGGCACCTCGTTCAGCCGCCACGCCTCGCCCCGGATCTCGCCGAACGTGCGCGCCGCCGCGAGCAGCACGCCGACGGCATCGGGTCCTGGCACCCGCGCACCGGTGTCCGCGCCGGCGAGGACCAGTGCGAACCGTCCGTCGTCGAGGACGTGCAGACCGAAGTCGCCGCGCAGGCCCGAGATGTCGCCGGTGCCGTCGTCGAGCGTGAACAGCGTGCGTCCCGGCAGGTCCGCCAGCGCCGGGTCGTCGCACAGTCGACGGTCGAGTTCGCTGACCAGTCCCCGGACGTCGGCGCGGCCGCCGATCCGCCCCGACAGCGGGGAGGCGAGGATGTTGCGCACCCGCTCATGGGTGGTCGACGGCAGTAGGCCCGCGTCGGCGATGCGTCGGGCGAACTCGTCCGGGTCGGTGACCGCCCGCAACTGGACGTTGCCGCGGGAGGTCAGTTCGATCTCGCCGTTGCCGATCTGGCCCGCCGCGGCCGCGAGGGCCTGGAGCTGGGCCGATGTGATGACACCGCCCGGCAGACGGACGCGGGCGAGCGGGCCGTCGGCGGCCTGGTGGACCTGCAGGGCACCCGGGCACTTGTCCGGGCCGGAACGTGGAGATGGCACGTCTCCAGGCTAGAGAAGTGCTGGGACGGGTGCGCAAACGAGTGACCGGTAGGATCACCGGCGACCGCGGCAGAAGAGGAAACCGGTGAGATTCCGGGCGGTCGCGCCACTGTGAAAGTCAGACCCTCTCCTGCCGCACGAACCGTTCCCGAGAACTTCTCTCGCCGGAACCTTGCCGTGGGGCGCGAAACCCCAGAAAGGCTGCACAGTGATCCTGCTGCTGTCGACCTCCGATACCGACCTGCTCAGTGCCCGCGCGAGCGGCGCCGACTACCGCTGGGCCAACCCGGCCCGCCTGCTCGTCTCGGAGGACCTGCCCGCGCTGCTCGACGGCGTGGACCTGGTGGTGGTGCGCATCCTCGGTGGCCGGCGCGCGTGGGAGGACGGCATCGACGCGGTGCTCGCATCGGGGCTGCCGACGGTCGTCCTCGGCGGCGAGCAGGCCCCCGACGCGGAGCTGATGGAGTGCTCGACGGTGCCCGCCGGCATCGCGGCCGAGGCGCACACCTACCTCGCGGAGGGCGGCGCCGACAACCTGCGTCAGCTGCACAACTTCCTGTCCGACACCGTGCTGCTCACCGGGCACGGCTTCGAGCCCGCGGTGCACCTGCCGAACTGGGGTGTGCTCGAGCGCGCGTCCCGCCCGGCCGACGGTCCGACCGTCGCGGTGCTCTACTACCGCGCGCAGCATCTGGCCGGGAACACCGCGTACGTCGAGGCGCTGTGCCGGGCAATCGAGGACACCGGCGCGAACCCGCTGCCGATCTTCTGTGCGTCGCTGCGCACCGCGCCCGCCGACCTGCTCGACACGCTGCGCCGCGCCGACGCACTGGTGGTGACCGTGCTCGCGGCCGGTGGCACCAAGCCCGCGAATGCGCAGGCCGGCGGCGACGACGAGGCGTGGGACGTGGCGCAGCTCGCCGCCCTCGACGTCCCGATCCTGCAGGGTCTGTGCCTGACGAGCAGTCGCGCGGACTGGGAAGCCAACGACGACGGCATGTCTCCGCTGGATGTGGCGACGCAGGTCGCGGTCCCCGAGTTCGACGGCCGCCTCATCACGGTGCCGTTCTCGTTCAAGGAGATCGACGCCGACGGGCTCACCGCGTACGTGCCGGACGCCGAGCGGGCCGCCCGCGTCGCCGGGATCGCGGTCCGGCACGCGCGGCTGCGGCGGATCCCCAACACGGACAAGAAGATCGCGCTGATGCTGTCGGCGTACCCGACCAAGCACGCCCGCATCGGCAACGCCGTCGGCCTGGACACCCCGGCCAGCGCGATCGACCTGCTCACCGCGATGCGCGAGCACGGCTACGACCTCGGGCCCGCGGACGGCGACGACGCGCTGCCCGGTCTGGCCGCGCAGGACGGTGACGCGCTGATCCACGCGTTGATTGCCGCGGGCGGTCAGGACCCGGACTGGCTCACCGCCGAGCAGCTCGAGGGCAACCCGATCCGCATCTCCGCGGCCCGCTACCGTGAGTGGTTCGCGACGCTCCCGCAGGACTTCCGGGACGGTGTCGAGGAGCACTGGGGTGCCGCGCCCGGCGAGCTGTACGTCGACCGCTCGTCCGATCCCGACGGCGAGATCGTCATCGCCGCGATCCGGGCGGGCAACGTCGTGCTGATGGTGCAGCCGCCCCGCGGCTTCGGCGAGAACCCGGTCGCGATCTACCACGACCCGGACCTGCCGCCGAGCCACCACTACCTGGCCGCATACCGCTGGATCGCGGCGGCGACGGATGCTGGAGGCTTTCAAGCCGACGCGATCGTCCACCTCGGCAAGCACGGCAACCTGGAATGGCTGCCCGGCAAGACGCTGGGCATGTCGGCGTCGTGCGGCACCGACGCCGCCCTCGGCGATCTGCCGCTGATCTACCCGTTCCTGGTCAACGATCCCGGTGAGGGCACACAGGCCAAGCGCCGCGCCCACGCCACCCTGGTCGACCATCTGATCCCGCCGATGGCCCGTGCCGAGTCCTACGGCGACATCTCCCGGCTCGAGCAGCTGCTCGACGAGCACGCCAACATTTCGGCGCTGGACCCGGCGAAGCTGCCGGCGATCCGCCAGCAGATCTGGACGCTGATGCGTGCCGCGAAGATGGACCACGACCTGGGCCTGACGGAACGCCCCGACGAGGACGTGTTCGACGACATGCTCATGAACGTCGACGGCTGGCTGTGTGAGATCAAGGACGTCCAGATCCGCGACGGCCTGCACGTGCTCGGCAAGGCCCCGGAGGGCGACGCCGAGGTGGAGTTGGTCCTCGCGATGCTCCGGGCCCGGCAGATGTGGGGCGGCGAGCAGACCGTGCCCGGTCTGCGGGAGGCCCTGGGCCTGAGCGAGGCCGGTGACGAGGACCGCGGGCGCGTCGACGCGGTCGAGGCGCAGGCCCACGCGCTGATCGCCGCGCTGGCCGAAACCGACTGGGATCCGGCCGTCGTGGACGGGCTGCACGACGACGACACCGTCCGGCAGATCCTGCGGTTCGCCGCGACCGAGGTGGTGCCGCGACTGCGGCAGACGTCCGGCGAGATCGACCAGGTGCTGCACGCCCTGGGCGGCGGCTTCATCGCCGCCGGCCCGTCCGGGTCGCCGCTGCGCGGGCTGATCAACGTGCTGCCCACCGGCCGCAACTTCTACTCCGTGGACCCCAAGGCGGTGCCGTCGCGGCTGGCGTGGGAGACCGGTCAGGCGATGGCCGAGTCGCTCGCCGCCCGCTACCGCGCCGACCACGGCGAATGGCCGCAGTCGGTGGGCCTGTCGGTGTGGGGCACCTCCGCGATGCGCACGTCCGGTGACGACATCGCCGAGGTGTTCGCACTGCTCGGGGTTCGCCCGGTGTGGGACGAGGCGTCGCGCCGCGTCACCGGCCTCGAGGTGATCGACCTCGCCGAACTGGGCCGCCCCCGCATCGACGTCACCGTCCGGATCAGCGGATTCTTCCGGGACGCGTTCCCGCACGTGCTGGCCCTGCTCGACGACGCCGTCCGCCTGGTCGCCGGCCTCGACGAATCGCCCGAGGACAACTACGTCCGGGCCCACGCGCAGGCCGACCTGGCCGAGCACGGCGACGACCGCCGCGCCACCACCCGCATCTTCGGCTCCAAGCCCGGCACGTACGGCGCCGGCCTGCTGCAGCTGATCGACTCGAAGAACTGGCGCGACGACGCCGACCTCGCGCAGGTGTACACCACGTGGGGCGGCTACGCGTACGGCCGCGGCCTCGACGGCGTCCCCGCATCGGACGACATGCGCAGCGCGTACAAGCGGATCGCGGTGGCGGCCAAGAACACCGACACCCGCGAGCACGACATCGCCGACTCGGACGACTACTTCCAGTACCACGGCGGCATGGTCGCCACCGTCCGCGCGCTGACGGGCAAGTCGCCGGAGGCGTACATCGGTGACAGCACCCGTCCGGACGCGGTCCGCACCCGGACGCTGTCGGAGGAGACCGCGCGCGTCTTCCGGGCCCGCGTGGTGAACCCGCGCTGGCTCGAGGCGATGCGCCGCCACGGCTACAAGGGCGCGTTCGAGATGGCCGCGACCGTCGACTACCTGTTCGGGTACGACGCGACCACCAACGTCGTCGCGGACTGGATGTACGAGAAGCTCGCCGAGACGTACGTCCTGGACGAGCAGAACCGCAAGTTCATGTCCGAGTCGAATCCGTGGGCGCTGCACGGCATCTCCGAGCGACTGCTCGAGGCCGTCGAGCGGAACATGTGGGAGGAGCCGTCCCCCGAGATCCTCGAGGGTCTGCGTCAGGCGTACCTCGAGACCGAGGGTGAGCTCGAGGGCGAGTAGGCCGACAGGCTACTTTCGCCAGAACAGGTGGTGGGTCACCCCGCTCGGACTGAGCACCGTTTCCATCTGGAAACGGTCGAGCAGTTCGTCCGGGGTGTCCCACAACCGCAGTCCGGTCCCGAACGTGATCGGGGAGACGGCCACGTGCATGGTGTCGACGAGGTCGGCATCGAGGAACTCGCGGATCGTGGTGACCCCGCCGCCGAGTCGGACATCCTTCCCCTGCGCCGCCGTCCGCGCCTGCTCGAGAATCTCGGCCGGTGCACCGTCCACGAAGTGGAACGTGGTCTCGCCGCGCGTGATCGACGGCCGCGGGTGGTGGGTCGCGACGAACACCGGCGTGTGGAACGGCGGCTCCTCACCCCACCAGCCCTGCCATTCCAGGTTTTCCCACGGGCCGCGCTGGGGTCCGAACTTGTTGCGGCCCATGATCTCGGCGCCGATGTTCCGGGCGTAGTCGCGGGTGATGTAGTCGTCGAGGCCGCGGCTGCCGCCGGGGTCGGTGCGCATGGGCCAGCTGGCGGTGGCCCCGGCCCACGCGAACATCCCACTGTGGTCGAGGCCGAACGGGTTCTCGAAGGTCTGGTTCTCGCCGCACGCGACGCCGTCGCTGGAGATGTTGAAGTTCTGGACCCGAAGCAGCTGACTCACGTGGCACTCCGCTCTCGAAGGTGGTGGTACGAGAAGACAGACTCGCCGCATCGACGAAACTCGTCGTGACACGGTTTCCGGTGTCGGATCCCGGGGCGTGGATGCGACCATGGAGGAGTCGAACTCTACGCCTGATGCTGACCGGAGGCCGTGGCGATGGACGACCGGACGAGAAGTGACCACCCACGGGTCGTGGTCGAGACCGAAAACGGCCGCAGAAGCTTCGGTGCGGGCACAGCGGTCCGCATCGGCCGGGACCCCCAGTTCGAGATCACGATCGTCGATCCTGTGGTGTCGCGCGAGCATGCGCGACTCAGGTGGGACGGGGGATGGCGGCTCGTCGACTCCGGCAGCAAGAACGGGATCTACGTCGACGGCGAACGCCGCGACGAGGTCCCCGTCACGAGCGCCGTCCTCGTCCGCCTGGGCGACGCGGTCGAGGGGCCCACCGTGCGGATCTCGATCGAGGATCCCGACGCGACGCTGCAGGACGTGGGCGGTCGATGGGACGAGTCGACGATCGAGGTGGGAGGATCGGTCGCCCCGCCCCCGGCACCGCACGAGATCGCCCCCGCGGGAGCCCTCACGATCGGACGTTCCCCCGACAACGACGTCGTCGTCCGGGATGTGCTGGCCTCACGTCGTCACGCGATGGTCCACGCCGTGCCGTCCGGCCTCGAACTCGACGACCTGGGGAGCGTCAACGGAACGTTCGTCGACGGTGCCCGGGTGACGCGCGCACGGCTGAACGACGGCGACGTCGTCACCATCGGCAACACCGACTTCAGCGTGCAGGACGGCCGTCTCGTTCCACGGCAGGCGACCGCCCCGACCGCCGGCGGTCTACGCGTGGACGGCGTCGGACTCACCATCGAAGGTGGGCGGCGACTGCTCGAGGACGTCACCTTCACGGCGGGCCCCGGCACTCTCACCGCGGTGATCGGGCCCTCCGGCGCGGGAAAGACCACCGTCGCCAAGATCATCTCCGGGGCGGAAGGCCCGACGGAGGGCGTCGTCGAGTTCGACGGACGCAGCGTGCACACCGACTATTCGGTACTGCGTTCCCGCATCGGCATGGTCCCTCAGGACGACGTCGTCCATCGGCAGCTGACCGTCCGGCGGGCCCTCGGCTACGCCGCGGAGCTGAGACTGCCGCCGGACACCACCAGGGCCGACCGCGACGAGGTGATCGCCGGGGTGCTCGACGAACTGCAACTGACCGAGCACGCCGACACCCGCGTCGATCGACTCTCCGGCGGGCAACGCAAACGCGCCTCGGTCGCGCTGGAGTTGCTCACGGGCCCGTCCCTGCTCATCCTCGACGAACCGACCTCGGGTCTCGACCCCGCGCTCGATCGACAGATCATGTCGACGTTGCGCCGCCTCGCCGACTCGGGCCGCGTCGTCGTCATCGTCACGCATTCGCTGTCGTACCTCGAGATGTGCGACCAGGTCCTCCTCCTCGCTCCCGGCGGCAAGACCGCGTATGTGGGACCGCCCGACCGAGTCGGGAGCACACTCGGCAGTACCGACTGGGCCGACATCTTCGCCCGCGTCGCCTCCGACCCCGACGGGGTGTTCGCCGAATACCGCGCCACCCGCACGGTGGCGGAGGTGCCACCAGCGGCGCCCGGGCCGCTCGGCACGCCCGCGCACACCTCGAGACGTAGGCAGTTGAGCACCGTCGCCCGCCGCCAGGTTCAGCTGATCCGCGCCGACCGGGGTTACCTGATCTTCCTGTCGCTGCTGCCTTTCGTGCTCGGCGGCTTGGCTTTGCTCGTGCCGGGCGACACCGGGTTCGGGCAGTCCGGTGCCGACGTGTCCGGCGAACTCACCCAGATCCTGGTGGTGCTGATTCTCGGCGCCGCCTTCATGGGCTGTTCACTGACCATCCGCGACCTGGTCGGCGAGCGCATGGTCTACCAGCGCGAACGCGCCGCCGGGCTGCTGCCGTCCGCCTACCTGACGGCGAAGATCGTCGTGTTCTGCGCCGCCGGCATCGTGCAGTCGGTGATCATGGTGCTGATCGTCTACGTGGGCAAGGGTTTCCCGGGCCACGGCAGTGTGCTCCCGTCGGGCTCCGTCGAACTGATCGTGGACATCGCCGCCACCACCTGCTGCTGCGTCGTGCTCGGGCTGGCGTTGTCGTCGGTGGCGCGCTCGAGCGAGCAGGTGCTGCCGATGCTGGTCGTCACGATCATGGCGCAGCTGGTGATGTCCGGAGGATTGATCACGATTACCGGACGCGCCGTGCTCGAACAGGTCGCGTGGCTCTTTCCGTCACGCTGGGGGTTCGCGGCGGCCGCCTCGACGGTGGACCTGGTCACGAACGCCAGCGGCACCGAGCCGGACACGCTGTGGCAGCACACCGGATCGTGGTGGCTGCTCAGCATCGCCATGCTGGTGCTCATCAGCTGCGTGCTCGCGGTCGTCACCTACAGTCGGCTCCGGCTGCGCCGCCGGACCGCAAAGAGCCTATAGCCGCCGGTCGAACGCGAGCGTCGGTGCCGCAGTCGAAATGTCCACGGTGTACGCCCGCAGCCGCACCGAGTCCGCCGACAGGTCCATGGTCATGAAGCCGACGTCGTCGAAGTTCTGGTAGAGATTCGCGCGCTCGGGACTCGTGGACTTGCCGTGGCTGTTCTTTCCGGTGGCGCCCGAGACGATCTGCCGGGTGCCCTTGGATTCGACGGTGGGATCGAGGACCTGCAGCGAGTGGTCGTGTCCGGACAGGACGAACTGGCACCGCCCGACGACGTGGTCCTCGTAGAAGCGTTTGGCGTGGATGCCGTTCATCGGTTCGAGCGGGATACCGTCGTACTCCCCGGCGTCGCCGTGCGAGCCGTTGCTCAGGTACGGGTGGTGGGTGCAGGCGATCTTCCACCTGGCGGGGGACTCGGCGATCGCGCGATCGAGCCAGGCGCGTTGCTCGTTCATGAACTGGCCGTGCGGCATCCAGTAGTCGACGAACAGCGGCGGCAGGTACGCGGCGAGGGGATTGAGGTCGAGCACGAAGAACTCGACGACCGGGTTCTCCTCCGGCACGCGCACCGAGTAGTAGCGGCTGGGCATCCACCATCGACGGGAGGTCCGGTGGTAGGCCACCTCGTCGTCGCCGCGCAGCAGCCAGCCGCCGTCGCCGGGAAACACCGCGGTGTTGTCGTGGTTGCCCAGCACCATCACCCATGGGAAGTCCAGTCCGTGATTGGGGTCCTCGAACTTGGTCGCGAACTGGACGTCGCCGTCGCCGTGGGGCCCGGACTCGTAGATGTTGTCGCCGAGGCCCAGCGCCATGCCGAACGGTTCCGCCGCGTGCACGGTGCGGATCGCGTCGGCGACGGCCCACTGCGCCGGGGTGCCGGTGCCGGCGTCGCCGGTGACCAGGACCCGGACGGCGGAGCCGGTGGGGAATGGGTGCTTGCCGCCGGCGGGCACCGCTCCCGGGACAGCGGCTGCGGCGGTCGGCGCCAGCGCGGCCAGCGAGACGGCCGCACCGGTCATGCCGGCTGTGGTGAGGAAACGGCGGCGGTCGATCGGGTTGAACTCGGTCACGGGTGTCCTCGTCGATGTCCAGGATGTCGAAAAGTCCATCCCAGCAAACAGGACGAGGAGTCGGCGAACGCTCGAAACAGCGATATCTCCACCGATATTCACGAAACGTTCAATCGGTCGACTGCTGGACGGTGCTGATCAGTGGTGGTCGAGCCACGTGAGGATCGCCTTGACCCGGCGGTTGTCCTCGCCGGGCGGCAACCCCAGCTTGAGGAAGACGTTGGCGACGTGCTTGCTCACCGCGGCCTTCGACAGGAAGAGCGCGTCGGCGATCTCCCCGTTGGACTTACCCTCGGCCATCAGCGCGAGGACCTCGCTCTCCCTCGCCGTCAGCCTGCCGAGCGGCCCCGACGAGGATTCCGGCCGGGTGACGTGACGCACCACTTCCGGGTCGACCACGACGCCGCCGGAAGACACCGTCTCGACGGCGCGCAGAAAGTCGCCGACGCGGCCGACCTTCTCCTTGAGGAGATAGCCGACACCGTCGGCGCCGGGCCCGTTGAGCAGTTCCTTGACGTACGGCCCGGTGACGTAGGCCGACAGCACCAGAATCGGCAACTCGCGATGGCGCGCCCGCAGATCCATCGCGGCGCGCAGGCCGTCGTCGGTGCCTTCGGGCGGCATCCGCACGTCTGTGATCACCAGGTCGGGCAGCTCACCCACGGAGGCCATGGCGTCGACGGCCGACACCAGTGAGGGCGCGTCGTCACACTCGCGCACCACGTCGTGCCCGCTGGCCGCCAGGATCTCCTTGATCCCGGCCCGGATGAGCGGGGCATCGTCGGCGAGCACGATTCTCATGGCTTCACAGTTCCTCGTCGTGCTCGGATCCGAATCTTCACCACGGCGGTTCGGCGGGGGCCGTCACCACCACCGTAGTTCCCACACCGGCCGGACTCACCACCCGGATCTCGCCGCCGACACTGCGCATCCGCTCCCGCAGACCCATCAGCCCGGTGCCACGTCCTTCACCGAGTTCGACGCCGCCACCGCCCTCGTCGACGATCCTCGCCGTCACACCATCGGGGTTGCAGCGGAGCTCCACTCGGACGTGGTCGACCCCGGCATGTTTGACGACGTTGGTGAGCGCCTCCGAGATCGTGAAGTACATCGCGCCCGCGATCGGGGCGGACAGCGACGAGTCGTCGCCCTCCGTCACGAACTCGACGGACAGCGGCGATCGGGACACCAGTTCGCGCACGGCCGCCACCAAACCCAGATCGCTCAGATCCCGAGGGTGGATGCCGCGCACCGTCTCACGCAACCGTTCCAGCGCACGCTCGGCCTGAACATGGGAACGCGAGGCCAATTCCCTGAGGCGTTCGTTGTCGGCGCCGGACTCGGCGGCCGCCTCCAGCATGCCGAGACTGAGCACGACCGCGACGAGGTCCTGTTGCGCTCCGTCGTGCAGGTCCCGCTCGATGCGCCGCCGCTCCTGTTCGAACGCTTCGGTCAACGACGCACGACTGCTGCGGAGGTCGCGAAGCTGGGATTGAAGATCGCGGTCGCGCTGTGTGGAGAAGCCGAGCAGCGTCACGTCGCGCAGCGACGAGATTCCCGCCAACAACGCCGCCGTCACCACCGCCAACACGAACCCGAAGGGCACCGCGGCGACCGACTGCCCGGCCGACGAGGGTATGAACGGACCCGCCTGCGCTGCGATACCGAACGCCCAGAACACGGGGGAGAACACGAGAGCCAACGCGCCGATGAAGCCGAAGAACGCGATCAGGAGCGAGAACACCGACAGCACGACGGCCACCAGCAACACCGGCAGGTCGGTGCGCCACAGCCCCGAAGTCCGCACCCGTGCGCGAATCCAGCGCCACCACGATTCGTCCCTCGGACGCAGCGGCTCGCTCGCCGCGCCGCACGCGCGGGCGCGCATGCGGTCGAGTTCGGCGACCACCACCGCGGTGATCGGCAGCAGCGGCACCAACACCACACCGACCAGCAGGAACGGTAGGAGCGCCGCGGCGGCCATCTCCAGCACCACCCGGCGGCCCAAGCGTGAGGACGACATGGCATCGAACTCTGCCAGACGCCGGGGTCCGAGAAGGTAGTGCGCGCTCTACCTTCCAGGGGAGGCAGCACCAGTGTTTGCCGGGCGTGAAACCGATCGAATGGATTCATGCCACACGACGCCCCCACCACCGCCCCCTGTGTCCGGCTGCGCGGCCTGCGCATGGATTTTCCCGCTCCCGGTAGGCGCAGTGACTCCACCCGAGTGCTGCACGACATCGATCTCGACATCCCCGATGGCCGACTCACCGCGATCGTCGGTCCCTCCGGGTCCGGCAAATCCACCCTGCTCTTCTGCGCGGCCGGCCTCGAGGTGCCCACCGGCGGCACCGTCGAGGTGCTCGGCACCGACCTCGGTTCCCTCGGCGCCCGCAGACGCGCAGCGTTTCGCAGCGAGCACATCGGTTTCGTGTTCCAGGAGTACAACCTGGTCAGCTCGCTGTCGGTCGAAGAGAATATTGCGCTTCCGGCCCGCCTCGCCGGTCACAAGGTGCCGCGAGCCCGGATCCGCGACGCCATGGACCGACTGGGCATTCGCGAACATGCCGGACGTCGACCCGACCGGCTGTCGGGCGGTGAACGCCAGCGCGTGGCCGTCGCCCGCGTCGTCGCCAATCGCCCGCGCATCGTGTTCGCGGACGAGCCCACCGGAGCGCTCGACCTCGCGTCGGGCCGGGTGGTACTCGACTGGCTGCAGGCCCTGCCCGCGCAGGGCACGACGGTGGTGATGGTCACCCACGACCCGCATGCCGCGGCCCGTGCCGACCACGTCGTCGTCATGGGTTCCGGGCGCGTCCACACGATGCTTCCCGGCGGGGACGGCCACGCCGTCAGCGAAGCGATCCTCGACGCCCAGGCCTCCGCAGTGGATGTGCTCGCATGATCCGCCTCGTCCTCGCCGACATCCGCAGCCAGTCCGCGATGTGGCTGTGGACCGTCCTGTGCGCCACCGTCGGTGGCGCGTGCGGCGCCGGAGCCGTGATCGCGATGCTCACCGCGACCGGTGCGACGCAGGCCGCGGGCGACGCCGACATGACCCAGGCGTCGATCGCCCTGGGCGGCAACATCGTCTTCTTCACGGTCCTCGCTGCAGTCGCCGTCGTCGCCTCCACCGTCGGGCTCACTCTGACCACGCAGCGTCGTGAGCACGCGTTGTGGGTGATCGTGGGCATCCCGCGGCGCCGGGTGCGCCGCGTGCTCGTCACCGAGTTGCTGGTCCTGGGAGTGATTGCCGGTCTGCTCGCGCTGCCGCTTGCAGTCGTGGTGGCCCGCGTGGCGCTGGGGCAGTGGACCGACACCGGTCTCGACCTGCACGGCGCCCATGTCGGATTCGCGCCGTGGTACGTCGGCGTGACGCTGGTCGCGGGCGTCGTGCCCTGCCTGATCGGTGGGTGGGCTGCGGCTCGACGCGCGGCGAGGACCCCCGAGATGCGCGCCTTCCGCGACACGACGGAACCGGGTGCCGGTCCGGGCATCGGCCGCAGCATCCTCGCACTGAGCCTGCTCGCCGGTGTGGTCGGCATGTGGATCCCCGGTCTGGGCTTCGAACTCAGCGGACTCGAGCAGCGCACCGCGTTCGCCTTCGCCGGCAATCTGTTCCTGGTGTGTCTGCTGCTCCTGATGGGGCCGTGGGTACTCACGCCGCTGATGAGACTGTGGACCGCGGTGGTGCCGGCGACCGATGTCGCCTGGCGATTGGCCGTGCAGTCCTGCCGCGACCGTGCGGCGCGCAGCGTCACCACCGTGCTGCCGTTCGCATTGGCGCTGTCGATCGTGGGCATCTTCATGGTGATCGGCAACGCGATGCCCGGCGGGTCGACCGGACTCGACGACGTGCTCGTCGTGCTCGGCTGGGTCTTCGTGGTCTCGTGGGTGGGCGGGCTCGCCGTGATCGCGCTGGTCGGCCGCGAGCGTCGTCGGGACGCCGCCCTCGTCAGCGCGGCCGGGGCGCGTCCCGGAGTGATCGCCCGCTCCACTGTGTACGAGGGCGTCATCTACGCGGCGACCGCGATCCTCTTCGGTCTCGTCACGCTCCTGGTGTCGTGCTGGACCATCGCCGTCGGCGCGCGGACATCGATCGGCGGCGTCGTGAGTGGCCTGCCCTGGCCGATGCTGGGTGGTCTTGCCGTCGCGACCGTGCTCACGACGTGCCTGGCGCTGGCGTGGCCTGCTGTCAGAACATCGCGGATCGACGTCGCCCGTGCACTTCGCGGCTGAGCCTCGATTTCGAAAGCCCCTGTAACGCACTGAGACCAGCGGAAGGCCACGTTGTCCCTGAGGAGATCCTCGCCAGCCTCACCGACTTCAGGCCGGGCCGCGAGGAATTCTTCGGCAACAGCGTTCTGGGAAAGCAATTCGACAACGACACGCAGCAGCTCGAGGGCTGAGTCATCGCGTGACGTTCGGTCCCGTATCCCACGTACCCTGGCGGGCATGACCACACTGAGCGAGATCGGTGCCGCGAAATACGTTCTGCTGACGACCTTCCGGAAGGACGGTTCGGGGGTACCGACCCCACTGTGGGCGGCGATGGACGGCGACCGACTGCTGATGTGGACGGTGACGGACTCGTGGAAGGTCAAGCGGATCCGGCGAAACCCCCGGGTCACCGTGGCCGCGTGCGACGCGCGCGGCAACCCCAAGGGGCCGCAGATCGATGCCACCGCAACGATCCTCGACGACGCCGGCACCGACCGGGCTCGCGCGGCGATCGCCCGCAAGTACGGCATCCTCGGCTGGATCGGCGTCAAGGGCAGTCTGATTCGACGCGGACGCCGTGGGACGGTGGGGGTGGCGGTGACGTAAGTAACGCGGCCGGGAGACGAGCCGATTCACAGGGTGTTCAACGACATTTCTGAAGTACCTAGGGGAAGGCACATCATGGGATCGAACGACATTGCAGCTCAGATCGGGATTTGGCTGCGCGACGGCATGACCGCCGGGAATCCACTGGCCATCGCGGCCGCGGCGATCCTGGTGCCGCTCGGCATGATCTTCGGGTCGACGACCATGTAGTTCGGCGGGACCCGACGGTTCAGCCGTCACCTTCGTCGTCGAATCGGGTGCGGGCATCCTCGATCGCCGGCATGTGGGCATCGGCCCAGGCCAGGAGGACGTCGACGGGGTGCCGCAACGTCTTACCCAGGGGGGTGATCCGGTACTCGACGGCGATGGGTCGGCCGTCGAGTACCTCCCGGACGATGATCCCGTTGCGTTCGAGGCGGCGCAGTGTCGCGGTCAGCGATTTCTGCGTGACGGCGGGGATCGCGCGGCGTAGTTCGTTGAAGCGGCTCGGGTGGTCGCACAGTTCGTTGAGCACCGCCAGGGACCACTTGTCGAGAACCTGATCGAGAAGTTCACGATGCGGAGGGGTGACGGTCAGCTCGCCGGAATCGATGTCGGTGGTATCGCGCACGCTACCTAGTCTCGTTGAAGTGTCCTTCGGTTACCAAGTATCACTGAGATACCTCATTGGATCGATGTGCGAGGAGCACTGATGACCGTTCGGTATCTCACCACCCCTGCCGGCATGACCCGACCCGCCCCGTACCACCACGTCGCGATCGGCACCGGTACCCGGCACGTGCACGTCGCGGGGCAGATCGCCCGCCTCGCGGACGGCACCCCCGTGGCCCCGGACGATCTGGCTGGGCAGGTTGCCCAGGCGCTGCGCAACACCGGAGCCGGGCTCGGCGCCGCCGGCGCGACGTTCGGCGACGTCCTGCGACTGACCTTCTACGTCACCGACTGGCGGCCCGAGAAGATCTCCGAGGTCATGGCCGGTGTCGAACGGGTCGCCGCGGAGATCGGATTGCCGTCCCCCATGCCGCCCGCCTCGCTCATCGGCGTGGACTACCTGTTCGAACCGGACGTCCTCGTCGAGATCGAGGCGACGGCCATCCTCGACTGACGGTGCCGGGTGCCCGGGAGGTCTGCGCCCCGCACTACAGGTCGAAGCCGGCGACCGCATTCCCGGTGAGCGGATTGTGTTCGCGCGCATAGATTTCCAGGGTGGCGGGGTTCTTGTGCCCGGTCTGCCGCATGACTTCGTGCGCCTGGGCGCCGTTGCGGAACGCCTGGGTGACGAACCCGGCGCGCAGGGAGTGCCCGCCGAGTTTCGCGATCTTGGCGGGCGTCAGACCCGCATCGGTGGCGGCTCGCCGGATCACGCCGTGGATGCCCTGCCCGGTCAGGGCGGCCGCGCCGATGTTCCCGTTCACGCGCAGTGGCCGGAACACCGGCGAGGCCGCCACGCCGGGATCGAGATCGGGGTAGGGGGCATGGCAGACGTGGGTGCGGAACGCGCCCGGGTCATCGAGTAGCTGGGCGATAGCGGCACGGCCACCCTGATGGTGAGCGAGGAGGACGTCGAGCCAGCGCCGGTACACGCACGGCGGGCAGGCGCGGTGCCCGACGGCGAACGGCGTGGCCTTGACCATGCCGTCGCCGATCTGGTCGGTCTTCGACCTCCGGACCAGGATGTGGAGTCCGTCCTCCGGGTGCAGGGTGATGTCCCGCAGTTGCAGGCCGGACAACTCGGAGCGACGGAACGCCCCCAGG
This sequence comes from Prescottella defluvii, assembly GCF_000738775.1. Taxonomy (GTDB): domain Bacteria; phylum Actinomycetota; class Actinomycetes; order Mycobacteriales; family Mycobacteriaceae; genus Prescottella; species Prescottella defluvii. The sequence continues at coordinate 99,805 of NZ_JPOC01000008.1, forward strand.
AATCCGAGCAGGATGACCGCCGAATCGCGGCGTTCACGCAGCCGGTCCTGCCAGGTGTCGGCGTTCTCGCGCATGGTGGCGAGGATGTAGCTGATCTCGTCTCCGAGGAGGGGCGCGACCCGTTTGGTGGGGCGTTCCCCGGAGGCGGCGTACGTCCGGCGGATGCCCGCCAACGTGTCCTTGACGATCTGCGTGCCGCCGGGGGCCGGGCGCGAGCAGGCGCGGTGCCAGTAGTTGATCGACGCCACCCAGCGGGTGAGGGTGTTCGTCGCGTAGACACGGTCCCCGGTGTCGGTGCGCCGGTCGGCGTGTTCGGTGAGGTAGTCGGCGACGGTGTGCGGGTGCGCCGGCATCGGCACATGTCCGCGCTCGGCGCACCAGGCGCGGAACTTGTCCCAGTCGCCCCGGTAGTTCCGGACCGTCGACGGCGCGTGCCGCTGCTCCAGGGCCGCCATGATCCGCGCCTCCGCCGACGCCGACAGCACCGGGGCGGCCGGCTCCGTCTCGGGCACCGCCCGAGGCGTCGAGCGTTCCGGAACGGCGGGCAGCGCGGGTGCGGACACGACGATGTCGCCCTGCTCGCTCACACCCGTGCTCCTCTCGTCGTCCGACGGGGTGAAGCCTACCGAGCGATACCGACAGGTCTGGACGCCCGTTCTCCGGGCCGCCGCCCGCTGTCACAGTGACGGAACTCTGCCAGGTGTCTCCTAGGGCTCCCGACGCGGACAGGGGGCGGAAATCGCCCCTGCGACTCCGGCCCGGTCGCGCCGGAGCCGCGTGTTGCCACCCGGAAACATCCACCCCGCGCCGCGCGCTCCATGACGGCGCTAACTGCCATTAGCGTGAGTTGGTGTCGCGCCTGGTGTTCCGGTGCTGGTCAGGCGGTTGATGCCGCGCATGTCCATTAGTGCTCATGTAATATCCGGTCATGGAGATTCCGCCGTCTCCCGGCCTCGGAGAGCTGCTCCGGTACGTCCGTGAACTCGTCGATCGAGGCGCCGAGGAGGCGTACGGGCGCCTCGGTATCGCGTACCGCCCCCGGTACACGCCGATACTGCGGGCGATGGACGCCGGGGCGGCGACCGTCACCGACATCACCGCCCGGTCGCACGTGACGCAGGGGGCGGTCAGTCAGACCGTCGCGCTGATGGTCGACGACGGCCTGATCGAGCGGACGGGACTCGCCGACGGACGGAAGAGCGGACTGCGATTGACCGCGGCCGGACGCGCGCTCGTCGACCGGCTCGTGCCGCACTGGGAGGACACGTTCGCCGCGATCGCCGATCTGGAGACCGAGACCGGGCATCCACTGCGCCGGGTCCTCGCCGATACCGCCGGCGCCCTGGAGCGCACGGGGTTCGCGGACAGAATCGACCGGGTCCGACAGCGCCGACGGGACCAGGATCTCGCGACGGGCCCGCTCGGCGCCCGGCCGACGACGAACTGGTTCGACCGCGGTGGACGGGACTACGCGCGGTTCCGTCCCGACTACCCGGACCGCCTCGCGATGTTCCTGGCGTCGCTGGCCCCGGCGACGGATCTCGCCGTCGATGTCGGATGCGGAAACGGGCAACTCACCGCGCAACTGGCGGACCATTTCACCGCCACGGTCGGCCTCGACCCCAGCGCCGAACAGATCGCGAACGCCCCTGTGCACGAACGCATCCGGTACCTGCAGGCCCCGGCCGAGAGGCTACCCGTCGCCGATCGCAGCGCGTCGTTGATCACCGCAGCGCAGGCGGCGCACTGGTTCGATCGACCCGCGTTCTACGCCGAGGTCAGGCGCGTCGCCGCCGACGGCGCAGTCCTGGCGCTGATCAGCTACGGCGTCATGGATCTCGAACCCGAGCTCGCCGACCGGTTCCACCGCTTCTACCACCGCGAGATCGGGCCGTACTGGCCCGCGGAACGCGCACTCGTCGACAGCGGGTACGCCGACATCGACTTTCCCTTCGAGCAGTACCCGCCGCCGCCGATGCAGATCACGAAGACCTGGACGCTGGCGGAACTGCTCGGCTACGTCTCGACGTGGTCCGCGGTCCGGCGGGTCGACGAGGCCGGTCGCCCCGAGATCCTGCAGGCATTCGCCGCGGACCTCGCGGACCTGTGGGGCGACCCCCTGGCCACGCGCACCGTCACCTGGCCGATCAACATGCGGCTGGGCATCCTCTGACCACGCTCGATCGGCCGCCCCGGCACGACGGCCCCCGCGATCGCGGCGAGCCTCAAGCGATCACCAGGTCGATGGTGACGAGCACGGCGAGAACTCCGCAGAGCAGCCAGTTGGATGCGGTGTGGGCTGCGGCCGCCGTCCGCACCGCCGGGGCCCGGACCGCGGCCCGCTGCGTCCACAGCCGCCGGAGGTCCTCGTCGACACCGTCCTCACGGTCCCGGCGGTGTTGCCAGTTCCGCGCCCGCACCTCGGCTCGCAGTGCCTGGACCCGATCCCATTCGCCGGCATCGTAGGGTGCGCCGACGGGCAGCGGGGGACAGGGTTCCTCCGGGGGCGGCGCCTCCGTCGCCGACCGGGACTGCGCGTACAGGGCGTCGATCTCCGGCCGGCGCGGCCGTACCGCGTGCAAGTACACCCATTGGTAGTAGATCCCGCTGACTGCGAGTGCGACACCCGCCGCGATCGGAATCCCCATCATCAGGTGGGCGAGGCCGAACACGACCGGTGTCCGGATCCGGCGACCACGACTCCACGTCTCGGCACCCTCCCGGAACATACGCTCCTCGTTGTGCGCGAACACCGGTATCAGCAGGACCAGGATCGCCGGGATGGCCACCGCCGTGAGTGTCCACCCGAGACCGTCCCGGCCGGTCTGCCCGAAGGCGATGTTGCCGGATCCACCGACCGCACTCCACCAGCCGAACCGGGTGACCGGTGCGACGGTCATGACGGCCCAGAACGTGGTGGCCACCAGGGTCACCTGCGCGATGGCGCCCGGAATCATCCACCAGCGCAGCGCACGCACGGTCGCCGCGTAGTCGGCCCGGGTCTCCGGGCTGCGGATCAGGCGCCGCACCCACAGTGCCATCGTTGCGGCCACCGCCACCAGGACGGTCGCGGAAACAAGATCCCCCACGGACGCCTCGAACCCCCGTCTTCGTCGCGGCCGCGTTCGACGCGACCCCTTGCCGGTGGTGACAGTTCCACACGGCACCGACAAACCGGCTTGATATGCAAGTGGGCACTTGCCTATAGTGGCGTCGTGGCCGACGTCTATCGCGCTCTCGACGACGAGACCCGCCGCGTCATCCTCGACGAGTTGGCGGCGGGCGACGGGCAGACCCTGTTCGAGATCTGTTCCCTGCTCACCACCCGGCACGGCCTCGGCCTCACGCGCCAGGCGATCTCCCAGCACCTCGCGGTGCTCGAATCCGCGGGGCTGGTGGTGACCGAGCGGCGGGGGCGGTCCAAGTTCCACTACTTCGACCCGGGGCCTCTGTCCGAGATCGCCCGGCGCTGGCCCAACGACTCCAGGAGCGAACCATGAGAATCAAGCTGACCAGCATCTTCGTCGACGACCAGCGGGCCGCGCTCGCCTTCTACACCGATGTTCTTGGGTTCACGAAGCACCGGGACATTCCGCTGGGCGACGCGTCGTGGCTGACCGTCGTCTCACCCGAGGTCCCCGACGGGCCGGAACTGCTGCTCGAGCCGTCCGGTCACCCGGCGGTCAAACCGTACCGGGACGCCCTGGTCGAGGACGGCATCCCGCTCGTCCAGTTCGCCGTCGACGACGTCCACGCCGAGCACGCCCGGCTGACCGGCCTGGGTGTGGTGTTCACCCAGCCGCCGACGGACATCGGCGCGGCCGTCGTCGCCGTCTTCGACGACACCTGCGGCAACCTCGTCCAGATCATCGCCGAGAAACCGGACGCACTCCCCGGCCACTGACGCCGCCGGCATCTCACCGCACCTGCCGCAGCGACACCGCCGGCACGAACTCGACCTCGAACGACCGCGCCCACCAGTCCCCGGTGATGCGATGCTCCTCGCGGGTGGTGAACCGGTAGCGGAACATCCGGGCCCGCACGTAGACCGGCGGCCGGTCGGGGAAGGGATTGTTCTGCAACAGTTTCAGTGTGTCGGCGTCGCCGGTGAGGAGGCGGGTGACGAGCCCGCCGAACCACGGCGCCGCATAGCCGGGGGAGATCGCCGCGAACCACATCAGCCAGTCCAGCCGCAGGTGGTAGGGCGCGAACTGGCGCGGTCGTCGGCCCAGGTCGCCCGGTTTGCCCTTGAACTCGTAGGCCCGCCACTCACTGTCCGCGCTCGCGGTCGCGTCGGCGGTGCCCTCGAGGACGATCTCGTGCCGGGTCTTGGTGACGTGCCCGAACGCGCCGTAGGTGTTCACCAGGTGCCACGGATCGAACGACGCATTCATCATCTGATGACTCGAGAACATGTTCCGGACCGGGCGGTAGCTGAGGGCCGCGACCGCGACCGTCACGGCGGTCACCAGCACCGCGAACCACACCGGGGCCGACGCGACACCGGACGGGGACGAGACCGGCAGCACGAACTCCCAGAACCCGTCGGGCAGCACGGACAGCCCCAGCACGATCGCGAGCCAGTTCAGCCACGCGAAGTTGCCGCTCACCACCAGCCACAACTGGGTCACCACCATGATCGCGGCGGCGCCACCGGCCACCGGTTGCGGCGCGAACAGGAAGAACGGCACGATCAGCTGCGTGAAGTGGTTGCCGGCCACCTCGACCTTGTGCAGCGGCCTCGGCAGGTGGTGGAAGTGCCAGCTCAGTGGGCCCGGCATCGGCTGCGTCTCGTGGTGGTAGTACAGGCAGGTCAGGTCCCGCCAGCAGCGGTCACCGCGGATCTTGATCAGCCCGGCGCCGAACTCGAGACGGAACAGCAGCCACCGCAGCAGCAGCAACGTCAGCACCGGTGGTGCGGTGTCCCAGTTTCCGAGGAACACCGCCAGCAGTCCCACCTCGAGCAGCAGCGATTCCCACCCGAAGCTGTACCAGAGCTGCCCGATGTTGACGATCGACAGGTACAGCCCCCACAGCAGCAGCCACCCCAGCATCGACAGCGGCAGCGGCAGCCGGTCGATCAACCCGAGCAGCGCCAGCCCTGACAGTCCCACGCCGGTCCACGCGACGGCCGCGAACAGTCGGTCGGAGTAGCGCACCTGGAAGATGCTCGGTGCGCGCTGCCAGCGCGTCGCGTCGAGGAATCGCCGCGCCGGCAGCATGCCGTGGTCGCCGATGAGTGGTTTGAACTGATGGGTCGCCACCAGGAACGCAGCGAGGTAGATCGCGGCCAGCGCTTCCTTGAAGAGCAGCCGCGACAGCCAGTAGCCGTCCGCGTCCCACCAGTTCACAGCAGAGCCTTCTGCCGTGGACGCTACTCGCTCACCTCAGGTGCGGCAGCACCTCGTTCTCGAGCAGTTCCAGACCGGACGTGTCGTATGCCGCCTCGGGGACGTAGAAGATCGCGTACTCGAGGCCCTGCTTCTTCAGCGCGGTGAGGTTCTCCACGATCTGCTCCGGGGTGCCGACGGCCGGCATGCCGCGGAAGGCGTCCAGCGAGGCGTCGGCCTTCTCCGCCCCGACGATGGGCTCGAGGCGCGCCCGCAGTGCCTCGAGCCGGTCGCGTACCTCGGCCTCGGTGCGGCCGATCGCGACGTTGTAGTTCGCGGACCGGGTGATGGCGTCGAAGTCGGTGCCCACCTCCGCGCAGTGTCGGCGCAGGACCTGCGACTTGTGCGCGAACGCCTCGGGGGTGCCGGTGAAGTTCGTGTACTGCGCGTACCGGGCCGCGATCTTCAGCGTCACCTTCTCGCCGCCGCCCGCGATCCACAGCGGGATGCCGCCGTCCTGCAGCGGCAGCGGTCGGACGATGGCGCCGTCGACCTGGTAGTGCTTGCCGTCGAGGGTGGCGCTGCCGGTGGTCCATGCCTGCTTGAAGATCTGGACGCCCTCGTCGAGGCGACCCAACCGCTCACCGGCGGAGGGGAACCCGTACCCGTAGGCGCGCCACTCGTGCTCGTACCAGCCGCCGCCGATGCCCATGTCGACGCGGCCGCCGGAGATGAGGTCGGTGGTGGCGGCGACCTTCGCGAGATACGCGGGGTTGCGGTAGCTCATCGCAGTGCACATCTGACCCAGCCGTACCCGCTCGGTGACCGCCGCGAACGCCGCCATCAGCGACCATGCCTCGTGCGTCGCCTCGTCGGTGGGTGCGGGGACGGTGTGGAAGTGGTCGTACACCCAGATCGACTCCCACGGCCCCGCGTCGGCGCGCAGTGCGAGGTCACGCATCACCCGCCACTGCTCGGCGGGGTCGATCCCGACCAGGTCCAGTCGCCAACCCTGGGGCACGAAGAGTCCGAAACGCATGGTGGGTCCTGTTCTCGAGAGGTGATCCGAGCGCCTACTGCACGGCGTCGACGTACAACCATCGTCCGTCCTCGCGGACGAACGTGCTGTGTTCGCGCATCGAGCCGCGTTCGCCGTGATCGACGTAGTGCGCGACGAACTCCACGGTGCCGGTGGTGTCGAGCAGGCCGCCGCCCGCCGTCGCCACCACGTCCAGGCGCCGCCACACCTGTTCGGGGTCGAGGTCCAACCGCGCCGGCCGGGTGCGCGGATGCCAGGTCCGCAGCAGGTACGCCGCGTCGCCGACGGCGAAGGCCGCGTACCGCGAGCGCATCAACTGTTCCGCGGTCGGCGCCTCGGCGTCGCCGCGGTGGAAGCGTCCGCAGCACAACCCGTACTGCTCGCCCGACAGGCACGGGCAGCGGTCGTCGTTCGAGATCGTGGCCATCGGAAACCTCACTGCGCCTGGCTGACGGAGGACATGTGGAAGTCCGGGATCCGCATCGGCGGCATCGCGGTCCGGGTGAACCAGTCCTTCCATTCCCGCGGCAGCGTCGGCTCGGTGGCACCCACCTCGGTGGTGCGGCGCAGCAGATCGAGCGGGCTCTCGTTGAAGCGGAAGTTGTTGACCGCGGCGGTGACCGCGCCGTCCTCGACGAGGTACACCCCGTCCCGGGTCAGCCCGGTGACCAGTGCCGTCGCCGGATCGACCTCCCGGATGTACCACAGCGTCGTCAGCAGCAGTCCGCGTTCGGTGCGCGCGACCATGTCGTCGAGGGACGCGTCGCCGCCGCCGGTGAGCAGCAGGTTGTCGCCGGGCACGGCGACGGGCGCGCCGAACTCGGCCGCGGCCGCACGCGGATACGCGAGGGCGTTGATCGTGCCGTCCCGGATCCAGTCCACGCGAGCGGCATCCATACCGTTGTCGAACACCGACAGGGTGTCGCTCGACGAGGTGGTCGCGACGAACGGGGCGTACCCGAGGCGGTCGGCGTGCGGATCCGAGAACAGGGTCAGGGGGATGTCGGTGAGACGCTCGCCGACACGGGTCCCGCCGCGGCGGGACAGCGCGGTGTGACCCTCTTGCGCGCCGCGGCCCTCCATCGCCCACATCAGCGGAATCATCAGGTCCGACACCGCCGACGGCGGCAGCACCGTCTCGTACCGTCCGGCCGGCAGGGCGACCGTGCGGGCCGACCAGTCCAGTCGGGTGCCCAGGTCGGCGAGCAGTCCGGGGATTGACACGTCCGTGAAGTCGAGGCTCGAGGTGCCCACCCACGCGCTGGCGTCGCCGCGCTTGCCGTTGATCTCGATCGACCCGGTGGGCTGGGTGAAGCGGCGCCGGATCCCCGTCGAGGTCCCCAGCCACGTGGTATGCACCTGGTGGTGCGCGAACCCGTACAGCCGGTCGGCGCCGGCGAAGCCGTCGGCGAGTCCGGGGACCAGGCCCTCGAACACCCCGACACCGGTGGTCGCCGGACCGTCGGCCCAGTCAGCGCCGGGGGCACCGTCGGCGGTCAGCAGCGCCATCGCGTCCTCGGCGGGCTGCGCGGCGCGGGCGGCCGCCTCCGCGGCCCGGACCACGTCGGCGACCGAATCGGCGTCGACGGTGGACGAGGTCACGGCACCGACCCTGGCGGATCCGTCGGTGGAGCGAATCACCGACAGCACTGTCCACGACCGGGACGTCGAGACCCCGTTGGTGGTCATCGAATTGCCCGCCCAGCGCAGCGACGCCTCACCGGCGTCGGTGACGAGGACCATCGCCTCGTCGACGGTGGAGAGCGCGAGCGCCCGCTCCACGAGGTCCTGCGCCGCGATCACCGTGGGCCCTCCGCTGGTCGTCACTGTCCGCCTTCCGTCCGGGTGTTGAGCACGTTGACGCCGCGGAACAGCGCCGACGGGCAGCCGTGGCTGACGGCCGCAACCTGTCCGGGCTGGGCCTTGCCGCAGTTGAACGCGCCGCCGAGCCGCCACGTCGACGGCCCGCCGACCGCCTCCATCGACCCCCAGAAGTCGGTGGTGGTGGCCTGGTAGGCGACGTCGCGGAGTTGACCGGCGAGCTCACCGTTCCGGATCCGGAAGAAGCGCTGGCCGGTGAACTGGAAGTTGTAGCGCTGCATGTCGATCGACCAGCTCTTGTCGCCGACGACGTAGATGCCGTCCTCGACCCGGGAGATGAGGTCGGCGGTGCTGCTGTCGGTGGCGGGGTCGGCTTGCAGCGACACGTTCGCCATCCGCTGGATCGGCACGTGATGGGCCGAATCGGCGTACGAGCAGCCGTTGGACCGCTCCAGTCCGAGCCGGGGCGCGAACACCCGGTCCAGTTGGTAGCCGACGAGGACGCCGTCGCGGACCAGATCCCAGCGCTGCGCGGCGACCGCGTCGTCGTCGAAGCCGACGCTCGCCAGCCCGTGGGTCTCGGTGCGGTCGGCGGTCACGTGCATGAGGGGGGTGCCGTACTGCAGGGTGCCGAGCAGGTCCGGGGTCGCGAACGAGGTGCCCGCGTACGCTGCCTCGTAGCCGATGGCGCGATCGTATTCGGTTGCGTGACCGATGGATTCGTGGATGGTCAACCACAGGTTGGTGGGGTCGATGACCAGGTCGGTGGGGCCCGCGCCGACGCTCGGGGCCGCGATCTTCTCCGCGAGCAGGCCCGGGATCTCGGCGAGCTCGGCGTCCCACTCCCAGCCGGCGTCGCCGCCGAGGTACTCCCAGCCGCGTCCGACTGGCGGCGCGAGCGTGCGCATCGTCTCGAAGGTGCCGGCGTCGGCGTCCACCGAGGTGGCCTCGAGTTCGGGATGCAGCCGGACCCGTTGCTGCGTGATCGTCGACCCGGCGAGGTCGGCGTAGAACGTCTGCTCCTTGACCTGCAGGCAGCTCGCGGTCACGTGGTCGACCCCGGGCGCGGACAGCAGGCGCCGCGACCAGTCGCCGAGCAGCGCCACCTTGTCCGACGTGGACACGGCGAACGGATCGGTCCGATACTCCGAGACCCATGTCGCGTCCGCGTACACCGGCTCCGGAGCCAGTTCGACGCGTTCCCGGTTGAGCGACCGCAGCGCCCGCGCCACCTCGACCGCCTCCGCCGCGACCGCGGCGGCGGTCGCCGGGGACAGTTCGGCATGCGACGCGAACCCCCACGTCCCGTCCACCACGACCCGCACCGCGAACCCGGCCTCCACGCCGTCGTCGACGGACTGGACCTTGCCGTCCCGCAGCCGCAGCGACTGCGTGACCAGACGGTGCACCCGCAGATCGGCGTGCTCGGCGCCGGCGGCGCGGGCCGCGGACAGGGCGGCCGCGGCCAGCGCGCGGAGCGGAAGATCGGTGAACTCGGCGTCGACCGGATGGTCGGACGCGACTGCGCGCGGAACCGCGCCGTGGGTGACGATCACCGGCCCAGCCTAGTCTGCGGTCTGGGGGGCCCGACTCCTCGAACGGGATCGGCCGCCCTGCCCGGGGGATCGTGCCCCCTAGGCTGCTGACGGTGCGGAGATTCAGTCTGTGGCTGCGGGAGCGGCCCATGGTGGCGGACTCGATGCTCGCCGGGCTGCTGTTCGCGCTCGAGATCGCGTCCGCGATCGGACAGACGGCGCCGGTCCTGTACGTCGTCACCGGCGCCGGGCTGTGCCTGCCGCTGGTGTGCCGGCGCCGACACCCCCGCACGGCCGCGACCGTCGTGCTCGTCATGTCGATCGTGTGCACGGTCACGCTGTACGCGACCGGCGACGTCGCCGAGAACTCGCACCCGGGCGTGTTCGCGCTCGCGGTGTCGCTGTACACGCTCGTCGCCTACGTGGGCCGCCGTGCCGCCGCCTGCTACGTCGTCGGACTGGTCGCCGACACCGTGGTGTCGATCGTGCTGCTGAATCAGCACGCGGTCCTCATCGGGATCCTCTCCGCGCTCGCCTACACGCTGTCCTGGATCCTCGCCGAGTTCCTCGGTGCCCGGCGCGCCTACGACGACGAGGTCGCCGCGCGCCTGACCATCGCGGAACTCGACCGGGACCGGCGGGCGGAGGATGCCGTCTACGCCGAACGGACCCGCATCGCCCGCGAGCTGCACGACGTCGTCGCGCACGCGGTCAGCGTGATGATCGTGCAGGCGGACGGTGCGTCGTACGCACTGCACCGGGATCCGGAGAAGGCGGAGCGGGCGCTGTCGAACATCGCCGGCACCGGTCGGCAGGCACTGTCCGAGCTGCGCCGCACCGTCGCGTTGCTGCGCTCGCCCGAGACCCCCGACGAGATGCCGCAACACGGCACCGCCGGCCTCGCCCGCCTGGTGCAGACGATGCGCGATGCGGGGCTCGCCGTCGAACTCGTCCAGTCGGGGGCCATCGACGACGTCAGTCCGTCGGTCAGCCTGGGCGTGCACCGGCTGGTGCAGGAGTCGCTGACGAACGTGCTCCGGCATTCGGGTTCGAACCCGAAGGCGTGGGTGCACGTCGCGCGCCGGGACTGCGACGTCCTCGTCGAGGTCGTCGACAACGGCAGCACCCGCTACGGGACCGCCGCGGCCCGCCAGCGGATCGTCGGCTCCGGCAACGGCCTTGTCGGGATGCGTGAACGTGTCGCGGTGCTCGGCGGCACCCTGGAGGCGGGACGTCGGCCCGACGGTGGCTGGACCGTGCGCGCGGCGATCCCACTCGACCCCGACGAATGACGATGCGCCCGGGCCTCGCCACCCACTAGATTCGTCGGGTGCCCATCTCCGTGCTGCTCGTCGACGACCAGGAACTCATGCGGATGGGGCTGAACATGGTCCTCGACGCCCACGACGACATCGTCGTGGTGGGGGAGGCCGCGGACGGCGCCGGTGCCGTCGAGGCTGCCGCGGACCTGCGGCCGGACGTGGTGCTGATGGATGTGCGGATGCCCGTGGTCGACGGGGTGACCGCCACCGAGCGGATCCTGGAGGCCGGCGGGCCCACCCGGGTGCTGGTCATGACCACCTTCGACGTCGACGAGCACGCCCTCGGCGCGCTGCGCGCCGGGGCCAGCGGATTCCTCCTCAAGGACACCCCACCCGAGGACCTCGTGTCGGCGATCCGCAGCGTCGCCGCCGGTGACGCGGTCGTCTCACCGCGGGTCACGAAGCGGCTGATCGCGCGGTTCATCAGCGACGACGTCCCGCCGTCCCGCGACCCGGCGATGCTCGACGTGCTCACCGACCGCGAACGCGAGGTGCTGTGCCTCGTCGCGGGGGGCCTGTCGAACTCCGAGATCGCCCAGCGCCTCCACCTGTCCGAGGCCACCGTGAAGTCCCATGTCGGCCGCGTGTTCGCCAAACTCGGCGTGCGCGACCGTGTCCAGGCCGTCGTCCTGTCCTACGAGACCGGGCTGGTACGTCCCGGTACGTGACACCGCGGAACCGCCGGGCGCCCAACTGGCGCCGATTGGATTCGCGGAACGTGGACCCGCGAACTACGGTCCTGGATGTGCTGAATTCGGGGAGCAGTGTTCGGAAGTTTCGGTCCCGCAGCCGGCGGAGTGCTCGCGTCGGTGCCGTCGCGATCGGTGTGACGATCGGATTCGGGTCCGTCGCGGCACCGTCGGCCGCCGCGGACCCGACCGACGGTTCACTCGCGTGGGGCCCGTGTCCCGCCGAGTACGCGCTCGATCCGGGCACCGACGAGTGCGGGACCGTGACGGTGCCGCGCGACTACGCGAATCCGACCGCCGGATCGATCGACGTCCTGGTCACCCGGCACCGCGCCGAGGACCCGCTCGCACGACGAGGCGTGCTGTTCACCAATCCCGGTGGACCCGGCGGCGACGCGATCGGGTCCAACAGCATGATCGCGCAGGCACTTCCCGAGCAGATCCGCCGGCAGTGGGACTTCATCGGTGTACAGCCCCGGGGTCTCACGCACGCCGGCGGCGTCGAATGCGCCGTCACCCCGGAGCTGTCGGCCGCGATGAACGTCGGATTCTCGGGTGGTGCGGCGCGTCTGGCGTGCGACGGGGCGGCACCCGGCGCAACCGCGCACATCACGACGGAGAACACCGCCCGCGACTGGGAGCAGGTGCGGCTCGCGCTCGGTGTCGACGTGATCGACATCTACGGCCTGTCCTACGGCACGATCCTCGCCTCGACCTACGCCACCCTGTTCCCGCAGCACACGGGGCGGATGGTGCTCGATTCCTCGGTCGATCACGACTGGCTCTGGAACGACGTCCTGTGGCATCAGAACGACGGCTACAAGACGCGCTTCTACGACCTGATGGACTGGATCGCCGCCAACGACGCGACGTACGGCCTGGGCGACACGCCGCTGAAGGTGTACCAGCGCTGGTCCGACCGCATCGTCGAGGAAGCGGGCGGCAACCCCACCCTCGCGCCCCCACCGGCCGGGATCGGAGACGTCCCACCCGGCCTGGAGAGCGTCGCCGCCGCGTACCGGGCCGGGGTCGACCTGACCGGTCCGGCCCGGGTGCAGTTCGAAGCCTTCCTGCGGCGTCTCGGCGATCCGGCCCACACCCAGTCCGCGTCGAGCATCTATGCCCTCACCCGTCAGGCGCTTCCCGCCCGGAACAACTGGCCGATGGTCGCCCGCGTCATCCGGGACGGCATCGGGGCACTTCCCGAAGGCGTGTCGGGTGACGTCACCGCCGACCAGCTCGACTCGATCGTGCGCGCCCAGCTGATGCAGGCGCTGGTCCTGTGCAACGAGAACTCGGTCGCGCCCCGCCCGGAGCGTCTCCCTGGCTGGCTCTTCTCGACGTTCGTCACCGGTGACCTGTTCGACGCCGTCGGCTACGGCTACAGTGCCGGCCCGGGATGCGCCGGCGCACCGCCGGTGACCGCGCTACCGGAGTTCGGCAACAAGGGTTTGGCCACGGCGCCCCTGGTTCTGCAGGGCTTGCGGGACCCGCAGACCCCCTACGCCGGCGGGGTCCAGCTCGCCCACGACATGGACGCTCACCTGGTCACCGTGGAGGGCGGAGACCACGGCGCGGCCATCCAGGGCGGCAACACCACGGTCGACACCGCGATCACCGACTACCTGTCGACCGGGGCCACCACCGTCACCCGTGCGCCGCAGGCACCGATAACCGCGCCGCTCTGACGGCTGCCCGCTGCACCGTGACCCTGCCGGATCGCGGTGCACCCGATCCGCACGTCCCTGTGATGCGTGGGGCCCATGGGATCATGGAGGCGTGAGAGCACAGTCGGAGAGGGACGGGGCGGGGGACAGGGCACGAACCCGCACGGGAGGCCCCCATCCTGGGGATTCCCGCGGCAGGAAACGGGACCGCGTCCCCCGGGAGGGCGGGGCGGACCGCTCCCCGATGACCCGACTGGGGGTATGGTCGGCGCGGCCACTGTTCGACTTCCACGTCATCCTCAGTGTGACGGCCCTGCTCGTCACCGTCGGCCTGACGATGGTGCTGTCGTCGTCGAGCGTCGAGTCGTTCGTTTCGTCCGGATCGCCCTATGCGCGGTTCCTGCCGCAGGCCCTCTACGCCGCAATCGGCATCGTCGCGTTCATCGCCATCGTCCGCATCAGCACCCGGACGATCCGGGCGCTGGCCCCGTGGCTGCTCGGCATCGCCGGTGTCCTCCTGGTCCTGGTCCTCATCCCGGGCATCGGCGTCGAGCAGATGGGCGCCCGCAGTTGGTTCGTCGTCGCCGGAGTCTCCTTCCAGCCATCGGAGTTCGCGAAGGTCGCACTGGCCATCTGGTGTGCGCATCTCCTCGCGACGTACCTTTCCGCGGGAATCGACGTCAACAAGTCGCTCAAACCGCTGGCGCTGATGAGCGTCCTGGTCATGGCCCTGGTCGTGCTCCAGCGCGACCTCGGCACGATGATCACCATCGGCATCATCCTCATGGCGATGCTCTGGTTCGGCGGATTCCGCACCCGTACCGTCGCCGCGATCACGATCACCGGCGGCGTGGCCTCCATCGTCCTCGGCCTGACCGCGGGGTACCGCTCCGATCGGATCAAGGCATTCATGAATCCGACGATGGACCCGCAGGGCCTGAACTACCAGACCATCCAGGCCAAGTACGCCCTCGCGAGCGGCGGATTGTTCGGCAAGGGTCTCGGCCAGTCGGACGCCAAGTGGAGCTACCTCCCGCAGTCGCACAACGACTTCATCTTCGCGGTCATCGGTGAGGAACTCGGCTTCCTCGGCGCGTTCCTGATCGTCGTGCTCTTCGCGATCGTGCTCCTGGTCGGGATGCGCATCTCGCAGCGCTCGACCGACCCGTTCCTGCGCATCCTCACGGCGGCATCGACCACCTGGATCGTGCTCCAGGCCTTCATCAACATCGCCTACGTCGTCGGCCTCATTCCCGTCACCGGCCTCCAACTCCCGCTCATCTCCGCCGGCGGCACCTCGATGATCACCACGATGATGATGTTCGGTTTCATCGCGCACGCCGCGCTCCGCGAACCCGAAGCGGTCGTCTCGCTCCACAGCGGCGGTAGCCGGTGGATGCGCACGGTGTTCGGCAGCCCGACCGAATCGCCGAAGGCGCCACCCGTTCGACGTGCCCGCGTCGAGCGGACCCCCACCGATCCCGGGCGGGGTGCACGCCGGCCGGCACAGACACGGACCCGCGAGCGGGAGGCGCCCACCGATCGGCGGCCGAGGGAACCGCGGGTGCGGTCGACAGCCCGCCGATCGCACAGGTAGAACGAGGAGGCCGGCACAGTGATCAAGGTGATCCAGGTGGTCTCGACCACGGACAGGCAGACCTCCCACCAGGCCGTCCGGGCACTTCGGTCGGGGATGGTCGGGTGAATTCGGCTCATCGGCAAGGTGACTGGGCTGTCCGCTTCGACTGGGGTCCGTCGGGGGCGTCGGCGATCGGCCAGGATGCCGGCGTCGCGGTGGTCGTCGACGTGTTGTCGTTCACGACGACGCTGTCGGTGGCCGTCGATCTCGGCGTCGAGGTGCTGCCCTACAGGTGGCGCGACGATTCCGCGACCGCCTACGCGGCGCAGCACCGAGCGGTGTTGGCGGTCGGCCGGAGTGACGCGGCCGCCGGTGCGGTGAGCTTGTCCCCGGGAACCGTTCGGCGCGCACGTGGTCTGACGCGCCTCGTGCTGCCCTCACCCAACGGCTCCTCGATCGCCTACTCACTGGCCGCCGCGGCAGGGGTCTGCGTGGGCGCATCGCTGCGCAATGCGCGCGCGGTCGCGGAGTGGATCGCGGAGAACCACGACCAGCGTTCCACGGTGGCGGTGATTGCTGCAGGTGAGCGCTGGCCGGACGGGACCCTGCGGCCGGCCGTCGAGGACGTGTGGGGTGCGGGCGCGGTGCTGGACGTGCTCGGAAGCCTCCGCCCGGAACTGTCGATGTCGCCGGAAGCGGAGATGGCCGCTGCGGCGTGGCACACCGTCCGGGAGCGGGCGGGGACCGCGCTGACGCAGTGCGCGTCCGGCCGAGAGCTGATCGCCGCCGGATACGCGTCCGACGTCGAGGTTGCCGCCGAGGTCGGTGAAAGCCGATGTGTGCCGGTTCTCTCCGGTGACGTGTTCGTCGATCGCGGCCACCGACTTCCGTCGTAGGTTGAACCTGGACCGTGACTGACAGGAGGCTGAGGTGGCAGAGACGACGGTGGGCGAGGTACTGGCCGAGCTGGCCGCGCTCGAGGACCCGAAGATCCGCGCGGTCAACGAGAGACACGGCGACGATCACGGTGTGAATCTGGGCAAACTGCGCGCGATCGCGAAACGCCTGAAGACACAGCAGGAACTCGCACGCGATCTCTGGGGGACCGACGACACCGCGGCGATGCTGTTGGCGATCCTGATCTGCCGCCCGAAGGCGTTCGAGCGTGACGAGTTGGACGTCATGCTGCGCGGGGCCCGGACCCCGAAGGTGCACGACTGGCTCGTGAACTATGTCGTGAAGAGAAATCCGCACGCCGAAGAGCTACGCCTGGCCTGGATCGTCGACCCTGATCCCGTGGTCGCGAGTGCCGGCTGGGCGCTCACCACCGAACGGGTGGCGAAGAAGCCGGAGGTTCTCGACCTCGCCGGACTGCTCGACGTCATCGAGGCCGAGATGAAGGACGCCCCGGACCGCCTGCAGTGGGCGATGAACCACTGCCTGGCCCAGATCGGGATCGAGCACGCCGACTACCGCGCCCGCGCCCTCGACATCGGCGAGCGACTGCGGGTGCTCGAGGACTACCCGACACCCCCGAACTGCACATCTCCGTTCGCGCCCGTCTGGATCGCCGAGATGGTGCGCCGTCGGGGCGCACAGTAGGGGTTCCTGTAGTACTCGCGCGCAAACCAACGACAATGGTTTGACCAGCGGCGATGCCGTGTTTTCGGTTCGGGCTGCAGCTCACCCCGTCTGATCCGTCGTACGGCAGGCAGGCACAGACCCGCACCGAGCATCTGCGGTTGGCTGCACAGTTCCTGGGCTGGCGGCCGGCGGGTTCGATGGAGCATGATTCCCCGACGCTGTTCTTCCAGCTCGCGTGCCAGTATCTGGTGTCGGCGCGGGTGATCCGGCCGGGCCCGGACACGCTGGTTCGCCGTGTCGCGCATGCACACGAGCAGGCCCAGGGCGAGACCTACGATCGGCTGCCGCACGAGTTCACCACCGAGCGGTGCGTGGCATCGGATGCGCTGCTGGTCGCCGATCCCTCGCTGTCGACCGGTCCGGTGGAGGCTTCGGCGTCCGCTGCGAAGGCCGAGGTGGACAAGCTGGGATTCCTGCCCGGCCTCGCGCAGCACCTTCAGATGGGGTGGGACTGTCCCGCCTACCTCAGAATTACTCGAACACAGTGTGGTGGTGCGGATCTCGACGCGATTGATCGGGGCGATGTCGGCGCTGATCTCGGTCCGGTGTTCATGTCGCGGCATACCGCCGGGGCTCGCCTGCGGGGTACGCAGACGAGCCCCAGGGATTGCCGGGTTACCAGCCGAACGGGAGTGTTCAGATGTCGCCGAAGGCTGCCGCGTAGCGGATGACGCCACTGGGCAGGGGCTCGGTGCCCAGGCTCAGCACCATCAGCGCGTCGTCCGGGACCGGCGTCTTCATGGTGACGCCGTGCGTGCTGGCGCGGGTGAACCCGAAACGCGGGTAGTACTCCGGATGTCCGAGGACGGTGACGAAACGCTCACCCCTCGCCTCGGCGGCGTCGAGGGCTGCACGGATCGCGGCCGATCCGACGCCGGTTTTCTGGTACTGCGGAAGGACCGCGCACGGTCCCAGGCACAGTGCCGGGGTATCACCGATGTGCGCGCGGGTCAGCAGTACATAGCCCACGAAGGCGCCGGCATCGTCGAGAGTGACCAGCGACAGTCCGTCGATCCACGCGGGGTCCTGGCGCAACGCCTCGACGAGGTCGGCCTCTTCGGCGGTGTCGAACGCGGCGAGGTTGATCTCGCGGATCGCGGGGATATCAGCGCTGGTCTCGGCGCGAGTGGTCCAGTCGGTACGGGAATTCATGATGGTTGTCCTTCTGTGATGAATGATGTTGTCAGCCCGTCGGTCCAGCGCCTCCGGGCCAACCGAAGGGGACGGGTTAGCACGCCGGCATCAGCGCTGGCGGTCGCGGAATCGGTAGGTGGCGCGCAGATCCCGCGTGATCGCCTTGACGGTCTTGCTGCGTTTACCGCTCTGGCGGGCATCACCGCGGGTGGCCGCCCACTGGCTTTCCCGCATCAGCTTCCGATACCGCTCGAGCCGCCCCAGGTCCAACTCGCCGGTCACGACCGCGTCCTGCACCGCACACTCGGGTTCGCTGCGGTGTTCGCAGTCACCGAAGGCGCAGTTGCGGGCATAGGCCTCGATCTCGGCGAACACCTGCTCGACCCCGTCGGCGACATCCTGCACGCCGATGCCCCGCAGACCCGGAGTATCGATGAGCACCCCACCAGCGGGCAACGCCAACAACTCGCGATGCACGGTAGTGTGGCGGCCCTTGCCGTCGACCTCGCGAACCTCGTTGGTGTCCATGCGTTCTCGCCCCAGCAACGCGTTGGCCAAACTCGATTTGCCGGCCCCCGACGGACCCAGCAGCACCGCGGTCCCGGTCACGGCAGCGGCCAACTGCTCGAGGCCCACACCGGTAGCGGCGCTGGTAGTGAGGATGTCGACGCCGGGGGCCAGCGCGGCCACCTCAGCCTCGTCCGCACCGGCGTGCTCAGCCAGATCGGCCTTGGTCAGCACGATGATTGGGCGGGCGCCGCTATCGAAGGTCAGCGCCAGCAACCGCTCGATGCGGCCCGCGTTGACCGGTGCCGCCAGCGAGACCGCGATGACCACGGTGTCGACGTTGGCCGCGAGCACCTGCCGATGGGAGGTGCGGTCCGAGGACGCGCGAGTGATCGCGGTGCGGCGAGGCAGCACCGCCACCACGTGTGGTTGCGGTCCCGGGCGTAACGCGACCCAGTCGCCGGTGCACACCATCTGTTCACGGTCCACGCCGCTGAGCGCACTGCTGTCGGCGCGCACCGGCCCCGACGCGGTGAGGGTGTCACATCGGCCGCGGTCGACCCGCGCGATACGGGCCGGTAGGAGCCCGGCGGCGGCGTGTTCGGCGAACATCGCCGCGAAAGTCTCGTCCCAGCCGAGCGCGGACAGCTCTCGTGAGGACGGTGAAGAGTAGGAAGAGTGGTGAGATGAATGCATGATGAGACCCTTGGTGTAGGAGCCCCGTTCGAACGCGAGAACCACCCGGCAGCGACACCGCGAGCGCAGCTCACGGCAACTACCGGCAAGGGGTATCGGGTCTAGACCGGGGCCCGGGAAATGAGGATGGTCCGGGCGCTGCACACGGCAGCGGTCTTCACCGCAAACATCAACTCACCTCCCATTCTCTCGCACTCCAGGTCAAACACGGACGACCCAAACTAGCACGCGGCCAGCGATCCCCGATAGGGGATTTTGAACACGTTCATACCAGAGGCCGCGGCGTGCGAGCGGGGCCGATTCCGTCGCGGGCTGCGAAAAGACCTGGGTCGACAAGGCATCCGGCAAGCTGGCACGTCGCCCGGAGTGGGACAAATGCTTCGACAAATAGGGCATCGACACCACCACCCCCGCCGGGCGGTTCCTGTTCCACGTCATCGCCGCCAACATGTCATCGGTGCTGGTCAAGCGGCTATCGTTAATTTTCGCGATTACTACAGGAGCCCCAGTAGCTGGGCCCGACCGTGATCGGGCCCAGCTCGTGGATGCGGTGCGAACTACTTTCGGCGTGACCGCACGGCGAGCATGCCGCCGATACCGCCGACGGCGACCGCAACCGCAGCAACCGCGATCCAGGCTCGGGACAGCGCGACTCCGCTGGTCGACGAATCGGAGTCGGTCGCGGCTGCCTCTGCCACGACGTCGCCGCCCTCGGCGGTCTCCCCGTCGGCCGTGCCACCGGCAGGCGGGTCGGTGGCGTCCGCGTCCTCGCCGAAGATCCCGCCGGTGATCGCGGTCGAGTACGACGGTCCGGTCTCGGTGTCTTCAGCGACGGTCAGGTCCACACGAATCGGTACAGGAAGGCCCGCGTCACCGGACGGCGTCGATCCCACCTTGACCGCGATGTAGTACCAGCCCGGCACGGCCTCCTTGCGGATGGCGAGGTCCTTGGACGCGCGATTGTCGTATCGGATCGGCACGGTGGCGAACGCTGGACCATTCGCCGGCAGTACGTACTCGGTACCGGTGTAGGAGCCGATGCCCGACTCGATCTCCTCGCGGGTCGGTGAGTACATGGTGGTCCGAATGTTCGAGACGTTCTCGAGGCCGCGGCCACCGTTCGCGTCGTAGTGCACGCGGTACGCCAGTCCCTGGCCCCAGTCCAGTTTCACCCGGTAGAACACGAACTCGCCCGGCTGGAGGGTATCGGTGTACCGGCCGCTGCCGTCGAGTTCGGTGGCAACGTTGAAGGATCCGCCTCCGGCCACGGGGGTGCCTGCGCCGACGGGTTCGACGAACGTGGTCGGCGCCGCCACCGGCGCTGGGCCGGAGTCGGTAGCGGCCGGCTCGATCCCGACGAGCAGTTCGAACGGCAGCCGTTCCGGTGCCCCCTTGGAGATCCTGTCCCAAGTCGGCGCGAAGTAGTAGCGTCCACCGCCTCGGCATCCGTCGGCACTGCCGCCGTCGCCCGCACGCTTCTCGGCCGCCCCGTCGAAGGTCTGGTTGATCGTGAGCGCCGCACCGTCACTGGAGTAGACGAGCTGTTCGAACTCGTACCGGTTGCAGTCCCGTCCGTCCCGTCCGTACACCCGCATGTTCAGGACGTTCGTGTCATCGACGCCCGCGATACCGGGCACGCGGGGAAACGACATGGTTCCGCTGACATAGGCGGTTGCACCGTCCGGGATGTCGACGGCGTAGTAGCGCGTTTCCTTCTGCCCGAGGGTGTCCAGGTACTGGCCCGGTACCGCGACCGGCGCGGACTCGTAGGTCGCTGATCCTGTCAGGGGCGTCCCGGACGCCTTGTAGTTGCGCAGTGCTGCAGCGGTGACGCGCGGAAGGGTCCGCTCCAGCGCCGGCCCGTCCACGGCGTCGGTGTAGGTGCCGCCGGTGGCCTCTGCCATGCACGTCAACTGGGCACGGGCCTTGTCGTCGACCCCGAAACCGATCGCATGCATCACCAGATCGACACCCTGTGCCTTCAGTTCCCTGGCGACGTCGCACGGTTCGGGCGGCGCGCAGGTGTCCTCGCCGTCGGAGATCAGCACGATCGAGCGAGGGCCCGAGCTCGGCAGTGCGGCGGCGGCCTGGCGCAATGCGTTGCCCATGGGTGTCCATCCGCTCGCCGCGATACCGTCGACCGCACCGTTCAGAGCGGGCCTGTCGAGAGGTTTCGGCTGGTGCAGCACCCGGACGTCACGGCAGCCCGCGTCCTTCTCGGAGTCATCGCTTCCCGTGCCGGTGCCGTACACGGTCAGGCCCACCTTCGAATCGGCGGGCGCGCTGTCGACGAAAGAGCGGACGGCGTTCTTGGCGGCATCCATCATCGTGCCCCCCGGATCGGGCCGCTGCATGGAACCGGACGCATCCAGCACGAGCATGGTCGGCGCGTACTGTTGCTCCGATTCGCCGGTCTCCTGCGCCTGCACGGTCGGCCCCGCCAGGGCCAGGACGACAAGCCCCGCCGCCAGCCCCGCCGTGAAAGTGGTCAATCGAACCGTCATCCTTGGCATTTTCCCCCGCCTGATTTGTGCCCCATTGTTCATTTCGCTGGCCGACACTACAGAATTCGCGATGCCACCGTCGGCAGTCGTCGTGCATCGCGTCAGACGCGCTCGGTGGGCGGTAGGGCCGCGAATGTGGTTGTGTGAGAAGCGTTCAGGTCATGCATCCGGTAACGAATCGTGCCGGGTCGCGATGTACCGAGTGCGCGGCGACGTGTCCGTCCCCGCGGTCTCGGATCCAGGGGAGGAACCATGAGCAGACAGTTGATTCGTCGTGGCGGTGCCGCGGCACTCGTCACCGCCGGGCTGGGAACCGCAGTCGTAGTCGGAGGAGGCCCGGTCGCGTCCGCCCAACCTGCGCCGCCCACGTCGACGACCATGACGTGCGGGAGCGCGAACCCACTCTTCTGGGCGCCGGCGTTCACGTGGACCGTGCACGCCGCGTCGGGCGAGTCCCTCCGGCCCGGCGCCGCCGCGCTGGAGCCGTCGATCCTGCTCAGCGGCGGCAACGAACTGCCCGCCCCTCCCGCCGGCCTGCTGCCGAGCCTCGGCCCGAACTGGTACGGCACCCGGGTGTCGGTCGACTGGCACAACCTCACGACGGGAGCCTCGGGCCGCAGCGTCAGCGAGGAGACGGCCTGGCAGCAGAAGCCTGGCATCCCGATCAATCGGACCTGGACGGGAACCGGAACGGTGTCGTTCACCGTCACCGTCGAGACCGGCGCGGGATGGCGGTTCGTCAACCCGCAGAACGCCGTCTGCCAGGGGACGATCTCCGTGGTGCCCGGACGGTCGTAGCGCAGTGGATGCGCGCGGGTGACGAAGCTGCGCGGGAGCAGCCGAGTCATGTAACGATGCTGCGTATGGGATCTGGGCCTAGCGAGGCGCAACGTTTGTGCGACATCGTCGCCATGCGTCGCGTCCGCGACCGGATCGATCGTGAGTACGCCGAACCGCTGAATCTCGAAGCGTTGGCCCGCGGGGCCCACATGTCGGTCGGGCACCTCAGTCGGGAGTTCCGCCGCGTCTACGGCGAGTCCCCGTACTCGTACCTGATGACTCGACGTATCGAGCGGGCGATGACGCTGCTGCGCCGCGGGGACCTCAGTGTCACCGAGGTGTGCTTCGCGGTGGGCTCCTCGTCGCTGGGCACGTTCAGCACCAGATTCACGGAGTTGGTCGGCGTACCGCCGAGCGTTTACCGTCGCGACCACTCCCAGGCCGGGGCGGGGATCCCGCCGTGCCTGGCCAAGCAGGTGACCAGACCGGTCAGGAATCGAGAAGCGCGCGACCGGTAGTCCTGCCTAGCGTGGTGGACATGAACATCACCATTCACTACGCCTTCCTCCCGCACACCGACGCCGAGGCCGCACTGGGCTTCTACCGCGACATCCTGGGCTTCGAGGTCCGCAAGGACGTCGGCTACGAAGACATGCGCTGGATCACCGTCGGGCCGGCCGGCCAGCCCGGCACGTCCATCGTGCTGCACCCGCCCGCCGCCGATCCGGGTGTCACCGACGAGGAGCGTCGCACGATTCTCGAGCTCATCGCCAAGGGCGCCTACACCGCCGTCACCCTGGCCACCGACGACCTCGACGGGCTCTTCGACCGTCTGCAGGCGGCCGGCGCAGATGTGGTCCAGGAGCCCATCGACCAGGACTACGGCGTCCGGGACTGCGCGTTCCGCGATCCGGCCGGCAACCTCATCCGCGTCAACCAACTCACCTGAGCGGACCGTACCGATCCGCCCTCACATCGACCGAGCCCAGACAACACGAAGGAGACACCCGATGGCGCTCTCTCTCGACATCGTCACCATCGGTACACCGCAGGTGGACGCCGCACAGAACTTCTACGCGTCCGCGTTCTCGTCCCCATTCATCGGTGACGGTGACACCGCCCGTCTCGACCTGCACGGCACCGGACAGCTCGCCGTGCACCAGGCCGCCGCCGATTCCGGTGCGATCCCGGGTTTCCGGGGCTACGTCCTGTCCACCATCGTCGATCGGCCCGCCGAGGTCAGGGCCCTGCTCGACGCCGCCACCGCCCGAGGCGCGACGGTCGTCAAACCGGCGAAGAAGGCACTGTTCGGCGAGTTCGCCGCGGTCTATCGGGCACCCGACGGCACCGTGTGGAAGCTGGCCGCGGCCTCGAAGAAGGACACCGACCCCGTCCCCGACCCGCCGGAACCGATCGAGACCGCGGTCTTCCTCGGCGTCGCGGAACCGAAGGCGTCCAAGATGTTCTATGAGGCGCTGGGCATGCGTGCCGACCGGGACTACGGGGACAGGTTCGTCGACTTCACCATCGCCGGCGGCGTGTGCCGGCTGGGTCTGCTGCCACGCAAGGCCCTCGCCAAGGATGTCGGTGTCGACGACCGCGGGGACAGCGGTGCGCTCGTGCTCACCCACACCGCCAGGTCCCGCGACGACGTCGACGCCCTGCTCACCGCCGCGGACTCTGCCGGCGGCCGGGTCGTCGCCGCAGCCGCCCCGACCGACGGGGGCGGATACACCGGGCGGTTCACCGACCCCGACGGGTACCACTGGAACATCGCCGCACCGACCTGACCTCGCGCGTCTCGTGAAGTGTGCGACGGCGTTCGTGAAGGATTCCCGACGGTAGCCGTCGGGAATCCTTCACGAACGACCGGAGTCGGTCAGGCCGTGAACTGGCCGACCGTGCCGAGGGCGGTGCAGGTGGTGCCGGACTCGTACGTCACCTGGCCGAACAGGGCGGCGAGGACGGTGCCCTCACCGGTGTCGACCGTCTTGGACAGGGTCGGCACGTTCAGCACGGTGTCGTCGAGGGGGACGACACCGCTCTTCATCGTCGTCAGGTTGAGCCACGCGACCTGCAGACCCGATTCCTTCGGGACGGCGAGGTGTGCGGGCACCGCCTGGAAGCGCAGGTTGCCGCGTTCGATCCACGGCGGCAGCGGGAAGTTGGGTCCGGCCTGCGCGCTGGCGACGGTCACCGTCATCGGATTGCCGGCGACCCCGCAGCCGAATGTGGGCGCCGGGAACATGAAGTCCTGCGTGGTGGTGGCGCCGACCTCCTGACCGGTCACGCCTTCGATGAGTTCGGTCACTCCGGGCGTGCCGAGCAGGCCGCCGAGAAGGTCGGTCGTCTGGGGCGCGTTCCTGGTGAACTGTTCGAGCAGGCCCTGCAGCGGCGGGGGAGCGGGTGCGGCCGGGGCCGCGGTCGCGACACCCGAGAACACGACGGCGCCGGCGGCTGCTCCCGCGACGGCGACGGACAGGCGGGCCGACAATCGGCGGGTGGTGGTGCGGCCGAAGCGACGAGACATGTGAACTCCTCCCTGAGGACCGGCCCTCCCAGCCGATCGGTACCGGTACTCGACCACGCGAGAAGTCTCTACGTCAACTTCAGGGTTAGACCGTTACGGGATCGAATCCCGGCGCGTGGGAGCATTTCGGTGCCCCCGATCGTTGAGCAGACACAACACCCCGCCACACCCCCGGCGGGCGAAGCACCGAGAGGATCCACCATGATCGCGCCCCTGTTCCTCCTCTACGCCCTGGTGGAGGTCGGAGTTCTCATCTGGGTCGGCAGCACGATCGGCGTGCTGTGGACGGTGCTGCTGCTCATCGCCGGATCCGCCGTGGGCATGGTGCTGGTCAAGTCGCAGTGGCGCGTGGTGATGGACGGATTCCGCCGGGCCACCCGCGGCGAGGCCTCCCCGACGGGCGCGGTCGCCGACGGCGCCATGGTCGCGGCCGGTTCCGTGTTGATGTTCGTGCCGGGACTGGTGACGTCGGTCCTCGGCCTGCTGATGCTGCTGCCGCCCACCCGGTGGGCGCTGCGACCGGCCGTCGTCCTGCTGGCGGGCAAGCGGGCGAACGTGACCCTGGCCGGTGTCGAATTCGCATCCCGGGCACAGGGCAGCCGCGGCACGGGAACGGTCATCGACGGCGAGGTCGTCGACGTCTACCCGGACGTGTCCACCGACACCCCGACCCAGGGGCCCCGCGCGCTGCCGTAACAGGCAGACTGGATGCCCGTGAGCACCCAACTCTTGGTCGACGGCCGCATCTACAGTCCCAGTGCCCCCGACGCGACCGCGATGGCGGTCACCGACGGCATCGTCGTCTGGATCGGCGAGGACCGCCCGGGCCGCGCCCTGCATCCCGACGCCGAGGTGATCGAACTCGACGGCGCGTTCGTCACCCCCGGCTTCGTCGACACCCACGTCCACGTCACCGCCCTCGGCCTGCAGCTGACGGGACTCGATCTCAGCGGTGCCCGCAGCAGGGCCGAATGCCTCGACCTGGTGCGCGGGTTCGCGCGGACGCACGACGACGCGGTGATCTGGGGCCACGGCTGGGACGACAGCCGCTGGGCGGACACCGCGCCCACGACAGCCGAACTCGACGACGCCGCCCCGGGCCGGACGGTGTACCTCACCCGGATCGACGCGCATTCCGCACTGTGCTCGACCGCACTGCGTGCCGCGGTGCCCGGCCTCGCCGCGGCCGCCGGGTACGCACCCGACGGCGCCCTCACCGGCGACGCCCACCACCTGGTGCGAGCCCGGGCCCGGGCGCTGCTCACCGCGCCGCAGCGGGCCGCCGCGCGCCTCGCGGCGCTCGACCATTTCGCCGCGCAGGGCATCGTCGCCGTCCACGAGTGCGGCGGCCCCGACGTCGGTGGTCTCGACGACTTCCGGGAACTGCTCGCGCTCGAGCACGGCGTCGAGGTCCGCGGGTACTGGGGCGAGGCGGTCGATTCCCCCGAGGCTGCGGCGGAACTGATGGCCCGCACCGGCGCGCACGCGCTCGGCGGTGACCTGTTCGTCGACGGCGCGCTCGGGTCCCGCACCGCGGCCCTGACCGAGCCGTACCACGACTGCGCAGGCCATCACGGAAACACCTACCTGGACGTCGACGCCGTCGCCGCGCACGTCCGCGCCTGCACGCTCGCCGGGATCCAGGCCGGTTTCCACGTGATCGGGGACGCCGCCGTCGCGACCGCCGTCGCGGCGTTCGAGAGGGTCGCCACCGAGCTGGGCGGGCCGGCGCTCGCCGCCCGCGGGCACCGCCTCGAGCACCTCGAGATGGTCACCGCCGAGCAGGCCGCCCTGCTGGGCGGCTGGGGTGTGATCGCCAGCATGCAGCCGGTGTTCGACGCACTGTGGGGCGGTACCGACGGCATGTACGCGCAGCGCCTCGGTGCCGATCGGGCCGCGCGGATGAATCCGTTCGCCCCCATCGCCTCGACCGGGATGTCGCTGGCCTTCGGCTCGGACGCCCCGGTGACCCCCGTCGACCCGTGGGCGATGCTCCGGGCCGCGGTCCGGCACCACACCCCGGGCAGCGGGGTGTCGCCGCGCGCGGCGTTCTCCGCGGCGACGCGGGGCGCGTGGCGGGCCGGCGGCGTCCGGGACGGCATGGCCGGCACGCTCACCCCGGGCGCACCGGCGTCGTACGTGGTGTGGGACGCCGACGAACTCGTCGTCTCCGCGCCGAAGGACTCGGTGCAGCGCTGGTCCACCGACCCGCGATCCCGCGTGCCGGCGTTGCCGCGCCTCGAGGACGGCGCGCGCACCCCGGTGTGCATGCGCTCGGTGCACCGCGGGATCACCGTCCATGGTGCGTGACCGCACCGCGCTGACGGCGATCGCGCGCGACGCCGTTCTCGCGGTCGTCTCCGGCCTGCTGCTGTTCGCGAGTTTCCCGCCGCGCCCGCTGTGGTTCCTGGCCCCGATCGGTATCGCACTGCTGGTGGCTGTCCTCGCCGGCTACGGCCGCGGCGGGCGCACGCTGCGCGCCGGATTCGGGTACGGATACCTCTCGGGGCTGGGCTTTCTCGTCCCGCTGCTGCCGTGGATCGGCGAGTACGTGGGACCGCTGCCCTGGCTGGCGCTGGCCGCGGCGGAGTCGGTGTTCATCGGGCTGTTCGGCGTCGGCACCGTGCTCGTGCACCGGATGCGCGCGCCGGTGTGGGTCGTCGCACTGTCGGTCGCGACGGTGTGGAGCCTCACCGAGTGGCTGCGCTCGTCGGTGCCGTTCGGTGGATTCCCCTGGGGCAAGCTCGCGTTCGGTCAGCCCGACGGCTGGCTGCTGCCGCTCGCCGCGCTCGGCGGGGCACCGCTGCTCAGCTTCGGGGTCGCGCTCACCGGCACCGGCCTGGCGGCACTGGCCCTCGTCGCCACCCGCAGCCCCCGAAACCCCCGGGCATTCGCCGGGCCGCTCGCGGTCGCGGTGTCCGCCTCGGCGGTCGCCGTCGCGGCCGTGCCGTACGTCCACGCGGACAGCGACGGGGACCGCACCGTCACGGTGGCCGCGATCCAGGGCAGCGTGCCCCGGCTCGGCCTCGAGTTCAATGCGCAGCGACGCGCGGTCCTCGACAACCACGTCCGTCGCACCTTCGAACTGGCCGACGACGTCGCCGCCGGCCGGGCGCCGCGGCCGGACGTGGTGGTCTGGCCGGAGAACGCCTCGGACATCGACCCGCTCCGCAACTCCGACGCCGCCGCGGGGATCACCGCCGCCTCGGAGGCGATCGGCGCGCCGATCCTCGTCGGAACCGTGCTCGTCAACGGCGACGGCACCACCACCAACTCGGTGATCGTGTGGGACGGCGAGCAGGGCCCCGGCGACCGTCACGACAAGCGGATCATCCAGCCGTTCGGCGAATACCTGCCCTACCGGGACTTCTTCCGGCTGTTCTCGTCGTACGCCGACCAGGCCGGCAACTTCGTCCCCGGACACGGCAACGGTGTCGTCACCGCCGCCGGCATCGACGTCGGCGTCGCAACCTGCTACGAGGTCGCGTTCGACCGGGCCCTCACCGAATCGGTGCGCGACGGCGCGGAGTTGATCGCGGTGCCGACCAACAACGCCACATTCGGCGACACCGAGATGACCTACCAGCAGCTGGCGATGTCGCGGATCCGCGCCGTCGAGCACCGGCGCGACGTGGTGGTCGCCGCGACCAGCGGGGTGAGCGCGATCATCGCGGCCGACGGCTCGGTGGTGCAGGAATCGGACCTCTTCGTGCCCGCAGCCCTGGTGTCGGAGGTTGCCCTGCGCACCGATACCACGCTGGCCACCCGGCTCGGCCCGATACCGGAGATGCTGCTGTGCCTCGGCGCCGCAGTGGCACTGGTGTCCGCTGCCGTGCGCACCCGGCGTCTCGTCGAATCCCGCTGAGCGGGAAGACGCTCCAACAAGTTGCCGACCCGAAATATCTTCCGTTCGTGACGATTCGAAACCAGACGTTCCCGCACCTGCTCGCCCCCGGCAAGATCGGGCCCATCACTCTGGACAACCGAGTCGTCCTGCCCGCGATGGACATGAACCTCTGCGAGGACGGCGAGATCCACCAGGGCGACATCGACCACTTCGCCGCTCGCGCGGCCGGTGGCACCGGAATGATCATCACGGGTTGCTGCGCGGTGGCGTACCCGGCGGGCTGCACCAGCCGCAAGGAGCCGGGCCTGTCCGAGGACCGGTTCATCCCCGGCCTGAAGGCGCTCGCCGACGCGATCCACGAGGCAGGCAGCAAGCTGTGCGTGCAGATGACGCATCACGGCAAGGTCGCCCGGATCGACACCCTCGACGGCCGCCCGCAGTTGGTGCCGTCGATTCCGAAGCCGCCCGGCGACATGAGCGCGATGGCCGACTGCACCCCCGAGGAACTCGGGAAGATGGCGGCCATCCAAGAAGGCAAGAAGGCCACCTACCACGAGGCCACCCAGGAGGATCTCGACTGGCTGATCCGGATGTTCGCCGAGGCCGCAGGTCGCGTGCTGACCGCCGGCGGCGATGCGGTCGAGATCCACGCCGCCCACAACTACGTGCTCGGCGGCTTCCTGAGCCGCTACTCGAACCAGCGCACCGACGAGTACGGCGGATCCCTGGAGAACCGTGCGCGGCTCACCTGCGAGGTGATCCGCGCGGTCAAGGAGGAGGTCGGTGACGGCCTCGCCGTCATCGTGCGCCTCGCCGGTCAGGAGTACGGCGAAGCCGACGGACTGACCCCGGACGAGGCCGCCCGCGCCGCCGCCCTGTTCGAGGAGGCCGGCGCGGACGCCATCCACGTCACCGGCACCGCGCTGAACGCGTTCGCGAACTTCACCGACGGCCCGCTGCCCGACAAGGTCGGCTACTACACCGACAACGCCACCACCATCAAGCGCGCGGTGTCGATTCCGATCATCACCGTCGGCCGCATGCTGCCCGAGGTCGGCGAGCAGATGATCGCCGAGGGCCGGACCGACTTCGCCGCGATGGGCCGGCAGCTGCTGGCCGATCCGGAGCTGGTCAACAAGCTGAAGGAGGGCCGCACCCAGCAGGTGCGGCCGTGCATCAACTGCTACGTGTGCGTGCAGGAGAACTTCTGGGACGACACCCCGCTGTGCGCGGTCAACCCGGCTCTGGGCAACGAGACGCTGCTGCCGTTCCCGGCGGTGAAGGCCCGCAAGCACGTCGTCGTGGTCGGCTCCGGTCCGGGCGGTCTGGAGTCCGCGCGTGTCGCCGCCGAGCGGGGACATCAGGTCACGGTGCTGGAGAAGACCGACCGGGTCGGCGGCACGATGTGGTTCTCCTCGCTGACCACCCCGGACAACGGTCGCCTGCTCGACTGGCTCACCCACGAGGTGACCCGTCTGGGCGTCGCCGTCCGGCTGAACACCACCGCCACCCCCGAGATGATCCGGGCGCTCGCCCCCGATTCCGTCATCGTCGCGACCGGCGCGGTCCGCGAACGTCCGAACGTCCCGGGTGGCAACCTGCCGCACGTGCACACCGGCGACTCGATGCGTGCCCTGATGACCGGGTCCGGTGACGTCTCCGACCAGGCGCCGTTCCTGCGTGTCATGGGCAAGCTGGCCGGCCTCACCGGCATCACCAAGAGCCCGGACAAGATCCGCGACCTGAGCCGCCGGTTCCTCCGGTTCCTCCCGATGAGCCGGAACGTCGTCGTCGTCGGCGGTTCCCTCGTCGGCCTCGAGCTGGCCGAGTTCATGGCCGAGCGCGGCAGCCGGGTGACGCTGATCGAGGAGGGCCGGCAGCTCGGCGTCCCGATGGCGATGCCGCGCCGGTGGACCGCCGTCAAGCATGCCCGCAAGGTCGGCGTCAACATCCACCGCAACGCGACCCTGAAGCGGATCGACCGCAAGACCGTCGAGTTCACCGCCGGTGGCGAGACCCTGTCCGTGCCGGCGTCGATGGTCATCGTCGCGACCGGCGTCTCGGCCGCGGCCCCGCTGGCCGACGAACTGGCCCGGACCGGTCTCGACGTCCGCGTCGTCGGCGACGCGGGAGCGGTCGACTACATCGAGGGCGCGATGCACTCGGCGTGGAAGGCTGCCACCGCGATCTGATCCGGCCCACCCGTCTCGGCCCGAGCCCGCCCGCGCCTCACGGCGCGGGCGGGCTATCACGTTTTGGGCCTAGCATGGTGTAACAGCCCCGGTATGTCGCTCGATCTAAATAATGGTGTGCATCACTCTTCGTCGAATCGATCGAGAGGTGTAGTGGTGACCAACCCGTTTGACGACCACGATGCGAACTTCCTGGTGCTGGTCAACGCGGACAACCAGCATTCGCTCTGGCCCGCGTTCGCCGACGTCCC
Source organism: Prescottella defluvii (assembly GCF_000738775.1). Classification (GTDB taxonomy): domain Bacteria; phylum Actinomycetota; class Actinomycetes; order Mycobacteriales; family Mycobacteriaceae; genus Prescottella; species Prescottella defluvii. Next base: position 130,872 of record NZ_JPOC01000008.1, read on the forward strand.
CGTCGGCTGGGCGGTGGCGCACGGGAGGGACACCCGACGCGCCTGTGTCGACTACATCGACACCAACTGGACCGACCTGAGGCCGAGCACGCTGCTCGCCGCCCGGGAGCACGATTCACCGCTCGACTAGGCGTCCCGTCGGACGCCTGCGCGGCCCTCGATCCGACCCCCGACAGGGGCGCCCGGACGAACCGGACCGAAGGGGCATTTTTGCCCTTCTACCTGCGAATATGTCCGTCTTTCGCGCCGTCGGAAACCGTCCGGACGGCGAAAGGATCTTGATATGGTGTGGTCCCGATGCAACCGGGGCATTCTGCTCTCAGGGGGCGAGTAAATGACGTTGTCAGGATCTCGGGAACCCGGCTCGCGTGGTTCCGACACTCCGGATCTTCCTACGGAGGCCTTTCCGCTGTCCGCGGTGCAGCGGAGCATGTGGTTCGCCCAGCAGCTCACGCCGGGCGTACCCATCTTCATCGCGCAGTACGTGGCGCTGCACGGCGACCTGGACCTCGATCTGCTCGACCGGTGCGCGGTGGTGGCGGCCGAGGAATTCCAGTCACCGTTCCTGCGCCTGGTCGATGTCGACGGCGAGCCCTGGCAGCTGGTCGATCCCGACACCGACCTCTCGATCGGCCGGATCGACCTGCGCGACCACCCCGATCCGATGGCCGCGGCACACGAGTGGATGGACCACGACCACTCGGCGCCGATCGACCTCACCCGGGAACGCCTCATCGATATGACGATCCTGCAGATCGGTGACCGGGACTACCTGTGGTACACCAGAATTCATCATGTCGCCTTGGACGGCTACAGCGGCATGACGATGGCGAACCGGATCGCGGCCCTCTACACCGCGGCCGTGGAACATCGCGACCCCGAACCCAATCGGGCCCTCGACCTGCGTGAGCTCCTCGCGGTCGACCAGAAGTACCGGGCATCGAGCCGCTTCCAGGCCGACCGCGAATACTGGGCCGACCACATCGCCGGCATCGAGTCCGGGTCCACGCTCGCCGGGCACGAGGCGCCCGTGCGGGCGGTCAGCCGCGTCGTGAGCGCCCCGCTGTCCGCGGAGGTGATCGCGGCACTCGACACCACCGATCGACGTCTCGAGGCCACCCCGGCGGCGGTGCTGATCGCGGCGTTCGCCGTCTACCTGTGCCGCATGACCGGCCGCACGGACGTGCTGGTCAACATGCCGGTGTCGGCGCGCACCACCGCACCACTGCAGCGGTCCGGCGGCATGCTGGTCAACGTCGCACCGCTGCGGGCGACGGTGCTGCCGAACGACACCGTCGCCGACGTGGTCGGGCGGATCCAGTTGGAGTTGGTGGGCGCGTTGCGGCACCAGCGGTGCAGCATCGAGGACATCCGCCGCGACGCCGGGTTGACCGGCACCGCGCGCGGACTGGCCGGCCCGATGGTGAACGTGATGCTGTTCCACCAGCAGATGACGCTCGGGCCGATGGTCGGCGAGTACCACATCGTCACGTCCGGCCCGGTCGAGGACCTGCTGATCAATTTCGTCCAGAGTGGCACCCCGACAACGACATTCGTCGAGTTCCGGGCGAACCCGGGGCGCTACACCGAGGATGTGCTGCGCACCCACCACCGCCGGTTCCTGGAACTGGTCGACGAGTTCGTCCTCGCGCCCCCCGACACCCGCATCGCCGAGCTTCACACCGAGAGCTCGGTGGTGGGGGCGCAGTTGCTGCGGTCCGCGGCGCAGCTCGAGTTCTGGTCCCGCGAGCTGGCCGGGCTGCCCGACATCCTGTCGTTGCCGTCCGACCGGCCGCGCCCGTCGCGCCGGGCGCTGGACGGGGATCGGGTGGACTTCACGATCGCGCCGCGCATCCACCGGGCCCTGGTGGAGCTGGCCGCGGACCGTGGCTGCACGGTGTTCGCGGCCGTGCACGCGGCGCTGGCGGTGCTGCTCTCGCGGCTGGCCGACGTCGACGACATCGCGATCGGGACGCCCGTGGCCGGCCGCGGTGCCGGCGGCGACTTCGTCAACACCGTCGCCCTGCGCACCGCGCTGCCGCCCGGGATCACGTTCGGCGACCTGCTCACCGACGTGTGCGCGTCCGAACTGGACGCGTTCCGGCACGCCGAGACCCCGTTCGCGCAGCTGGTGGAGGCGCTGGACCGCACCCGGGAGAACGCGCACTCGCCGCTGTTCCAGGTGATGCTCGAGTTCCGGGACGGCCGCACCCCGCACCTCGAGCTCGACGACCTGATCGTGCGGGGCACCGACGCGGGACCCGACCTGTCCGCACTGGATCTGAGGCTGACCGTCGAGGAACGGTTCGCCTCCGACGGCGCCACCGCGTCCGAGCGGGTGCCGGCCGGGATGGACGCCTCGTTCGCGTACGCGACGGACATGTTCGACGCCGCGACCATCGAGGCGCTCGCGGCGCGTCTGCTCCGGTTGCTCGGTGCGGTACTCGACGACGCGTCCGTCGCCGTCGCCGACATCGACCTACTCGGCGACGAGGAACGGCGGGCGCTGTCCGGGGTGTGGGGCGGAGACGGTGTCACCCCCCGCACGCTCGCCGACCTGCTCGGCGACGCCGCGCGGCGGGACCCGGAGCGGGTGGCGCTGGTCCACGAGGGCCGCGAGGTCACCTACCGGGAACTCGACGAGCAGTCGAACCGGTTGGCGCGCATGCTCGCCGCGCGGGGCGTGGGTCCCGAGGCGGTGGTGGCGCTGTCGATGCCGCGATCCATCGAATCGGTGTCGTCGGTGTGGGCGGTCGCGAAGACCGGCGCGGCGTTCGTGCCGGTGGACCCGAACTATCCGCCCGACCGGATCGAGCACATGCTCACCGACTCCGGCGCGCTCCTGGCACTGACCGTCGCGGCGCACACCGACGCGGTCGCCGACACGGTCCCCACACTGGTGCTCGATGCGCCCGGTTTCGCCGAGCAGGTGCGGCAGTGGCCGGCGGATCCGGTCACCGACGCCGACCGGATCGCCGGTCTCCGGATCGACCATCCGGCGTATCTCATCTACACGTCCGGCTCGACCGGCACCCCGAAGGGTGTCACGGTGACCCACCGCGGCCTGGCGAACTTCGCCGAGGACGAACGGGTCCGGTACGGGGTGCGGCCCGAGTCGCGGACCCTGCACTTCTCGTCCCCGAGCTTCGACGCGTCGGTGCTCGAGCTGATGCTCGCGGTCGGGGCCGGGGCGACGATGGTGATCGCGCCGCCGACGATCTACGGCGGCGCCGAACTGACCGGGCTGCTGCGGCAGGAGCGCGTCACCCACGCGTTCGTGACACCCGCCGCGCTCGGATCGGTCGACCCGGTGGCGCTCACCGAGCTGGAATGCGTCGTGACCGGCGGCGAGGCCTGCCCGCCGTATCTCGTCGAACAGTGGGCGCCCCGGCACCGGATGTTCAACGCGTACGGACCCACCGAGGCGACCGTGGTGTCGAGCGTGTCCGCGCCGCTCGCGGTGGGCCGCGAGGTCACCATCGGCAGCCCGCCGCTCGGGACCGGGGCGCTGGTGCTCGACAGCCGGCTGCGGCCGGTGCCGGTCGGCGTGGCCGGTGAGCTCTACGTGTACGGCGACGGTCTGGCCCGCGGCTACCACGACCGGCCCGGCATCACCGCGGAACGCTTCGTCGCCAACCCGTTCGGCGGGCCCGGCGAACGGATGTACCGCACCGGTGACCTGGTCCGTTGGCAGAGGGCCGGGGACGCGTACACGCTCGAGTATCTCGGCCGCACCGACTTCCAGATCAAGATCCGCGGCTACCGCATCGAACTCGGCGAGGTGGAGGCGGCACTGCGCTCGCATCCCGCGGTGGGGTTCGCGCTCGCGACGGGGTTCGTGGGACCGGCCGGGGACACGCTGCTGGTGGCCTACGTCCAGCCCGACGGCACCCGGGAACCCCACGCCGGTGGCGCCGGCAACGGACTCGCCGGCGACATCATCACCCACGTCGCGGACGTGCTGCCGCCGCACATGGTGCCCGCGAGCGTCGTCGTACTCGAGTCTCTGCCGCTCACCCCGGCCGGCAAACTGGATCGGCGTGCCCTGCCGGAACCGCGGTTCGACACGGGCACCGGCGAATTCCGGGCACCGAGCACCCTCGACGAGAAGAAGATCGCCGGGGTGTTCGCCGAGTTGCTGGGTGTCGAACGGATCGGCACCACCGACAGCTTCTTCGACCTGGGCGGCAACTCGCTCACCGCGACCCGCATCGTGGCCCGGATCAACGCGACCCTCGGCACCGAACTGGGTGTGCTCGACCTGTTCGAGGCCCCCACCGTCGGTGAGCTCGCCGCCCGCGTCGAGGCCGCCGGGCCCGGGCACGGGGCCCGGCCCCCGCTGGTACCGCGGGACCACGACGGCCCCGTCCCGGTGTCGACGGCGCAACAGCGGATGTGGTTCGTCAACCAGTTCGACCCCACCTCAGCGGCGTACAACATCCCGATCGCGGTGACGATGACCGGCGCCCTCGACGTCCCGGCGCTGCGGACCGCGCTCGCGGACGTCTTCGAGCGGCACGAGTCGTTGCGGACGGTGTTCCCCAACACCCCGGACGGCCCCGTCCAGTCGGTGCGCCCGACGTCGGAGGTCACCGTCGACCTCCGACCGGTCCCGGTGACCGAGGACGAACTGTCCCAGCGGATGACGGCCGCCGCGGCGGCACCGTTCGACGTCACGGCCGCGCCGCCGGTGCGCGCGAACCTGTGGCAGCTCGGGCCCACCGAGCACGTGCTGACGCTGGTGGTGCACCACATCGTCGCCGACGGTCTGTCGATGACCCCGCTGGCGCGGGACGTGATGGCCGCGTACGGCGCCCGGTCCGCGGGCACCGCACCCGACTGGACGCCGCTCGCGGTCCAGTACACCGACTACTCGCTGTGGCAGCGCGACCTGCTCGGCTCGGAGGACGACCCGCACAGTCTGCTCTCGCGTCAGCTCGACCACTGGCGCGGCGAACTCGCGGGTGCGCCCGACCTGCTGGAGTTGCCGACCGACCGGCCCCGGCCGCCGCAGCAGTCGATGCGGGGCGCCGTCGCCGACTTCACGATCGCACCGCACCTGCACCGGCGGCTGCTCGACGTCGCCGGCGAGGGCGAGGCGAGCCTGTTCATGGTGCTGCACGCCGCCCTCGCGGTGCTGCTCGCCCGGTCCAGCGGCAGCTCCGACATCTCCATCGGCTCCCCGGTGTCGGGCCGCGGTGAGGCCGAACTCGACGACCTGATCGGCATGTTCGCCGGCACGCTGGTGCTGCGCACCCAGGTGGAACCGGACGTCACCTTCAGCGATCTGCTGGCCCACACCCGCGCCGGTGACCTGGCCGCCCTCGGCAACACCGACGTCCCGTTCGAGCGGCTGGTCGAGGTGCTCGATCCGCCGCGCTCGGGGGCGTACTCGCCGCTGTTCCAGGTGATGCTGGTGCTGCAGGGCGGCACCGACCAGAACCGGCTGGAGCTGCCCGGGCTGGCGGTCGAGGTATCCGAGATCGCGACGGGCACCGCCAAGTTCGACATGCAGTGGATCCTCACCGAGCACGCCGACGAGGAGGGCCGGCCCGGCAGCATCGAGGCGACGGTGTCGTACGCGACCGACCTGTTCGACCCGGCCACGGTCGCGGGATTCGCGGACCGGTTCGTGCGGATCCTCGAGTCGGTCACCGTCGACACCGCGGTCCGGGTCGGCGACATCGACGTCCTCGTCGACGGCGAACGCGAACTGGTGCTGGGGGAATGGAACGCCACCGCCCACGCGGTGCCCGACGCCACCCTCGCGGGCCTGTTCGACGCACAGGTCCGGCGCACCCCGCACGCGGTGGCGTTGACGTTCGGCGACGAGGAACTGACGTACGCGCAGTTCGCGTCCCGCGTGCACCGCCTCGCCCGCGAGCTGATCGCCCGCGGGGTGGGACCGGACACGCGGGTCGCGCTGTCGATCCGGCGTTCGTTCGACCTGCTCGTCGCCATGTACGCGGTCGTCGAGGCGGGCGGCGCGTACGTGCCACTCGACCCGGACCACCCCTACGCCCGCACCGAGTACGTGCTCGACAGCTCGCAACCGGTGTGTGTGCTCGCAACTCGCCGGGACCGCGGCCGGTTGCCCGCCGGGGTGGACGTCGTCGAGATCGACCGGCTCGACCTCGACGGCCGGGACGAGGGCCCGATCCGCCCCGAGGAGCGTCGCACCGTGCTGCGCCCCGACGCCGTCGCGTACGTCATCTACACGTCGGGCTCGACCGGCCGGCCCAAGGGTGTGGCGGTGAGCCACCGCTCGATCGTGAACCGGTTGTCGTGGATGCAGGACCGGTACCGGCTCACCGCGTCCGACGTGGTGGTGCAGAAGACGCCCGCGACGTTCGACGTGTCGGTGTGGGAGTTCTTCTGGCCGTTGCAGACCGGCGCGAGCCTGGCGATCGCGATCCCCGACGGGCACCGCGATCCCGCCTACCTGTCGCAGCTCGTCGAGGATCGGCGGGTCACCGTCGCGCACTTCGTGCCGTCGATGCTCGCGGCGTTCCTCGTCGGCGGCCGGCCGCAGCAGTGCCGGTCGCTGCGGACCGTGTTCTGCAGCGGCGAGGCGCTGCCGCCCGCGACAGCGGCCGCGTTCGTCGAGTTCGCCGCCGCCTCCGGTGCCGAACTCCACAACCTGTACGGCCCCACCGAGGCCGCGGTCGACGTCACCTACCGGCAGTACACCGACACCGATCGGGTGAGCGTGCCGATCGGCGCCCCGGTGTGGAACACACAGGTGTTCGTGCTCGACGCGCGGCTGCATCCGGTCCCGGTGGGCGTGCCCGGCGAGCTGTACCTGGCGGGCGTGCAGCTGGCCCGCGGGTACGTCGGCCGCCCGGACCTGACCGCGGAGCGGTTCGTCGCCGACCCGTTCGGCCCGCCCGGTGCGCGGATGTACCGCACCGGCGACGTGGTGCGCTGGCGCCCCGGCGGCGCCCTCGAGTATCTGGGCCGCACCGACTTCCAGGTCAAGCTCCGGGGACTGCGGATCGAACTCGGCGAGGTCGAGGCGGCGCTGCTGACGCAGCCGGGGGTCGCGCAGGCCGTCGTCGTGGTGCGCCGCGACGAGATCGTCGGCGAGGCCCTGATCGGGTACGTCATCGGGGACATCGGGGATGCTGCCGTGACGCTGGACCCCGCCGCGCTGCGGGATGCGGTCGCCGAGACGCTGCCCGCGTACATGGTGCCGGCCCAGATCCTCGTCGTCGACGAGTTCCCGCTCGGCGCCACCGGCAAACTGGACCGCGGCGCGCTGCCCGCCCCCGAGTTCGGGTCCGCCGAAACCGAGTTCGTCGCCCCCCGCACCCCCGTCGAGGAGATCCTCGCGGCGATCTTCGCCGAACTGGTCGGCGCGCCCCGGGTGGGGGTGTACGACAGCTTCTTCGACCTGGGCGGCAACTCCCTGACCGCGACCCGCCTGGTCGCGCGCGTCAATTCCGCGCTCGACACCAGGATCGGGGTGCGTGAGGTCTTCGACGCCCCCACCGTGTCCGCGCTGGCGCTGCGGATCGCGTCCGCGGGCACCCGCGGCGCCGGTCGCGCGCCGCTGACCGCGGGCGTGCGGCCCACACCGGTGCCGGTGTCGCTGGCGCAGAAGCGGATGTGGTTCATCAACCAGTTCGACACCACGTCGCCGGCGTACAACGTCGTGCTGCCGGTGCGCCTCGACGGCGACCTGGACCGGGACGCGCTGCGCGCCGCGATCACCGACGTGCTCGAGCGGCACGAATCGCTGCGCACCCGGTTCCCGATGGTCGACGGTGAACCCACCCAGGTGGTGCTGCCGACCGCCGCCGTCGTACCGGAACTGGAAGCGGTCCCGGTGCCGGAGGCCGAGGTGCCGGAGCGGATCGCGGAGTTCGGGGGCGCCGGATTCGACGTCACGCTCGCCCCGCCCGTCCGGTCGGCGCTGCTGCGGGTGGCCCCGCACAGTCACGTGCTCGTCATCGTCGTCCACCACATCTGCGCGGACGGCTTCTCGATGGCCCCGCTCGCGCGGGACCTCATGACCGCGTACGTGGCCCGCTCCGCGGGGGAACTGCCCGGGTGGGAGCCGCTGCCGGTGCAGTACGCCGACTACGCGTCGTGGCAGCACCGGGTGCTCGGCAGCACCGAGAGCCCCGACAGCCTGCTCTCGACCCAGCTCGACTACTGGGCCCGCACCCTCGACGGGCTCCCCGAGGTGCTCGAGCTGCCGACCGACCGGCCGCGGCCGGCGGAACGCTCGATGCGGGGCGCGGTGCACGACTTCCGTATCGACGCCGACACCCATCGACGTCTGGTGGCGATCGCCCGCGGCCACAACTCGACGGTGTTCATGGCCGTGCACGCCGCCCTCGCCGCCCTGCTGGCCCGGCTCGGCGACACCGACGACGTCGCGATCGGCACCCCGATCGCCGGTCGCGGGGAGGCGGCGCTCGACGACCTCGTCGGCATGTTCGTCAACACGCTGGTGCTGCGCAGCCGGTTCGACCCGGAGGCCACCTACTCGGCGCTGCTCGCCGGGGTCCGCGACGCCGACCTCGACGCCTTCCACCACGCCGACCTGCCGTTCGAGCGTCTCGTCGACGCGCTCGCCCCGGAACGCTCCACCGCGCACACGCCGCTGTTCCAGGTGATGCTCGAGTTCCGCAACACCGATCGGCCCCGGCTGGAGCTGCCCGGGCTGACCGTCACGACCGTCGATGCCGCGGCCGACATCGCGAACTTCGATCTGTTGCTCACCCTCACCGAGGACTTCGCCGAATCCGGGGAACCGGAGGGGGTCTCCGCCGGGTTCACGTACGCGACGGACCTTTTCGATCCCGCCACCGTCGCGCGGCTCGCCGAGCGGTTCGCCGCGGTGCTGCGCGCGGTCACCACCGACCCGGCCACCCGGGTCGGCGACGTCGACCTGCTCACCGCCGACGAGCGTGGGGCCCTGGCGCCGGTGAGCGGGGGCGCCGGTGTGCCCGCCCGCACACTGCCCGAACTGCTGGCGGCCGCGACCGTGATCGACCCCGAGTCCGCTGCGGTGGTGTTCGAGGGTCGGGAACTGTCCTACCGCGAACTCGACACCCGCTCGGATCGACTGGCCCGGCTGCTGATCGCGCGCGGGGTCGGTCCGGAATCGGTGGTGGCCCTCGCCCTGGCCCGCTCGCTCGAGTCGGTGACCGCGACGTGGGCGGTGGCCAAGACCGGGGCCGCGTTCGTGCCGGTCGACCCGAACTATCCGCCGGACCGGATCGCGCACATGCTCACCGATTCCGGTGCCGTCGTCGGTCTCACCGTCGCCGCGCACCACCCCGGACTGCCGCAGTCCACCGACTGGATCGTGCTCGACGACGAGGACGTCCGGCAGAATGTGCGCCGGCACCCGGCCGGGCCGATCACCGACGCGGACCGCACCGGGCCCCTTCGGCTCGACCATCCCGCGTACCTGATCTACACGTCCGGGTCGACCGGCACCCCGAAGGGCGTCGTCGTCGCGCATCGCGGCCTGGCGAACTTCGCGGCCGAGGAACGCACCCGGTTCGGGGTGACGCCGTCGTCGCGGACCCTGCACTTCTCGTCCCCGAGCTTCGACGCCTCGATCCTCGAACTGCTGCTGGCGATCGGGGCCGGCGCGACGATGGTGATCGCGCCCCCGGACGTGCTCGGCGGCGACGAACTACGGGATCTGCTGCGCGACGGCGCCGTCACCCACGCCTTCGTGACCCCGGCCGCGCTCGGATCGGTGGACCCGGACGGGCTGGACCGGATCGAGTGCGTCGTCACCGGCGGCGAGGCGTGCCCGCCGGAACTGGTCGCGCAGTGGGCGCCGGGACGGCGGATGTTCAACGCGTACGGGCCCACCGAGGCCACCGTCGTCGCGGCGGTCAGCGAACCGCTCGCCGTCGGGGCGCCGGTCACCATCGGCCGGCCACCGATGGGTGCCGGGGCGGTGGTGCTCGATTCGCGCCTGCACCCGGTGCCCGGCGGGGTGCCCGGCGAGCTGTACGTCCTCGGATCGGGACTGGCGCGCGGCTACCACGACCGGCCCGGGATCACCGGGGAACGCTTCGTCGCCAACCCGTTCGGCCGGCCCGGCGAACGCATGTACCGCACCGGCGACCTGGTGCGCTGGAACGGGTCCGGCCAGCTCGAGTATCTGGGCCGCACCGATTTCCAGGTCAAGATCCGCGGGTTCCGCATCGAACTCGGCGAGATCGAGTCGGCGCTGCGCCGCCACGCCGGGGTCGCGGCCGCCGTCGTCACCGTCGACGGGTCCGGGCCGGCGAGCCGGCTCGCCGGTTACGTCGTGCCCGAACCCGGCGCCGACCTCGACGTCGATGCGGTCGTCGACTTCGTCGGGACGCTGCTGCCGTCGTACATGGTGCCGTCCGCGCTGACCGTGCTCGACCGGGTGCCGCTCGGTCCGGCCGGCAAGGTGGACCGCCGGGCGCTGCCCGCACCGGACTTCGGGACACGCGCCACGACCGGCCGGGCACCGCAGTCGCCCCGCGAGCAGGAACTGGCCGGGCTGTTCGCGGACGTGCTGGGGCTCGACGCGGTCGGTGTCGACGATTCGTTCTTCGCGCTCGGCGGCGACAGCATCATGTCGATCCAGCTGGTGTCGCGGGCCAAGGCGCTGGGCCTGCACTTCTCCCCGCGGGACGTCTTCGAGCACAAGACGATCGCGGCGCTGGCCACGATCGCCCAGGCCGGTCCCGGCGCGACGGTGCTGGCCGAACTCGACGGCGGCGGGCTGGGCGACGTGCCGCTGCTGCCGGTGGCCCGCTGGCTGCTCGGCCGCGGCGGCTCCCACGACCGGTTCTCGCAGGCGGCGCTGCTCACCGCGCCCGACGGACTCGACGAGGCCGGGCTCGCGGGCGCACTGCAGGCGGTGCTGGACCGGCACGACATGCTCCGCGCCCGCATCCGGCCCGGCGAGCACCGGATGACGGTGCCGGTGCCGGGAACGGTGTACGCCGAGTGGCTGATCCGCCGCGTGGACGTCACCGGGGCGGTCCCCGGCACCGACGCCTACGCGGAGATCGTGCGCACCGAACTCGACGCCGCCGAGGACCGGCTCGATCCGGCCGCCGGCCAGATGGTCCAGGTGGTGTGGCTCGATTCCGGCACCGACCGCGGCCGCCTGCTGGTCGTCGTCCACCACCTGGTCGTCGACGGGGTGTCGTGGCGGATCCTGGTGCCCGACCTGGCGATCGCGTGGACGCGGATCGCCGCCGGTGAGCGACCGGAGCCCGCGCCGGTGGGTACCTCGATGCGGCGGTGGGCGCACGGCCTCGTCGACGCCGCACCGCAGCGCCGCGACGAGCTGGACCTGTGGCGGGGGATGCTCACCGGCCCCGACCCGATCCTGGGGTCACGGCCCCTCGACCCCGCCGTCGACGTCGCGGCGACGGTCGAGAGCGTCACCGTCGAGATGTCCGCGGACGTCACCGAGGCGCTGCTGACGACGGTGCCGGACGCGTTCCGCGGCAGCGTCAACGACGGACTGCTGACCGCGCTGGCACTCGCACTGGTCCGGTGGCGCCGCGGCCGGGGGATCGCGGCGACCGACGCGTTGGTCACCCTCGAGGGGCACGGGCGTGAGGACCATGTGCTGCCCGGCGCCGACCTGGGCCGGACCGTCGGCTGGTTCACCACCCTGTTCCCGGTGCGGCTGGATCTGGCCGGGGTGGACATCGACGACGCGTTCGACGGCGGGCGCGGCGCCGGCGCCGCGGTGAAGGCGGTCAAGGAACAGCTGCTCGCCGTCCCCGATCACGGCATCGGCTACGGGATGCTGCGCTACCTGGACCCGGACGGTGACCACGCGCTCGGCGGGCTGCCGGCACCCCAGGTCAGCTTCAACTACCTGGGCCGGCTCACCGCGAGCGTGCCCGACGACCAGCGCGACGCGGGCTGGGTGCCGACCGACGACGCCGACCTGGGGATCCTGCAGGACGCGGACCTGCCGGTCGCGTCGGTGCTCGACATCAACGCCGTCACCACCGACGGCCGGGACGGCTCCCGCATCCGGGCGACGTGGGCGTTCCCGGCGGGCGTGCTGACCGCCGCCGAGGTGGAGGAGCTGGCGGGACTGTGGAGCGAGGCGCTGATCGCGCTCGCCCGGCACGTGTCCCGACCCGGCGCGGGTGGGGCGACGCCGTCGGACCTCGACCTCGTCGCGCTCGACCAGGCCGAGATCGAACGGCTCGAGCGGCGGTTCCCGGCGCTGACCGATGTGTGGTCGCTCTCGCCGCTGCAGTCCGGTCTGCTGTTCCACGCGCAGATCGCGGACCGGTCCGTCGACGCCTACATGGTGCAGATGATGCTCGACGTGCGCGGCGCGGACGCGCAGCGCCTGCGGCGGGCCGGTCAGACGATGCTCGACCGGCACCCCAACCTGCGGGCCGCGTTCGTGCACGCCGCCGACGGCACGCCGGTGCAGGTGATCGCCGACCGCGTCGAACTGCCGTGGATCGACGTCGACCTGTCCGAGCTGGACGCGCCGGTGCGGGCGGCGGAGCTGTCCCGGCTGCTGGCCGACGACCGGGCGCAGCGATTCGACATGGCCACCGCGCCCCTGATCCGGTTCCTGCTGGTGCGCACCGGCCCCGACGAGCACCGACTGGTGCTCACCAACCACCACATCCTGCTCGACGGCTGGTCGACGCCGCTGATGATGCAGGAGTTGCTGACGCTGTATGCCACCGACGGCGACGCCTCGGCGCTGCCGCGGGTGCATCCGTACCGCGACTACCTCGCCTGGATCGCCGCGCAGGACACCGCCCGCTCGGTGCAGGCGTGGTCGGACGCCCTCGGCGGCCTCGAGGAACCGACCCTGCTCGCACCGCTCGACCGGGCCCGCGAGCAGGCCACGATGCCGGACGCGGTGGAGATGGCACTCGACACGGCCGACACCGCCCGGCTCTCCTCGATCGGCCGCCAACTCGGGGTCACCCTCAACACGATGATGCAGGCCGCGTGGGCGATCGTGCTCGGCGCGCTCACCGGCCGCGACGACGTCGTCTTCGGTGGCACCGTGTCCGGTCGGCCACCGCACATCCCCGGCATCGAGTCGATGATCGGCCTGTTCATCAACACGCTGCCGGTGCGGGTGCGTCTCGATCCGCGCGAGTCGGTGGGCGAGCTGCTGCGCCGGGTGCAGGCCGAGCAGGCGGGGCTGCTCGACCACCACCATGTTGGGTTGACGGAGATCCAGGACGCGGCTGGGCCGGTGCTGGCGTTCGACACGCTCACCGTGTTCGAGTCGTACCCGGTGGACCGCGCCGCGGTGACCGACGCGGACATCGCCGGGCTGCGACTGGTGCACATCCACGAGGGTGCCGATGCCGCCCACTACCCGCTGACCCTGGTCGCGAACGTCGACGACCGGCTGCGGATGAAGCTCGAGTACCTGCCGGACCTGTTCGACCGGGCCACCGCGCAGGCCCTCGCCGACCGGGTCACCCGGATCCTCACCGCCGTCGCCGAGGACCCGCAGTGCCCGCTGGCCCGGCTGCGGCTGCTCTCCGACGACGAGTGGGCCGACCTGGTGCCGCTGCGGGGCCGACCCGGACGCACCGCCCGGACCCTGCCGGCCCTGTTGACCGACGCCGCCGCGGCGCACCCCGACGGCGTCGCGCTGGTCGCCGGCGCCACCGAGGTCTCGTACCGCGAACTCGACGAGCGGTCGAACCGGCTGGCCCGCCGGCTCGTCGAGCAGGGGATCGGCCCGGAATCGTTCGTCGCCCTCGGCATTCCCCGGTCGGTCGAGTCGATCGTCGCGGTGTGGGCGGTCACCAAGACCGGGGCCGCGTTCGTCCCCGTCGACCCGAACTATCCGGCCGAGCGGATCGCCTTCATGCTCGACGACTCCGGCGCCGACGTCGGCCTCACGGTGGCGGGCGCCCACGACCGGCTCCCGGGCACGGTGCCGTGGCACGTGCTCGACGATCCCGGTTTCGCGGCCGGCTGCGCCACGGCATCGGCCGCCGCGGTCACCGACACCGACCGGACGGCGCCGCTGCGGCTGACCCATCCCGCCTACGTGATCTACACCTCCGGCACCACCGGCATCCCGAAGGGTGTCGTCGTCACCCACGCCGGACTCGACAACCTGGCCGACGACTTCCTGACCCGGTTCGCGACCGTGTCGTCGTCGCGGACCCTGCACTTCTCCACACCGAGCTTCGACGCCGCGGTCCTGGACTACCTGCTGGCGTTCGGCGCCGCCGCCACCATGGTGATCGCCCCGACCACCGTGTACGGCGGCCGCGAACTCGCGGACCTGCTCCGCGACCAGCACGTCACGCACGCGTTCGTCACCACGGCCGCCGCCGCCACCGTCGACCCGACCGGGCTCGACGAGTTCCGTGAGGTCGTCGTCGGCGGCGAAGCCGTGCCGCCGGAACTGGTGACACGCTGGGCGCACGACCGGCGCTTCTACAACGGCTACGGACCGACCGAGGCGACGGTGATGGCGAACATCAGCGCCCCGCTGGTGGCAGGGGAGACCGTCACCATCGGCGCCCCGCTGCGCGGTGTCACCGAACTCGTCCTCGACCCGAGCCTGCGGCCGGTTCCCACCGGGGTGCCCGGCGAGCTGTACATCGCCGGGTCCGGGCTGGCGCGCGGCTACCACCGCCGCCCCGGTCTGACCGCGGACCGGTTCGTCGCCAACCCGCACGGGACCCCCGGCGAGCGGATGTACCGCACCGGCGACGTGGTGCGGGTGCGCCCCGACCACACCGTCGAGTACATCGGCCGGTCCGACTTCCAGGTCAAGATCCGCGGCTTCCGCATCGAACTCGGCGACATCGACAATGTGCTCGGCGACCATCCGGAGATCCGGTTCGCGGTCACGCTCGGCCGGCCCGGCCCGGGCGGGGGCACCGCCCTGGTGACGTACGTGCTGCCGAACGCCGGCGCCCGACCCGAGCCCGGCGAACTGCGGGACTTCGCCGCGGCCCGGCTGCCGGTCCACATGGTGCCGTCGAGCATCATGATCCTCGACGAGATCCCGATGACCCCGATCGGCAAGCTGGACCGGGCGGCGCTGCCGGAGCCGGAGTTCCTGCCGTCCGGGACGACGTTCCGGGCGCCGACCAATCCCGTCGAGCAGACCGTCACCGACGTGTTCGCCGAGGTCCTCGGGCTGGAACGGATCGGTGTCGACGACAGCTTCTTCGACCTGGGCGGCAACTCGCTGATCGCGACCCGGGTCTCCGCCCGGCTCAGCACGGCGCTCGGCGTCGACGTCGGGGTGCGTGCCCTGTTCGAGGCGCCGACGGCCCACCACCTCGCCCGCTGGATCGACCGGAACCGGGAGACGGCCGCGGACCGGCCCCCGCTGGTGCCGGCGCAGCGGCCGCGGCGCGTCCCACTGTCGCTGGCGCAGAAGCGGATGTGGTTCATCAACCAGTTCGACACCGACTCGGCGGCCTACAACATCCCGCTGGCGGTGCGACTGTCCGGCGAACTCGACCCGGCCGCCCTGCGCGGCGCGGTCCGCGACGTGCTGGACCGGCACGAGTCGCTGCGCACGTTCTTCCCGTCCGTCGACGGGACGCCGGTCCAACGGATCGTCCCGGCTGCCGAAGCAGCCCCGGACCTGACGGTGATCGAGGTTCCCCCCGGCGACGTGCCGGGCCGGGTGTCGGCGCTGATCTCCGGCGGTTTCGATGTCACCGCCGCCGTGCCGGTGCGGGCCGAACTGCTCCGGCTCGGACCCACCGAGCACGTCCTGGCGATCGTGGTGCACCACATCTGCGCCGACGGGTTCTCGATGGCGCCCCTGGCCCGGGACGTGATGACCGCGTACCTGGCGCGGGTCGGCGGCCACGTCCCACAGTGGGCGCCGCTGCCGGTGCAGTACGCGGACTTCGCGCTGTGGCAGGGCGACGTGCTCGGCTCGGAGGACGACCCGGACTCGCTGATCAGCCGCCAGCTCGCGTTCTGGACCGAGGCGCTGGCCGACCTGCCCGAGGCGCTCGCGCTGCCCACCGACCGGCCGCGGCCGGTCCGGCAGCGCTTCGACGGTGCCCGTGTTCACTTCGACATCCCCGCCGACGTGCACCGGTCGCTGGCCGACGTGGCGCGCCGCCACGGCGCCACCATGTTCATGGCGGCGCACGCCGCGCTGGCGGTGCTGCTGGCCAAGCTGAGCGGCAGCGGCGACATCGCGATCGGCACCCCCATCGCGGGGCGCGGCGAGGCTGAACTCGACGACCTGGTGGGCATGTTCGTCGGCACGCTGGTGCTGCGCAGCCGGGTCGACGGCGCCGACGGCTTCGAGGACCTGCTCGCCCGGACCAAGGAGTTCGACCTGGCGGCGTTCGGGAACGCGGACCTGCCGTTCGAGCGGCTCGTCGACGTCCTGGCCCCCGAGCGGTCGACCGCGCACTCGCCGCTGTTCCAGGTGCTGCTCGAGTTCCAGAACAACGAGCTGCCCCGACTGGAGCTGCCCGGCCTGGTCGCCGAGCCGGTGGAGGCGGAGCTGGCCGTCGCCAAGTTCGACCTCCAGCTGACCCTCGCCGAACGTCACGACGAGCAGGGTGTGCCGGCCGGGATCACCGCGGCCTTCACGTACGCGACGGACCTGTTCGACGCGGACACCGTCGGTGCGCTGGCCCAGCGGTTCGTCCGGCTGGTCGACGCCCTCACCGCCGATCCGGCCCGACCGACCGGCGACGTCGGGATCGCCACCGACACCGAACTCACCGCGCAGCTGCGGGACTGGAACGCCGCGGGGTCCCGCGCGCCCGCGACCACCCTCGCCGACCGGTTCGCCGACGCCGCGGCCCGGTTCGCCGACGCCGACGCGCTCACCTTCGACGGAGTCACCCTCGACTACGCCGAACTCGACGCCCGCGCCAACCGCCTCGCCCGGCACCTCGTCACGCTCGGTGCCGCCCCGGAAACGCTCGTCGCCGTCGCACTGCCGCGGTCGCTGGACCTGGTGGTCGCGCTGCTCGCGGTGATCAAGTCGGGTGCCGGTTACCTGCCGGTCGACGTCACCTACCCGGCGGACCGGCTCGCGTTCATGCTCGCCGACTCCGCGCCGGTGTGCGTGCTCACCACCGCGGCCGACGCCGCCGCGATCCCGCCCACCGACGTGCCGCTGGTGCGCCTCGACGACACCGCCGTCGTGGACGCGGTCGCGGGCCGACCCGACCGCCCGGTCACCGATGCCGACCGCCGGATTCCGGTGCGTCCCGACGACGTCGCCTACGTCATCTACACGTCCGGTTCGACGGGCCGGCCCAAGGGCGTCCAGGTCACCCACCGCAACGTGCTCACCCTGTTCGAGAACACCACCGCGACGTTCGGTTTCGACGAGACCGACGTGTGGACGATGTTCCACTCCTACGCGTTCGACTTCTCGGTGTGGGAACTGTGGGGTCCGCTGCTGCACGGCGGCCGGCTGGTGGTGGTCGACTTCTACACCGCACGGTCGCCGGAGATGTTCCTCGACCTGCTGCGCCGCGAACAGGTCACGGTGCTGAACCAGACCCCGACCGCCTTCTACCAGCTCGCCGAGGCCGACCGCCTCGCCGGCGACGCCTCCACGTCCGCCCCGGAACTGGCGCTGCGGTACGTCGTGTTCGGCGGCGAGGCGCTCGATCTGGGCCAGCTCGGTCGGTGGTACTCCCGGCACCCGGACACCTCGCCGCGCCTGGTCAACATGTACGGCATCACCGAGACCACCGTCCACGTCACCCGGCTCGACCTCGACCGTGACTTCGCGGCGGCCGCGAACGGGAGCGTGATCGGGCGGGCGATCCCGGGCCTGCGGGTGATGGTCCTCGACGACCGTCTGCAGCCGGTCCCGACCGGGGTGACCGGCGAGATGTACGTCGCCGGAGACCAGCTCACCCGCGGCTACCTCGGCCGCTCCGCCCTCACCTCGGGACGGTTCGTCGCGGACCCGTTCGGCGGGCCCGGTGAACGCATGTACCGCACCGGCGACCTGGCCCGGTGGAACCGCGACGGCCGCCTCGAATATCTGGGCCGCAGTGA
Organism: Prescottella defluvii; assembly: GCF_000738775.1. Classification (GTDB taxonomy): domain Bacteria; phylum Actinomycetota; class Actinomycetes; order Mycobacteriales; family Mycobacteriaceae; genus Prescottella; species Prescottella defluvii. The sequence continues at coordinate 148,869 of NZ_JPOC01000008.1, forward strand.
CTTCCAGGTCAAGATCCGCGGGTTCCGCATCGAGCTCGGCGAGATCGAGGCCGCGCTGCTGCGGTACCCGGGTGTCGCGCAGGCCGTGGTGACCGTCCACCAGGGCGAGCACGGCGCCGCGCGACTGGTCGGCTACACCGTCCGCGAGCAGGGCTTCGACCTCGACCCGCAGGACCTGCTCGACCACGTCGGCGCCGAACTGACGTCGTACATGGTGCCCGCGGCCCTCGTGGTGCTCGACGAACTCCCGCTCACCGCGAACGGCAAACTGGATCGCCGGGCCCTACCGGACCCGAATTTCGGGGCCCGCACCACGGGCGGCCGCGCCCCGCAGACCGACACCGAGCGGGTCCTCGCCGCCCTGTTCGCCGAGGTGCTCGGGCTCGACGCGGTCGGTGTGGACGATTCGTTCTTCGCGCTCGGCGGCGACAGCATCATGTCGATCCAGCTGGTGTCGCGGGCGAAGGCCGCAGGCATCGGGTTCTCCCCACGCGACGTGTTCGAGCACCGCTCCGTCGCCGGCCTGGCCGCGGTGGCGGCCGCCGCCGACGGCGACGCCCCGGTTCACCTCGAGGAACTGCCCGGCGGCGGGGTCGGCGAGTTCCCGTTGACCCCGATCATGCGCTGGCTGCTGGGCCGCGGCGGCGGGGACGTCGTCCGCCGCTACACGCAGACCGCACTGCTGGCGCTGCCGCCCGCGATCGACGCCGACCGCCTCACCCGCACCCTGCAGGCGGTGGTGGACCGCCACGACATGCTGCGGGGACTGCTGCAGTCGCTCGACCACGGCGAGCCCAGCATGCAGGTCCGGCCCGTCGGCGCGGTGTCCGCCGCCGACCTCGTCACCCGGGTCCCGGTGGACGAGCCGACCGGACCCGCCTTCACCGCGACCGCCGCCACCGAACTGGACCGGGCGGCCGGCCGGCTCGATCCGTCGACCGGGGTCATGTTGCAGGCGGTCTGGTTCGACGCCGGACCCCGCGGCGGACGACTGCTGCTGGTGGTCCACCATCTCGCCGTCGACGGGGTGTCGTGGCGGATCCTGGTGCCCGATCTGGCGGCCGCCTGGTCGGCCGTCGATGCGGGGGAGGTCCCCGACCTGCCGGACACCGGAACCTCGATGCGACGGTGGGCGCACGCGCTGGCCGACGCCGCGGTCGGCGGCACCCCCGGCCGCGACCGCGAACTCGACCTGTGGCGGTCCGTCCTGGCCACGGACGACCCGGTGATCGGGACACGTCCACTCGATCCGGCCGTCGACGTCACCGGCACCGTCGACAAGGTGTCCGTCGAACTCCCCGCCGCGGTCACCGAGGCGCTGCTCACCACGGTGCCGAACGCGTACCACGGCAACGTCAACGACGGGTTGCTGGCGGCACTCGCGATGGCCTTGACCCGGTGGCGCCGCACCCGCGGCCACGACACCGCCGCGGCGCTGGTGAATCTCGAGGGTCACGGCCGCGAGGATCAGGTGGTGCCCGGCGCCGACCTGGGTCGCACCGTCGGCTGGTTCACCACGATCTACCCGATCCGACTCGACCTCGACGGCATCGACGTCGACGACGCGTTCGCCGCCGGTCCGGCCGCCGGAGCGGCGATGAAGGCGGTCAAGGAGCAGTTGCTCGCGATCCCGGACCACGGCATCGGCTTCGGGATGCTGCGCTACCTCGACCCGCGGACCGCCCCACTGCTGGCCGCGGCGCCGGTCCCGCAGGTCAGCTTCAACTATCTGGGCCGACTCGGCGGCACCGCCGCCGCCGGGGACGTGGGATGGCTCCCGGTCGGCGATGTCGAACTCGACGACGCCCCCGATGCGTCGCTGCCCGTCGCGAACGTCCTCGACGTCAACGCGGTGGTCACCGAAACCCCCGAGGGACCGCGCCTGCGGGCGACGTGGTCGTTCCCCCGCGGCGTCCTGGCCTCGGTCGACGTCGGCGAACTGGCCGACCTGTGGGTGCGGGCCCTGTCCGCGCTGGCGCGGCACGCCGAACATCCCGGCGCGGGCGGGCTGACTCCGTCGGACCTGGACCTGGTGGGACTCGACCAGGCCACCATCGACGCGCTCGAGCACCGCTTCCCGCACCTGTCGGACGTGTGGTCGCTGTCGCCGCTGCAATCCGGCCTGCACTTCCACGCCGCGTACTCCGGCGAGTCGGCCGACGCATACCTCGTCCAGTTGACGCTGACGCTGGGCGGCACCGTCGACACCGACCGGCTGTGGCGCGCCGGCCAGGCGCTGCTGGACCGGCACCCGAACCTGCGGGCCGCGTTCGTCGCGCCCGGCGGCGGGGCCGAGTCCGCGGGCACGGTGCAGGTTATCCCCGAGCACGTGACCCTGCCGTGGACCGCGGTGGACCTGTCGCGACTCGACCCCACCGCCCGCGCCCGCCGGTTCGCGGAACTGATCCGCGCCGACCGCCTCACCCGATTCGACCTGACGACGGCCCCGGCGATCCGGATGACGCTGGTCGACCTGGGCGACGGGCAGCACCGGCTGGTCATCACCAACCACCACATCCTGCTCGACGGCTGGTCCACGCCTCTGGTGCTCCGGGACCTGCTGACGCTGTACGCCACCGACGGCGACGCCTCGGCGCTGCCCCGAGTGCATCCGTACCGCGACTACCTCGCGTGGATGGCGCGGCAGGACGCCACCGAATCGACGGACGCGTGGCGCCGGGCGCTCGCCGGACTCGAGGAGCCGACGCTGCTGGCACCGGCCGTCCGCGGCGCCGACGCCGGGGCGGGCACCGAGGAGTTCGAGCGCGAGTTGTCGGCGACGCAGACCGACATGCTGCGCTCCCTCGTCCGGGAGCGGGGCCTGACCCTGAACACCGTCGTCCAGGTCGCGTGGGGCATCGTGCTGGGCGCGATGACCGGGCGCAGCGACGTCCTGTTCGGCGGCACCGTCTCGGGCCGCCCGCCGCAGATCCCCGGCATCGAGTCGATGGTGGGCCTGTTCATCAACACGCTTCCCGTCCGCGTCACCCTCGACGCCACCGAGACCCTCGGCGACCTCCTCGACCGCGTGCAGCGGGAGCAGGCAGAGTTGCTCGACCACCACTATCTCGGTCTCGCCGACATCCAGAAGGCCACCGGACCGGCCGCCACGTTCGACACCCTGACGGTGTTCGAGTCCTACCCGGTGGACCGGCAGGCCCTCACCGCCGACACCGACATCGCCGGCATGAAGGTCACCGGCATCGACGGCCGGGACGCCGCCCACTACCCGCTGTCGCTGGTCGCGTCGGTGAACGGCAGCCTCAACCTCAAATTCGAGTACTTCCCCGAGTTCTTCGACCGCGCCGCCGTGGAGTCCATCGCGACCCGCGTCGCGGTGGTGCTCGACCGCCTCGTCGCCGACCCCGACCAGCCGCTGGCGCGGCTGGACCTGCTGACCGAGCCCGAACGGCGTGAACTGGCACCGGTCCTCGGTGCCCCCGGTGGTTCCACCCGCACCCTGCCGGAGATCTTCGCCGACGCGGCCGCACTGGACCCGGCCGCGATCGCGCTGTCGTTCTCCGGGCGCGAGGTCACCTACCGTGAACTCGACACCCGCTCCTCCCGCATCGCCCGGTTCCTCATCGACCAGGGCGTCGGGCCGGAATCATATGTGGCGCTGGGTATTCCACGATCCGTCGAATCGGTGCTCGCGGTGTGGGCGGTCGCCAAGGCGGGCGGCGCCTTCGTCCCGGTCGACCCCAACTATCCGCTCGAACGGATCGAGCACATGCTCGCCGACTCGGGCGCCGGCCTCGGACTCACCGTCGCCGCACACCGACACGACCTGCCCGACACCGTGACGTGGCTGACCCTCGAGGACCCCGAGTTCGTGGCCGCGTGCGACGACCACTCCGACGCACCGGTCACCGCCGCCGAACGGCTCGCCCCGCTCGGCCTGCACCACGCCGCGTACGTGGTGTACACCTCCGGGTCGACGGGCCGACCCAAGGGCGTCGTCGTCACCCACCAGGGACTCGACAACTTCGCCCTCGACCAGCAGGAACGCTTCGGTGCGACCCCGCGGTCCCGGACGCTGCACTTCGCGACCCCCAGCTTCGACGGCGCGGTGTTCGAGTACCTGCAGGCCTTCGGGGTGGGCGCGACGATGGTGATCGCCGAACCCACCGTGTTCGGCGGCGCCGACCTCGCGCACCTCATCGCGTCCGAGCGCGTCACCCACGCGTTCGTCACCACCGCGGCGCTCGGCACCGTCGACCCCACCGGGTTGGACACCTTCACCCACGTCGCCGTGGGCGGCGAGGCCTGCCCGCCGGCCCTGGTGAGCCGGTGGGCGCCCGGCCGCGAGCTGCACAACGCGTACGGCCCCACCGAGACCACGATCATGTCGAACATCAGTGTGCCGATGACCCCCGGCGACCCGATCACCATCGGCGGACCGATCCGAGGGGTCGGTGAACTCGTGCTCGACGGGCGCCTGCAGCCGGTCCCGGTCGGGGTGCCGGGCGAGCTGTACATCACCGGCCCGGGCCTGGCCCGCGGGTACCACCGTCGGCCCGGGCTGTCCGCGGAACGCTTCGTCGCCGACCCGTTCGGCAAGCCGGGGGAGCGGATGTACCGCACCGGCGACATCGTGCGCTGGCGGCCGGATCACACCATCGAGTACGTCGGCCGCTCCGACTTCCAGGTCAAGGTGCGCGGTTTCCGCATCGAACTCGGCGAGATCGACACCGAACTGATGGCCGATCCCACCGTCAGCGTCGCCACCACCCTCGGGGTGCCCGGACCGTCCGGGGACACGGTGCTGGTGTCGTACGTGGTGCCCCGCACCGACGCCACGATCGTGCCCGCGGCCCTGACCGACCGGATCGCGGAGCGACTGCCGGCGCACATGGTGCCGGCCGCGATCACGGTGCTCGACGCGATCCCGCTCACCCCGGTCGGCAAGCTCGATCGCGGCGCACTGCCCGCACCGGAGTTCACATTCGGCACCGGCGAGTTCCGGGCGCCGACCAACCCTCTCGAGTACACGCTGTCGGACATCTTCACCGAGGTCCTCGGCGTCGACCGGGTCGGCATCGACGACAGCTTCTTCGACCTGGGCGGCAACTCGCTGATCGCGACCCGGGTCACCGCCCGGCTCGGCAGCATCCTCGACGCCGACATCCCCGTCCGTGCGCTGTTCGAGGCGCCGACCATCCACGCGCTCGCCCAGTGGATCTCCCGCGAACGCGACACCACCGCCGCGTACCGGCGACCGGAACTGACCCGGCGCGAGCGGCCCCCGCGGATCCCTCTGTCGCTGGCGCAGCAGCGAATGTGGTTCATCAACCAGTTCGACACCGCGTCGGCGGCCTACAACATCCCGATGGCCGTCAACCTCAGCGGAGACCTCGACACCGAGGCGCTGCGCGCCGCGGTCGGCGACGTCCTCGAGCGCCACGAGTCGCTGCGCACCGCCTACCCGGTCGTCGACCGGGTCCCGTCGCAGCGCATCGTGCCGGTCGGCGAGGTCCTCACCGGACTGACCCCGGTCGACGTGCCCGACGAGGCCGCGCTGCGGGAACGGATCGTCGCGTTCGCCTCCGCCGGGTTCGACGTCACCACGGCGCCCCCGGTGCGGGCGGAGCTGCTGCGGCGCGGTCCGACCGAACACGTGCTGGTGATCGTCGTGCACCACATCTGCGCCGACGGGTACTCGATGGCCCCGCTCGGCCGGGATCTGATGGCCGCCTACACCGCCCGCGCCGCCGGCGCCGCCCCGCAGTGGACGCCGCTGCCGGTCCAGTACGCGGACTTCTCGCTGTGGCAGCACGACCTGCTCGGCGCCGACAGCGATCCGGACTCGCTGCTGCGCCGCCAGCTCGAGTTCTGGACCACCGAACTCGCCGGGCTGCCCGACGTCATCCAGCTGCCCACCGACCGACCGCGGCCGGTGCAGCAGAGCTTCCACGGCGGCCGCATCGAATTCGAGGTCCCCACCGACCTCCACACCCGGATCACCGCGATCGCGCACCGCCACGGCGCCAGCCTGTTCATGGCGATGCACGCGGCCCTGGCGACGCTGCTCGCCCGCCTCGCCGACACCGACGACATCGCGATCGGCACCCCCATCGCGGGCCGCGGCGAGGTCGCGCTCGACGAGTTGGTCGGCATGTTCGTCAACACCCTGGTGCTACGCACCCGCGTCGACCACGGCGCCTCGTTCGACGACATCCTCCGGCAGGTCCGAGAAGCCGACCTGGCCGCGTTCGGGCACGCGGAGGTGCCGTTCGAACGGCTCGTGGAGGAGCTGAACCCGCCCCGGTCCACGTCCTACTCGCCCCTGTTCCAGGTGTCCATCGAGTTCCAGAACAACGAACGGCCGCGCCTCGAGCTGCCCGGCCTCGTCGTCGAGGGCGTCGGCATCGACGCGCAGGTCGCGAAGGAAGACCTCGAACTCGTACTCGCGGAGGAGTTCGCCGGCGACGGCACCCCGGCCGGGATCAAGGCGTCCCTCGACTTCGCGACCGACCTGTTCGACGAGCACACCGTCCGGGCGTTCACGGAACGCTTCGTGCGGGTACTCGAGGCCGTCACCGCCGACCCGGCCCGCGCGGTCGGGGACATCGAGATCCTCGACGCCACCGAACTCGACGAGCTGGCGCCGGCGGCCGGGCGGACCGCGGTGTCGCCGCACGTGTGGCCGGAACTGCTGGCCGCGGCGGCCGCAGTGGATCCCGACGCCGTCGCGCTGACCTATCTCGGGCGGACCGTCACCTACCGGGACCTCGACGCGCAGTCCAACCGGCTGGCCCGGGTGCTCGCCTCGCGCGGCGTGGGCCCGGAGACGTTCGTGGCCCTCGGAATGCCTCGATCCACCGAGGAGATCCTGTCGATCTGGGCGATCGCCAAGTCCGGTGCCGCGTTCGTCCCCGTCGACCCCAACTACCCGGCCGACCGGATCGCGCACATGCTGACCGACTCCGGCTGCAAGGTCGGACTGACGACGTCGGCGCTGCGTGAACGCCTCCCGGACACGGTGCCGTGGCTCGTCGTCGACGACGGCGAACTCGACGCGGACCTGGCCCGGGCGTCGGCGGCGCCGGTCACCGACACCGACCGCACCGCCCCGCTGCACCTCACCCATCCGGCGTACCTGATCTACACCTCCGGATCGACGGGCCGGCCGAAGGGCGTCATCGTCACGCATCTGGGCATCGCGAACCTCACCGCCGAGGAGCGGAACCGGTTCACCGTCACCCCGCAGTCGAGGGTCTCGCACCTGGCCTCGCCGAGTTTCGACGCCTCGGTGTTCGAGATGATGATGGCGTTCAGCGCCGGTGCCCGGCTGGTGATCGTGCCGCCCACCGTCTACGGCGGCACCGAACTGACCGAACTGCTCTCCCGCGAGGGCGTCACGCACGGCTTCATCACCCCGACCGCGCTCGCCTCGATCGAGGACGAGGGCCTCGAATCGCTGCGGGTCCTCGCGGTGGCGGGGGAGGCCTGCCCGCCGGAACTGGTCGCCAAGTGGGCCCCCGGACGCCGGATGTTCAACGGCTACGGCCCCACCGAGACCACCATCCAGGCCAGTGTCAGCGGCCCGATGCAGCCCGGTGAAACGGTCGACATCGGCGGCCCGGCGATCGGATTCCGCGAGGCCGTCCTCGACGGCCGCCTGCGTCCGGTCCCGGTGGGGGTGCCGGGCGAGCTGTACATCTCCGGCCCAGGCCTGGCCCGCGGCTACCACAACCGGCCCGGGCTGTCCGCCGAACGCTTCGTCGCCGACCCCTTCGGGGAGCCCGGCGCCCGGATGTACCGCACCGGCGACGTCGTCCGCTGGCGGCCGGACCGCACCATCGAGTACATCGGCCGCTCCGACTTCCAGGTCAAGGTGCGCGGCTTCCGCATCGAACTCGGTGAGATCGACGCCGTGCTCACCCGGCACCCGGCGGTCACGTTCGCGGCGACCCTCGGGCACACCGGACCGTCCGGCGACACCCTGCTCGCGTCGTACGTGCGTCCCGTCGAGGGGTACACGGTGCAGTCGCGTGAGCTGCGTGCGCACGTCGCGGCGCAGTTGCCCGCCCACATGGTGCCGTCCGCGGTGGTGGTGCTCGACGAGATCCCCCTGACCCCGGTGGGCAAGCTGGACCGACGGGCGCTGCCGGCCCCGGAGTTCACGTCGTTGACCACCGAGTTCCGTCCGCCGACCACCGCGACGGAACGGGCCGTGACCGAGGTGTTCGCCGACGTCCTCGGCATCGAGCACGTCGGCATCGACGACAGCTTCTTCGATCTCGGCGGCAACTCCATCATCGCGACCCGCATCATGTCCGAACTGCAGTCGCGGCTCGGACGCCAGATACCGCTGCAGACGATGTTCCTGGACCCGACACCGTCCGGGCTCGCCAAGCGGATCGACCTGCCGGTCGGCTACCTCGGCCACCGCGATTCCCCGGTCGACGACGCGCTCGGGGTGGTGATCCCGCTGCGCCCGAGCGGGGACCGCCCGCCGCTGTTCTGCGTGCATCCGGGGATCGGGCTGTCGTGGGGGTACGCGGGACTGGTGCAGTACCTGGCCAAGGACCGCCCCGCGTACGGGCTGCAACTGCCGCTGCTGAGCGGCGGCCCGGACTTCGAGTCGGTGCAGCAGCTCGCGCACCGGTACGTCGAGGAGATCCGGATCGTGCAGCCGCACGGCCCCTACCACCTGCTCGGGTGGTCGTTGGGCGGGGTGATCGGGCACGCCATGGCCGTCGAACTCCGCAACGCCGGGGAGGAGGTCGCGACCCTCGCGATCATGGACAGCTACCTCACCGAGGATGAGGAGGAACCCGAGCACCTGACGGTGGTCGAGCTGCTCGAGGGCCTCGGGCTGGACCTGGCGCCGTACAGCGACGTCCGCGACCTCACGTACACGCAGGCCGTCGAACTGCTCAACGAATCACTCGGGCAGGAAACAGGTTTGACGCCCGCCCACCTGAAGCGGATCAACGACGGTTTCACCACGTCGGCGCGCATCATGAACCGCTACCAGCCGGGCGTGTTCGACGGGGACCTGCTGTTCTTCACCGCCGGTCTCGGCGACGGCAGCGAGCATGACGCGCAGGAGCATTCACCGCAGGTCTGGGAGTCCGCGGTCACCGGCCGGATCCACGAGTTCACGATCGACTGCGAACACAACCAGATGATAGAGCCGACCGCGCTCGCCGAGATCGGGCCACTGCTCGAGAATTACCTCGTGAAACATTGAAATCGGTCCTGCCGCAACAAAGTTCGCATTCACAACCAACACCACCGATCCGCAGCGGAGGAGACCGGCAGGGACTAGCGTCGAACGCACTGGATCGTCTTTCCGTCCACACAGTTTGGAGAGCGCCATGAATCTTCCGAAGGCCACGAACCTCGCGCTGGCCGCGAAGGCTGCGGCCGCGTCGGGTCTCGTCGTCGTCGCGCTCGGGGCCGGAGTCGGCACCGCCACCGCCACTGCGGCGCCCGCCGCCGCACCCGGCGACGTCGCCGTCCCGTCCGCGACACCCGTCGTCGACAAGCAGACGGCACAGGACAACCTCATGCGCGAGATCGCGGTGGGATGGGAACGCGGCGGCCCGGCCGCCATGGCGACGGGTGTCGGTACCGGACTCGGGATCGGCTGCGTGTCGATCTTCCCGAACTTCATCGCCGGCTGCATCCTCGGCGCCGGGATCGGCGCGGCCGTCGGCGCCTACAACGGGATCACGACCTCGAATCCCGCGGTGGAACCGGCGTTCTACGAATGGCTCAACGCCACACCGTGAGCGAGCGGACGACCCGGTAGCCCTACCGGTGTCTCACCACCGGTAGGGGACGTCGTCGCTCACCCCGAGGTCGTCGCACAGGCGGCGGATCGCACTGCAGTCCTGCACCAACTGCTGCCGGCCGGCCTCGTGGGCAGCATCGGCCACCATCGCCGGGCCGCCTCGGACGTTCTCCGCCTCCATCACCGCCGTCCACGTCGCGAAGTCGTTGGCGCGGAACGCCTCGAGTCCGTCGGCCAACCCGGCGAGCAGGATCCGCCGGTCGTCGCCGTCGAGACGCTCGAACACGATCTTCAACAGTTCCCCGGCGATCGACGAGTGGCAGTACTCGTCCCGCCGGTGCAGCACCACCGTCGCCCGGTTGACCGGTTGCACGTTGTCGTCGTCGGTCATCAACCCAAGATACGCACTGATCGAGGTCTCCGCGACGGTCGTGAACGCCAGGCTCACCAGCGCCGACTCCCGGGCGGTGTCCGCGGCGGCGACGGCCGCGTGATGCCGGCGCACGGTGGGCCCGTACGGAAGTCGGCCCTCGGTCAGCTGCCAGCCCCGACGCCGCCGGGTCAGTGCGCTCGCATTGAGGTGCATCAGCGTGTGGTACTGCTCGTCGACCATCGCCTGCAGCGTCGCGACTGTGAGGGTGTCGCCCAGTCCGGTCCCGAACGCGTCCTGCGACAGCAGCCGGAAGCCCGGATTGACCACGTACTGTTCGACGTCCATCACGTTCTTGTTGTAGGCGATCCACGCCCAGGCCAGGATCCGGCCGCGGGTGGGCTCGTCCAGACCGCGGAACCGGTCGTGGTCGTGGAACGGGAGCAACGCCTCGGGGTAGTCCGCCTTGGCCGGGTCGAACAGCTCGTCCAGGTCGGGTTCGGGTCGCTTCACCGTCGCCCGCCGCGGCCAACTCCCGGCCAGGCTCTCGATGATCGCGCTCTCGACCGGGTCCGACGGATCGAACGGCGGCAGCGACGGCAGTCGCAGCAGCGTCTCGTGGTCGGCGGCCTCGTCGCCGAACGGGTTGTCGGTCACCGCGTCCCCCCGTTCCCGTGCGGCGGTTCACGCAGCCCCGCGAAGAGGTCCGCGCACAGTCGCCGATAGTCCTCGACCCGATCCCCGAGGGGGCCGACGGCGTCGGCCATGAGGACCCCGAAGTCCCGCTCGTCACCGCGGTCGACCACCTCCGACAGCCGGGACAGCCCGGATGCCAGCGCCGCCCGCGCCCGGGCGGCGGACGGATTGCCCGCCTGTACATCGTGGTAGACCTCCGGCGCCCCGGACCCGACACGCGCGAGCAGCGCCAGCAACGTCGTGTGCGGCGGCGGCGCGAGCGCGGCCGCCGTGCCCGGGTCGACGCCCAATTCGGCCAACGCCAGCCCGAACGCCAGCACACCCGCGTGCGTCAGCGCCTGCGTCGCCGCCGCGACCCGGTCGTGTTCGTCGGCACTGACCCGGACCACCCGGGCGCCCCAGTCGCCGACCGTGCCCAGGAACCGGTCCACCGCCGGCGCGGGCCGATGGATCACCGCGGCCACCGGCCGTCCCGCCATCCCCAACCCGGGTGCGAACATCGGATTGATCCCCACCGCAGACCATCCCGGCCCGGCGTCGAGCAGCACCCGGTGGATCCGTGTCTTCACCGACAGCGTCTCGACCAGCAGAGCACCCGGCCGCAGGATCCGGCTCAGCGTGGGCACCGCCGCGATCGCGACCTGTTCGGGCACCGCCAGCACCACCGTGTCGGCGCCGGCGAGCACCCCGCGCACCGCCGCGTCCGGCGCGATCACGTCCCCGGTGACCCGGCCCGCGTCGTCGCCCGGACCGGTCTCGTCGGCCCGGTCGACGACCGTGACGTGGCCGTCGCCGCCGGCGCGCAGCAGCGCCACCAGCATCGACCCGACCGCACCGCCGCCGCCCACGACCGCGAGACGGCCGGTCACCCGGTCCACCGGCGCCGTCATCGGTCCCTGCCGTCGGAGCTCTCACCGTCGGGGCTCGTGGTCACCGACAGGCACCGCCGCATCGTCACGGCCTTGACCATCGTCTCCTCGAGTTCCTCCTCCGGATCCGACAGCGCCACGATCGCACCGCCCACCCCGAACGTCACGCGGTCGTCGGTTGCGACCATCGTCCGGATGACGATCGAGAAGTCGGCCGTCCCGTTGATCGAGAAGTAGCCGATGGCACCGGAATACACCCCGCGCGGCCCCTCCTCGAGCTTGTCGATGATCTCCATCGTGCGCAGCTTCGGGGCGCCGGTCATCGATCCGCCGGGGAACGCGGCCCGCACGCACGCCACCGTCGACACGTCGTCGCGCAGGGTCCCGCGGACCGTCGAGACCAATTGGTGCACCGGGGCGTACGTTTCGACGTCGAACAGCTTCGGCACGTGCACCGACCCCGGGACACACACCCGGGACAGGTCGTTGCGCACCAGGTCGACGATCATCAGGTTCTCCGCGCGGTCCTTCTCGCTGTCGAGCAGGTCCTGTCGCAGCGCCGCATCCTGCTCGGGTCGCGCATCACGGGGCCGGGTGCCCTTGATCGGCTTCGATTCGACGACCCGGTCAACCCCGATCCGCAGGAACCGCTCCGGCGACGCGCTGAGCACCGCCACCCCCGAGAACTGCAGCAGCGCACTGTACGGGGTGGGGCTGATCTCGCGCAGCGTCTCGTAACTCTGCAGCGGATCGATCACCCGATCCACCGTCGCGGCATTCGTCAGGCACACCTCGTACGACTCACCGGACCGGATCTCGTCCAGGCACTGGCCGACCAGCGCCAGATACTCGTCGCGGTCGTGCCGCAGCCGTGGCTCGGTGTCGTCCTCGAGCTTGACGAGCGGATGCGGGGGAGGAGACTCCACCGCCTCGTCCAGTTCACCGATCGCGGCCTCGATCGCCTCGAACCACTCCGGTACCCGCGGATCGTCGGGGTCCTCACTGAGCGCGAGCAGGTAGCAGCGGCCACCGAGGTGGTCGATCACCACCGCCCGGTCGGCGAACACGAACGCCGCGTCGGCCGTCGGCGACGTGTGCACCAACTGACTGCCGGCGTCGGCCTTGAGTTCGTAGCCGAGGTAGCCGACGTAACCGAGGCCGAACGCGAACGGCAGGTCCGGGATCGGCGGCACGGCGCGGTCCCGCAACTGCTCGTCGATGTAGTCGAAGAACCGTTGGTGCACCGACTCCACAGGGCGGCCGCCGCGGTGCACACAGACCGTCGTCTCCGCCACCCGGTACGTGACGTACTCGGCCAACGGACCCGAACAGTCGCCCATCACCGAGAAACGTGACTCCGGTTCGTTCGCGGCGCTGCCGTCCAGCCAGAAGCTGTCCGGTCCGTCCGCGAACAGCCGGCTGTACACGTCCTGCGGATCGACGGCGCGATCCACCCGCCGCGAGTGCACGACGTACCGCGACCCCGCCGTCGGCGGGGTTCCTGCCTCGGGAAACTCTGCCGGCTCTGCTGCCTCCGAAGACTCTGGAGACGCCGAAGTCTCTGAAGACGCCGAAGTCTCCGCGGCCGCGGCATCCGCGGAACGGGTCGTCACCGGCCGTGACGGCGACCGGCCGGACCGTGTCGGCGTCAGGTCCCGGAAGTTGCCCATCAGTTCGCGCCCGTACTGCGTGCAGATCGACTCCGGATGGAACTGCACGCCCCACAGCGGTTGCCGGCGATGCTTCGCGGCCATGACGAGGCCGTCGTCCGTCCAGGCCTGCTGCTCGAGTTCCGGCGGCAGGGACTCGACGATCAGCGAGTGGTAGCGCACGGCCTGGAACGGGGAGGGGATGCCGGAGAAGATCCCGGCGCCGTCGTGCCGGATCGGTGACAGCCGGCCGTGCATCGGCTCCGGCGCCAGCTCGACCTTGCTGCCGAACAGATGGCACAGACCCTGGTGCCCCAGGCACACGCCGAGCACCGGAATTTCCCGATTCGCGATGGCGCGGGCACTGACGCCGAAGTCCCGCTTGCGATCCGGACGCCCCGGGCCGGGCGAGACCACGATGTTGTCGAAGGACTGCACATCCACCGATGCCCAGTCCACATCGTTCTTCACCACACACGGTGGTTCGCCGTTCACCCCGGCCAGCAGGCTGTAGAGGTTGTAGGTGAACGAGTCGTAGTTGTCGATCAGGAGCGTGCGGGTCGACATGGCGCCGTCAGCTCGTTACCCGGTTCGCGTCGCCGTCCGCCCCGATGACGACGTCCTCGACGCGGCACGTCTCGCCGATCATCAGGTCGTACAGTCGGCGGAGGAACTCCGGTGACAACCCGTTCGCGTGAGCGAACTCGGCGGCCCGCGCCTGCACCAGGTCAACGCGACTCGGCTGCATCATCGGAATTCCCTGGTGGCGCTTGACCTCGGCGATCCGGACACACACGTCGACCCGGTCACGGATGTCCTCGAGCAGTCGGCGGTCGATGGCGTCGAGTTCGGCTCGCAACTGCACCAGTCCCGGCTGGTCGGTAGCGATCCGCCCCGGGTGTATCCCTGCGGTGTCGGCTCTCTCCGAGCCGTTGGTGTCGTCCATGCGCCACCTCGCCTTACGTCTGTGGGACCGGCGCGGTAGTTCTTCGAGCCATCGCGTCAGCCGATTCCGCTAGCTGTGTGCGTTCCCTTCATGATGGCACGGGGGACAGAGCGAGGCGAATCCTTACCGCATATCGGATGGCGGTCCGGTGGGTCATCGAACAGTTCGGTGACGGTGCGGTCACGACCTGCTCCGTTGTTTCCGGATCCGATTGCGCCGCGCCCGCCCGTGCTGTATCCGGACGACGAATACTGCCGTCGCACAATGTCGTTCACCGGATTCCCGTGCCGCGCCGGGAGGTTCGCTTAGGCTGAGTCGCCGACCGGTCGAATGACCACGGCGGGAGCATATTTCGGCATTCGGGGAAACACCCGGAAACTCCCACAAAACACAATTCGGCAATAACGCACAATTCGAGAATGGAGTCCGGGGATCTCGGGACTCCGGGGGAGGATATCGATGCCGTTCCTGGCACGCCCGCCACAATCACCACCGTCCCGGACGCGGTCCGCCGCGGCCCGCGGCCTCGTGTTCGCCGCGGCCCTCGCGATCGGCTGCGTGAGCGTCGTCGCGCCGACGACGGTCTCGGCGTCACCGATCTATCCGGTCGCCGACCCCGACCCCTTCTACAGTCAGCAGGACGCCACGAACGGCACGATCCCCGGGGACGTCCTCGCCGTCCGCCGCATGCCGCCGCTGCCGCAGTTCCCGAACACGTCGGTGTGGCAGATCAAGTTCCGATCGACGAACTCCGCGAACCGGCCGATCGCCGCCGTCACCACCGTCCTCGCACCGGAGGGCAAGCAACCCGACGGCCCCCTGCTGTCACTCCAGCACATCATCAACGCCCTCGGCGCGACCTGCGCCCCGTCGCGGGCGCTCTACACCGCCGATCCCAACCTGATGATCCGCGAGGCACCGGCCCTCAACGTCGCACTCGCCCGCGGTTGGACCGTCGCCCTACCCGACCACTTGGGCCCCACCAGTGCGTACGGCGCGGCTCGCCTGGGCGGGCAGATCACCCTCGACGGAGTCCGCGCGGCGCAGCGCGTGCCAGAGCTGGGACTGGCCGGAAGCCCGATCGGCCTGGCGGGGTACTCCGGCGGGGCGATGGCCACCTCGTTCGCCGCGGCGCTCGCCCCCTCGTACGCGCCCGAACTCGACATCGTCGGGGTCGCCTCCGGTGGGGCGCCGATGAACATCGGCAAGATGGCACAGGCGCTGGGCACCACCCCCCACCCCGCATTCGGGCTGGCACTCGCGGCCGCGATCGGGCTCGAACGGGAGTACCCGGACCTGCTGCCCATCAGCGCCCAACTCAACGACAAGGGGATCGCGATGCGCAACGCGGTCGCCGACGCCTGCACCAACGACATCCTCACCACCGGCGCAGGACACAGCGCAGCGGAGATCTCCCGGGCCACCGACCTGCTCACCAGCCCGGCCGCCGCGGCGGTACTCGCCGACAACAGCGTCGAGCAGTATCCGGGCGTGCCCACCGCGCCGCTGTACGAATGGCACAGCCCCACCGACGCGCTGATCCCCGTCGACTCGATCGTCGCGACCGTGCAGCGGTACTGCCGGGCCGGCGCGAGGGTCGAATCGGAGTTGTTCCCGAGCCCGGACCATCTCACCACCGCGGTACTGGGGGCGCCGCGAGCCCTGGACTACCTCGACGCCCGGTTCCGCGGGGAACCCGCACCGAGCAACTGCTGATCGGGCGTTTCCACCGGGAAACACGTCCGTCCGGGTCGGGGCGCCCCGTACACCGCGGCCGGAACGGACAGCGGCGCCGTCACGGAAGATTTCCGTGACGGCGCCGCCGAAGTGTTCGTGCTAGCGGACTATGCGCCGCGTCGCTTCGCCTTGAGCAGGTCCAGGCGCTCCTTGAGCAGTTCCTCGAGCTCCTCCACCGAACGACGCTCCAGCAGCATGTCCCAGTGGGTGCGCGGGGGCTTGACCTTCTTCGCCTCGGGCGCGGTGCCCTCCAGCAGGGTGCCCTCGAGGCCGTTCTTGCACATCCAGGTGCCGGGGATCTCGGCCTCGTCGGCGAACGGGACGTCGAACTCCTCACCGTTGTCACACCGGTAACGAGCCATACGACGGGGCGCCAGATCGTGGTCGCGGTCGGTCTCGTAGCTCACCGCACCGAGTCGGCTGCCTCGAAGTACTCGATCTGCCATGGGGTGTCCTCTCCTCGTTCTTCCGCCGCGCCAGCTCGCCTGCAATGGCGCACCGAGCGTTCACAACCCTCTACAACGTCCCGGAATCCCGAAACGTTCCCGAGCCTCACGTGAATGCAACCGCCCCATCTTACCGGGAAGGCCTGCAGGGCCCGCAGTAAGGTGTGCGTCCATGGCCGTAGCTTCCCGAAGACCCGAATCCTGCGTGTGGTGCGGCCGCGCGGTGGCCCCCGCAGGAATCGGACGCCGCCGCCGATACTGCCGCCAATCGTGCCGCCAGCGCGCCTACGAGCAGCGCAACGCCGTCAAGGGCACATCCATTCCGACCGACGCGGTCGTCCTGACCACGGACGAG
Organism: Prescottella defluvii; assembly: GCF_000738775.1. Lineage (GTDB taxonomy): Bacteria > Actinomycetota > Actinomycetes > Mycobacteriales > Mycobacteriaceae > Prescottella > Prescottella defluvii. The sequence goes on from NZ_JPOC01000008.1 coordinate 165,682, forward strand.
GCCTCGGCCCTGTCCGACCGGATGTTCGAGTTACGGTGCGCGGCGGAGGATGTCGCCACGGCCGTCGCCGAGGACGCCGATCGGACCGAACTCGGCGCGCTCGCCGACCGGTTGGTCGCGATGGCGCGGGCCGCCGAACGTTTCCGCTGACCCCGCGCGGCCACCCGCACTACCGTGGAGGGTGCCAGCGTGGAGTGGACCGAAAGGAACCGTCATGACGACCCCGGAGCACCAGCCACACGACCCGAGCGATCACCCGCACGTCCACGGCAAGGACTGCGGCCACGAGACCGTCCAGCACGGCGACCACGTCGACTACCTTCACGACGGCCATCGCCACGCCGAACACGAAGGCCACTACGACGAGCACGGCGAGGCCGGCTGACCTCGTTGGACCCCGCACCGGATCGGCCCTTCGCCGCACTACGGGAGACGCACTCCGGGGTGGTGATCCTCCTCGGCGACCGCGTGTACAAGTCCAAGAAGCCGATCCGCACGGAGTTCCTCGACTTCCGCACCCGCGCCGCCCGCCGCACGGCGTGTGACCGCGAGGTGGAGTTGAATCGCCGGCTCGCCCCCGACGTGTACCTCGGCGTGTCCGAACTCGGCGACCCGGGCGGCGGCGACGGGGAGCCGCTGGTGGTGATGCGGCGGATGCCCGACCCGGCACGGCTGTCGACGATCGTGGCCGCCACCGCACCGGACTCCGTGCCGTCCGCGGTGCACGCGCAGATCGACGCGATCGCCGAGATCGTCGCCGACTTCCACCGCGGCGCCGATCGCGGGCCCACGATCGACCGCGAGGGCACCGCCGACGCGGTGCGGCGGCGGTGGCACGACAACATCCGCGAGACACGCCAGCTCGACCAGAGCGTTCTCGCCGCGGATCGGCTCGACCGCCTCCGACGTGCCGTCGACCGGTACCTGGACGGGCGCGGGCCGCTGTTCGCTGCCCGGATCGCCGAACGTCGCATCGTCGACGGGCACGCCGACCTGCTCGCCGACGACATCTTCTGTCTCGCCGACGGCCCCCGCATCCTGGACTGTCTCGAGTTCGACGACAGGCTCCGCTACGTCGACGGACTCGATGACACGGCCTGCCTCGCAATGGATCTCGAATTCCTCGGCTACCCGGAGCTCGGGACACGCCTGCTCCGGCGCTACACCTCGCGGATCGGTGACACCGCGCCGGCGTCGCTCGAGCACCACTACATCGCCTACCGCGCGTTCATGCGCGCCAAGGTCGACTGCGTGCGATACCTCCAGGGGCGCGACGACTCCGCGCAGGACGCCCGCCGCCACCTCGCGCTCGCCGAATCGCACCTCGCCCGCGGTGCGGTTCGCCTCGCGCTCGTCGGTGGTGTCCCCGCGACCGGAAAATCGACCGTGGCATCCCGCCTGGCCGACGCGACCGGCGCCGTGCTGGTGTCGAGCGACCGGATCCGGCGGGAAATCTTCGCCGACGACCGCGCCGCGAGGCCGTCCGCCGGCTACCGCACCGGCCGCTACTCCCCGGAATCGACCGCGCTCGTCTACGCGACGATGCTCGACCACGCCATGCAGGCACTGAACCACGGCCGGTCGGTCGTGCTCGACGCCTCGTGGAGCGACGAGACGCTGCGCCGACACGCCTCCGAAACGGCCACCCGGGCCCACGCCGACCTGCTGTCACTGCGGTGCACCGTGCCCGCCGACGTCGCCGCCGCCCGGCTGCGGGAGCGGGCCGCCGCCCGTCGGGACCCCGACTCGGAGGCCACGCCCGCGGTGGCGACCGCGATGGCCGCCGACCTCGACCCGTGGCCCGGTGTCACCGACATCGACACCACCGGAACCGTCGAGCACTCCGTCCGGATCGCCCTCGACCGGTGGGCCGCCGACCCCGACTAGACGCCCGCGTCACGCCACACGTCGTCGAGGCGACGCCGACCGGTTCTCTGCACCACGACGCCGCCCGCCGACGGTTCCCCGATCCGCACCACCACCTGCGGGAACCGGGTCCCACGCCCGCGCGACCCCGCGGCCGCCCGCACCATCTCGCGGCTCGCCGCGATCTCCGTCAGGTGCGTCAGCGAACACGTCGCCAGACCCCGCACCGTCGCGTCGAGCAGCAACTCCGACAGCGCCTCACCGCACCGCAGCCAGTCCAACCGGGTGTCCGACTCGGTGCCGAGCACCGCCAACGCCGCCCGGTCCGGACCGGAACCCGACTCCAGCGTGCCGTGAGGAAAACGGCGCGCCACCTCCACGACCCCGTCGTCGGGCAGCGCACCGGTCGGCACACCGACGACCTCGTCGGAGTGGCCGGTCCACCAGAACAACTCGGCGTGATAGGCCGCGTCGTGCCGGCGCAGCGCCGCACTCACCCGGGTCGCCTCCGCCAACCGGCTCGGCCCGTCCGCCCCGAGCACCGTCATCGACACCGCATGCCGGCCGACGACACCGTCGAGCCCGGCCAGGGCGGCGGACGCCGGCGGACCGAACACACGACGGTCCGTCCACCGCCCCTCGACCACGGCACACAACGCCCGGGACCGGTCCGACGCACCGCCCGGCACGAACGCCACCGACGCCAGCAGCAGCGGATTCCCCGGATCCGGGAGACGCTCGATCCGCACCCCGAACCCGTGCGCGGCGACCGACACCTCGAGATGATGCAGCATCGCACCGCAACTGATCACCATCTGCCGGGCCGACGGATCCACGACCGGCAGCGCACGGGTGCGGTCGGCATGCAGTTCCAGGCTGCCGCAGCTGAAAACCCACGACCACGGCTGACTGTTGTGCAGGGACGGTGCCCGGCGCGCAGCCGACACCGCGTCGCGGATCGCGTCGGGAGCCGTGCGAGCGGCCATGACCACAGTGTCGTCCCGCACGAACCGGGCGGCAAGACACCGCAAACAGCTGTGCCGCCCGGACCGCCCGGTGTTAGCTGGGACGAGAGCCGATTCGAAGGAGACCCGATGCGCAGCACCCCGATCGTCGTCGGCGTCGACGGCTCCGCCAGTGCACGCGACGCGGTGTGCTGGGCCGCTCAGGAAGCCGCGATCCGTGGCGACACGCTGACCCTGGTCACCAGCGTCAGCGCGGGCGGGATCGGGATGTCGTCACCGTTCACCGACGACCTGCGCCTCGCCGGCGACCGCGCCCTGGCCGACGCCGTCGCGCTGGTGGACGCGACCACCGGAACGGCCGTCGACACCATCACCGAAACGGTGAACCTGACCCCGGTGCACGCACTGATGGAACACGACGCGACCGCACGGATGATCGTGCTCGGCACCCGCGGGCTGGGGGAGTTCACCGGGGGACTGATCGGCTCGGTGACCTCCGCCGTCGTCCACCACGCCACCTGCCCGGTCGTCGTCGTCGCGGGCTGGCCCCGTCCCGGAGAACCCGACTTCGACGGCCCCGTCGTCCTGGGAGTCGACGGCACCGCTGCCAGCGACCCGGCCACCGACGCGGCCTTCGAGGAAGCGTCCCTGCACCGCGCCGGCCTCCTCGCCCTGCACGCCTGGTCCGATCGTGACGTCCTGGCCGGCCCGGACACCGCCGAATGGGCCGAGATCGCCGCCGCCGAACAGGCCGCCCTCACCGAACGGCTCGCGCCGTGGCGGGACCGGTACCCGGATGTCGCGGTGCGGCAGGTGATCGTGCGGGACCGCCCGGCCCGCAACCTGCTCATGTACGGCGCCGGCGCCCGACTGATCGTCGTCGGCACCCGCGGCCGCGGCGGGTTCCGCAGCTTGACGCTCGGATCGACCAGCGCCGCGCTGCTGCGCACCGTCTCCCTGCCTCTGATGGTGGTCCGGTCCCGCTGATCAGCGACAGATCATCACCGGGCACGGCGAATGATGCAGCAGATTCTGGCTCGTCGAACCGAGCAGCGCACCGGTGAGCCGGCTCCGCCCGCGGCTACCGACCACCACCATCCGCGCCCGCTGTGCCTGCTCGAGCAGGACCCGACCGGCACTGCCCTGCACGAGTATCGACTCGACCTCCACATCCGGAAACGCCGACCCGTGCCCGGCGAGACTCTCGGCGACCACCGCCTGCTCACCCGCCTCGACCGCCGACCAGTCCACCAACCGGAACGCACCGTGCCGCTCCACCCGCCGGCCCGGACCCCACGCATGAACCGCGACCAGCGAAGCACCCAGCACGGACGCGTACCGGAACGCCGTCGAGATCGCCCGCACACTCAACTCGCTGCCGTCCACACCCACCACGACCGGCCGCGGATCCGCCGACACCGGCGCCCCACCGCGGCACACCAGCACCGGACACCGCGCATGATTGGCCACCCGTTGCCCGGTCGACCCCACCAGCGCCGCACCGACCGTCCCGGCACCCGTCGCGCCGAGCACCAGCAACTCCGCGTCCGCACTCGAGTCGAGCAACGCTGCCGTCGGCGGACCGGGGCACGTCGCCGTCGTCGCCTCGAGACCGGCGAACTCGGCCTCGAGCACGCCCCGCGCACGCCCGAGCAGCTCCCGTCCCTCCGCCTCCAACTTCTCCGTGAACTGCGCCTGGATCAGGACGGCTGCCTCACTCAGGTACACCCCCGGGCTGGGCAGCGCGTGCATCACGTGCAGGGGAGCGGCGCGCCGGGTCGCGATCATCGCCGCCCACCGCAATCCGTCGAACGCCGCCGGCGACTCGTCGATCCCGACGACGACCCCGTCGAGCGCGGGCAGTGCGGCCGAATCCGGTGCCATGTCCAACCTCCTCACCAATCGTGCTCACGCCCCCTTCGAGTCCACACTCTCACCGATCCCACCGTCGAGGGGCGGCCCCGACGCCACCGGCGCGACGACCCGTTCGCCGGCCGCCACCTCGTGCACCACGCCGTCGATGTCGACCCGGATCGGTGGGGCAGCGCTCGCCCGCGTCGACACCGTCACCGCCGCATGATCACAGGTGACGTGAATCCAGTGCCCGCGGTAGCGAACATCGAACTCGAGACTCCGCAGCTCGGTCGGAAGCTGCGGATGCAGCCACAGCACGTCACCACGGATGTCGAACCCCGAATAGCACCGCTGGAGAATGTCGATGCTGCCGGCCATCGCCCCCAGGTGAATACCCTCACGCGTCGTCCCGCCCTGCGTGTCGGCGAGATCCGCCGCGAGCGAGCTACCCAACATCTCCCACGACTCACGCCGGTTCCCGCGAGCGAGCACCCACGCGTGCGCGACGCTGCTGAGCGTGGACCCGTGGGTGGTGCGCCCGAGATAGAACTCCACGGTGTCCGGAATCGCCGCCGGATCGAACGGATAGCCCAGGTCCCGGATCAGCGCAGTCAGTTCCTCCGCCGAGAACAGGTAGAGCAGCATCAGCACGTCCGCCTGCTTCGACACCCGGTAACGGATGCAACTGTCGTTCTCCGCCTCCAGGATCAGATCGAGACGGCCGATGTTGCCGTACCGCGCACGGTAGGCGTCCCAGTCCAACTCCGCGAGCGTGTCGTACCCCTCGAACTGGGCGAGCAACCCGTTGTCGAGGAAGCACAGCCGCAGCCGGTGCCGCAGGAAGTCCCACTGCTCGACCTCCTCGTCGGAGATCCGCAGCCGCTCCCACACCCCGGCGGCCTCGTTCTCGCCCAGGATCCGGTACGCGTCCAGCGCCCGAGCCAGCGCCCACGCCGTCATCACATTGACGTACGCGCTGTTGTCGATCCCGCCACCGGGGCGGTTCGGGTACCCGTCGTGGAACTCGTCGGGGCCCATCACACCGCGGATGTCGAACCGGTCCGCGGACGGGTCGTACACCGCCAGACTCGCCCAGAAACGGGCGTTCTCGACCAACAGTTCGGCACCGAACGCCGCCAGGAACCCCAGATCCGCGGAGGCCTCCCAGTAGTGCCAGACGTTGTAGGCGACCGCCAGACCGACGTGGTACTGCCGCCGGGAGTGATCGGCCATCCACCGTCCCGACCGTGGATTGAACAGCACGCGCGGTGTCTCCTCACGGCCGTCGCTGCCGCTCTGCCACGGAAACACCGCGCCCCGCAGCCCCTGCGCCGCCGCCAACCGCTGCGCCTGGGGGAGCCGCCGGAACCGGTACAGCAGCAGCGCCCGCGTCAACTCCGGAAGCCGCAGGTTCAGGAACGGGAACACGAACATCTCGTCCCAGAAGACGTGCCCCCGATACCCCTCACCGTGCAGACCACGCGCCGGCACACCGACGTCCAGATCCGCAGTGTGCGGAGAGAGCGTCTGCAGCACATGGAAAATCTGCACGTTCGCGGCCTGCCGGGTGCGGACATCCGAACCCAGATCAACCTCGAACCGATGCCACAACGCCGCCCACGCCTCCACATGGTCCGCAAGCAGACGCTCGAACGGGCACGCATTGTGGACCGACTCCCGCGCCGCCAGGAGCGGCTCCGAGATCGCCCGATCGCGCGACGTGTGAACCGAGACCGTCTTCTCGACCTCCACCGCCTGCCCCGCAACCACGTCCAGCACGATCCGATCACTGATCGCATTCGACTCGAGCCGGCGCGCGCGCTCCGGATCGACACCCATCCCGTCGACCCGCACCCGGGTCCGGGCCGCGAGAGCCACCTGCACCCGCGACTGGCTGGTCTCGGCACGAAGCCACACGACATCCGTGCCCGACGGCCCGACCGTCACCTCCGTCAGATGCCGATCCGCGAAGCGGGACAGATCCGGCACGTTGGTGTTGCGCACGGTGCCGTCGAGCGTCGACCGCACCGTCAACCGTCCGGACCAGTTCTCGGGCCGCAGCACCGTGTCCACCACCGCCAGATGCGGGTCGGCCATCGACACGATGCGACGCTCACGCAGCCGCGTCCGACGGCCCTGCGGGTCCACCAGCAGCGACTCACGCAGTAACAGTCCACCGCGCGTGTCGAGCCCGACATGGTGGTGCAGCGTCTCGAAATCGCCGCCGGGGGAGAGCCACTCACCGTCCTCGATCCGGAACGTCAACGCCGTCCAGTTCGGCAGGTTCACCAGGCTCTCGTCCTCGTGCCGGATGCCGTCGATCATCGAATCCAGCCGGTTGTAGCAGCCCGCGACGTAGACCCCCGGGTAGTGGATTCCGTCCGCCCGACTCTCAGACAGCGCACCGCGCGTCCCCAGGTAGCCGTTCGCAAGAGTGAGGAGTGATTCCCGGAGCCCCTCGGCAGTCGGGTCGTACCCGCGATACGTCAGCAGCCACGCCGCATCGCCGTCGACCGATTCCGTGAGCACGCACAGCGTGCACCCCGGATCGGGAGTCGCACCGACTGGAGGCACCGCGTCATTGTCCCACGCACACCCGCCCGCCGACTGGAAACAACCCCGACATTCGAACCCGTGCACGCCACCCCGTCCGGCCCTCCCGAGGTCAGCTGACAGGGACGTCGACCTCGGGACGCTGCCCAAGGTCGTTGTTCCGCGGCCTCTTGCGGTCTTCCTTCACCTGCAGGGCAAGCGTGACTGCCGCCAGTAGCGCAAACGCACAGCCGGTCCACATGGCAACCGCGGGATCGTTTCCGAAGATGCTGATCGTCAATGCGCTCACCGCGGTCCCGGCAGTGATGCCCAGAGTGATCAACGACGTATGGAAGGTGCTGACGAGGTTTCCGGTGCCCCCTACTTCGACGACGCGGGTCACCAGCGGCGGGTTCATGGAGACCCCTGCGAGCCCGACGATGAGCACCATGCCGAGGACCAGGGGTTGGACCTGCCCTGCCAGTGCGAGCACACCCAGCGAGGTGAAGAGCAGGGCGTGGCCGAACCGCAGAACGCCGACGGCATGCTTGTCTGCCAATTTCCCGACGATCAGGTTGCCGATGCGCTCAACCCGACGAACTGGCGCGACATGCCGAGCGTCGTACTCATCGCGGCTCACCCAGGTCAATACGTCATGTGACGTGATTGAGCCGCCGGGAGAGGACAGTGGAAGCGAAGGTCCATGAACGGGTGCCGGCCGGTGAATCCGTGATCAGCGACCAGCGGTGGCATGCCGGATTCAGCGGGCAATCGTCGGACACAACAGACGCACCCGCTTCGACGCCGAATCGCCACACGACGACTGCCCACGAGATCACACAGGCAGGCGGCGTCATCGCACGCAGCGGAAGCACGCCGAACGACAGCACCAGGAACTGCGCGCACGAGACGAATCTGAGGTGACGGCAACGGCCGGCGGGCAGCAGTTCGGCGACCCAGTCCGGTTGCGTTATCCCAGGTCCCCGATTCGCCGATAATCCACATTATGTCAAGTAATGGGGATTGGGCGGCCCCCCACGAGGGACGGGACCGAGCACGCCCTGCTGCGCGTGCGTCGCACCGCAACGCGCAACCTGCCCGACCGCACAGGCGCCGGTGCCGCGCCCGGAGTCGTGCGCCGACCGCGCGATCGGGACCGCGGGAGGTCATCTCGGGCGCGGCGCGGCGTCTGGAGTCGGCCCCGGCCGCCCATGCGGACCGGTCCGCGTCGCCGCATGCATCCGGTATCCGCAGCGACCATTCCTGCATCGAATGCCCGACGCTGACGCATCCTGTAGCGTGCCGGATACGCGATTCGGCGTCGTACATCCATCATCACGACTCCACGAAACGCCGAGTGGCGCCGGCAGGACCGCGACGCGAACACCGGTCGGGCCCGCCCTCCCCGCCGGCCGACGACCCCGCCTGGACCACTGTCATGGATAATGACGAATATCCATGTGCGCGTTAATGTTTCGCCACACTCCCCTCCGTCGGCGGCGGACGCTGGTGTTACGGTGTGCCCGTGTTCGACTTTGCCGGCCTCGACGCCGCGATTCTCACTACTCTCCGCGCGTGCGTCACGGAACTCCGCGATGCCGACGAGTCGCTCTCGATGGTGGCCTGCGGCATGGTCGAAGACCTCACCGGGTTCTTCGTCGCCGGGGCCGGTGCGCCCTGGGCCGCTGGACTCGAGGGGTCGAGCGCAGACAAGGCGCAGTGGGCCTGGAGTCCGTCGGAGTGGCCACTCTCCGCGGAAGACCCGGACGATTCCGCGCCAGGGCGGGTGACGAGCGCGATCTGGGCGCTCTCCGGCACTCAGGCAGTGATCGACGGGACGGGCACCGAGCTCGAGCCGGATGCCTACGACGCCCTCCGGGTGCAGTACGAGAACCGGATCGTGCGTGCGATCCAGCAGATGCAGGCCGATGGCGAGTTCCGCGATGCCGCTGGGAACGACGTGTGGATCTGGCTGCACTCCGCGGACGACGCCGATCCCGACCTCGACGCGCGCAGCTTTGCCGCCCTGCAGGGCCCCGAACTCGCCCGCGATTTCGCTGACCGCTACGGAGCCGGGAGCGATCGGCTGCTCGCGCGCCTCGCGGCCCGCGAGGTGTAGCGCAGCACGGCGGCCTGACTGCCCATTTCTTCCCGAGCGGCGCGGTTTTCCGCGCGCACGCCCGAGGAATGGGCGCTCAGGCCGAGATCCGCAAACTCGACGTCCGATTTCCGCTGGCCCGACCGGGCGCGGGCATCGCATGCTGGTGTGATGATCAGCGACGACGGCAAGTACCAGGCGGTGTGCAGTCGGGATGTGCGGTTCGACGGGGAATTCTTCGTCGCCGTCGCCACCACCGGCATCTACTGTCGGCCGAGTTGTCCGGCGACTACCCCGAAACGCGCGAACGTGCGCTTCTTCCCCACCGCGGCCGCGGCCCAGGGCTCGGGTTTCCGTGCCTGTCGACGCTGTCGGCCCGATGCAGTGCCCGGATCCGCGGCGTGGGATGCCCGGGCGGACGTCGTCGGGCGGGCGATGCGCTTGATCGCCGACGGTGTCGTCGACCGCGAGGGGGTGTCGGGGTTGGCCGCCCGCCTCGGGTACAGCGCCCGGCAGGTTCAGCGTCAACTCAACGCGGAGGTCGGCGCCGGCCCGACGGCACTGGCACGGGCGCGGCGGGCGCACACGGCGCGGATCCTGCTGCAGACGACGTCCATGCCGGTGACCGACGTCGCGTTTGCGGCGGGATTCGCCAGCGTGCGGCAGTTCAACGACACCGTCAACGAGATCTATGCGGCCACGCCGACGGGTTTGCGCGACGCGCGGCCCCGGTCGGCGACCCGATTCGGGGACGTGGGTGTCGCCGGGGCCGCGTCCGGGATCGCGCTGCGACTGCCGTTCCGCGGCCCGTACGCGGCCACCGAGATGTTCGACGCCCTCGCATCGGGTCTCGTGCCGGGCGTCGAAGAGATGACGGGTGCCGCGCCGCGCCGCCGCTACCGGCGCACGCTGCGCCTTCCGCACGGTGTCGGGATCGCCGAGGTCGGTGAGTCCGTCGGCGACGGGTGGCTGGACTGCCGCCTGTGCCTCCAGGATCTGCGCGACCTCCCGACTGCGGCACAACGGGTGCGGCGACTGTTCGATCTGGATGCGGATCCCGATGCGGTCGCCGATCGTCTCGGTGGGGCCCTCTCCCCCGTCGTGGCGGCTCGGCCGGGTCTGCGATCGGCGGGGACCGTCGATCCTCACGAACTTGCCGTCCGGGCCCTCGCGGGCACCGCGGCGGAACAATTGGTGCAGCGGTACGGGCAACCGCTCGGCGCCGCGCGGGGCGGTCTGACGCATCTGTTCCCCCGAATCGAGGATCTCGCCGACGCTTCGCTCTCCCCCGCTCTCCCCCGCTCTGCCCGGCGGACGCTGCGGGTGCTGGCTCGTCGCCTCGCCGACGGCGAGATCGTGCTGGATGCCGGCGTCGATCGGGCCGCCGCGGAGAAGGCCCTGCTCGACGTCGCGGGCATCGGACCCGCGCGCGCGGCCTACATCCGGATGCGTGGTCTCGGTGACCCCGACGTCCTGCTGGTCGACGACGCCGATGTCCGAGCGGGGATGGCCCGACTCGGTCTCGACGCGGTCGACGCCGATCGCTGGCGGCCGTGGCGAAGCTATGCCGGACTCCACCTGGCCGCGACCGCCCGCGATCGTCGGAATGCTCTCAGCGGGTGGTGAATCCGCCATCGATGGCGAGCGCGGCTCCCGTGATGAACGATGCCTCGTCGCTGAGTAGGAACGCGACGAACGGCGCGATCTCAGCGGGCTGCGCGATGCGGTTCACGGGGTGAAGCGACTCGACGTAGGCGAGTGCCTCATCGGTGGTGGACATCGAGCTCCGCTGGAGCGGGGTGTCCACGCCGCCGGTCGTGATGGCGTTGACCCGTACACCCTGTGCGGCCACTTCGAGCGCCACGGACCGGGTCAGCCCGACGACCGCGTGCTTGGCGGCGACGTAGGGTGCGGCCTCCGGTAGCGCCACGACACCCAGGTTGGACGCGTTGTTGACGATCGCACCACCGGTCTCGAGCACCGCCGGAATCTGGTGCTTGAGGCAGTTGAAGACGCTTGTCACGTTCTGCGCCAGTTCGGCGTTCCAGGCGTCGGCCTCGATCGTCGAGATCGGGCCCGCCGCGTTCACGCCGCCGGCGTTGTTGAAAGCGCCGTCCAGGCGGCCGAACTCGGCGATCGTGGTCGTGACGAGCAGAGCGGCGTCGTCCTCGACCGACACGTCGGCGGGGACGAAGAGCGCCGTGCCCCCGGCGGCCCGCAGACTCTCCGCCGCCTGCTCACCGACGTCCTTGCGTCGGCTGCCGATGACGACGGTAGCGCCCTCGGCGGTGAGGCGGCGAGCCACCGCGAGGCCGATTCCGGACGATCCGCCGGTGACGATGACGACCTTGGATTCCAGACGTGCAGACATGGTTGAGTCCTTTCGGAGTGGGTACGGATCGGCGCCTCCATCAGGCTGCTGTGCGACGGCCGTGCGCGCTGGCGGGAATCGGACGTTGCGTCGGGGTGCCCGGGCCGGGGCGGCGCGGCCGCACACCGAGCGGGAGCCACACGGCGCGAGTGCCGGCAACCTCCGGCATCAACCGATCGGTTGACTGCGGCATCGACCGGATCGCGTACCGGCCTTGGCTGCACAGTCGATTCGGCGACTGGGCGCCGAAGGGCAGGCTCGAGTCATGGCAATCATCGAGGTAGACGACCTCGCCAAGCGTTACGGTGACCACACCGTCGTGAACGGGGTCAGCTTCGCCGTCGAGCGTGGCGAGATCTTCGGCATCCTGGGCCCCAACGGGGCGGGCAAGACCACCATCGTCGAATGCATCGAAGGGCTACGCACTCGGGACGGCGGAACCGTTCGCGTCTGCGGCATCGATCCGCAGGACGACGACGGTGAACTGCGGCAACTGCTCGGCGCGCAACTGCAGGAGAGCGGGCTGCCCGCCAAGCTGACCGTCGGTGAGGCGATGGAGCTGTACAGCTCCTTCTATCGTGAACCCGCCGACTGGCGGGAACTGGTCGGCGCTCTGAACCTCACCGACAAACTGAACACGCAGCACCGGCGGCTGTCCGGTGGACAGAAGCAACGACTGTCGACCGCGCTCGCGATCATCGGCAACCCACGGGTGGCCGTGCTCGACGAGCTCACCACCGGCCTGGACCCGCAGGCCCGCCGCGACGCGTGGGACCTCGTCGAGAGCATCCGTGACCGAGGCGTCACGATCCTGCTGGTCACCCACTTCATGGAAGAGGCCGAGCGGCTCTGCGACCGGATCGCCGTGATCGATGCCGGGCGTCTCGTCGCACTCGACACCCCGGCCGGGTTGATCGCGAAAGTCGAGGACCGGCAACGGATCCGGTTCCGGCCGTCCGAGCCACTGGATCTCGCGGTGCTGACCGCACTTCCCGAGGTCGTCTCGGTGGAGCGGGCCGGACATCAGGTCGTGGTGACGGGAACCGGAAATGTCCTGTCGACCGTGGTCACCGCGCTCGCACGCCATCACATCACCGCGGCGGACCTGCGGGTCGAGCAGACCTCCCTGGACGATGCGTTCGTCGCGCTCACCGGCCACCCCGTCGAGAACTGAGGAGATCGACATGTCGGCCCTGCTGCGACTCACCACCACCGAAACCAAACTCTTCTTCCGCGAGCCGATCAGCGTGATCTTCGCGCTCCTGCTCCCCCCGCTCCTGCTTGTCGTCCTCGGCGCGATCCCGTCGTTCCGGGAGCCCGACCCGGACCTCGGCGGCCTACGGATCATCGACCTGTACTCGCCCATCGTCGTTGCCTTGGCCGTCACGACGCTGGCGACCAGCACTCTCCCCCAGCAGTTCGCCACCTACCGAGAGAAGGGTGTCCTGCGACGGATGCGGATCACGCCGGTCAAGCCCACCGTCATGCTCGGCGCCCAACTGCTGACGTCCACGATCATGGCAACGGTGACAACGGTGCTCGTGCTCGCCATCGGCCGACTGGTGTTCGCCGTGAACCTGCCCCGGGACCTGCTGGCCTATCCGGTCGCGTTCGCGCTGACGGCGTCGGCGATGCTGGCAATCGGACTGCTTGTCGCGTCACTGGCGCCCAGTGGCACGAGCGCCGGCGCGATCGGGCTGGTGTTGTTCTTCCCGCTGGTGTTCTTCGCCGGGCTGTGGATTCCGCGTGACGCGATGAACGACGTCCTGCGCACGATCAGCGACTTCACTCCGTTGGGTGCCGGCGTACAGTCCCTTCAGGACGCCACCGCCGGTCACTGGCCGCAACCGCTCCATCTCGCGGTCATGGTGGGATGGACGATCGTGGCCGGCGGACTGGCCGCGCGGTACTTCCGGTGGGAGTAGATCATGAGCAACGAGGTGGCGCTGCGGGCGGAGCACGAGCGGGCGGAGCGCTGGGAGACCGCGGTCATCAGGGTTCTTCCGTACATTCTCCTGGCATCGAGCACCGTAATCACTGTGCTGCAAACGGGTTCGGTGCACCTGGCGGCTGCTCTGGGTCTCACGTTCGTGGCCACTGTGTGGCTGCTCTGGCTTCGTGTCCTGGACCGATCTCCCGTCGACGGGCCGTTGATCGGCGTGTACTACGCCGGGCTCATGGTGTTGTGCGCCGGTCTGGTGGCGCTCGCGCCCTGGTACGGCATCTTCGCCTTCATCGGATACGTCCACGCGTTCCTGTTCCTGACGGGCCTGTGGCGGTATGTCGGTGTCGTCGCCACGTCATTGATCATGGCGGTGACATACATGGGCGGACTGTCCAGGATCACCGCTGACGACCTGTGGGTGTGGGTCGCCATCAGCGTGGTCAGCATCGTGATGGCCGGAACCTTCTTCTACTTCGCCGACACGTCCGAGCAGCACGGTCACAGGCAGAGTCGGGCACTCGCCGAACTACATGACGCCAACACCAAGCTGGAGACAGCACTGGACGAGAACGCCGCGCTGCACGCTCAGTTGTTGACCCAGGCGCGCGAGGCCGGCGTCCTGGACGAACGGCAGAGGATGGCACGCGAGATCCACGACACCCTGGCCCAGAGCCTCGCGGGCATCGTCACCCAGCTCGAGGCAGCCGAGCAGACGATGGACGGCCCGTCGGCGTCACGTCGGCATGTCGTGAAAGCGATGGACCTGGCGCGAGGAGGTCTGATCGACGCGCGGCGGACGGTCCACGCGGTGGAGCCACAGGTGCTCGCGGATGCCCGCCTCCCGGACGCGATCGGTGATGTGGCCAGAGGCTGGTCGGAGACGAACGACATCCGCGCCGTCCTGACGGTCACCGGTGACCCCAGACCCATGCACACTGATGTGGAGGTGACCCTGCTGCGGGCTGCGCAGGAGGCACTCGCCAACGTCGCCAAACACGCCGAAGCCAACAGGGTCGGCCTGACCCTGTCCTACATGGAGGACCTGGTGACCCTCGACGTGCGCGATGACGGAGTCGGTTTCGATCCCCACGCCACACGCGTGAACGGCTCCGCGAACGGTGGATTCGGGCTCGCGGGTATGCGGCAGCGCGTGCAGCGCCTGACCGGCCGACTCGATATCGAGTCCGAGCCCGGCGGGGGCACCGCGATCTCGGCCTCCGTGCCGGCGATCCCGGCGGGCGGTGGGCAGTGATCTCCCTGCTGATCGTCGACGATCACCCGGTCGTGCGTGACGGGCTGCGGAGCATGTTCAGCGCGGACCCCCGCTTCGAGGTCCTCGGCGAAGCCGCCGACGGCGCGGAGGCCGTCGCCGCTGCGACCAGGATCCAGCCGGACGTGATTCTCATGGACCTGCGGATGGCCGGGACCGACGGCGTCACTGCCATCAGGGAACTGGCCGAGCGGGGGGTGCCCGCGCGAGTGCTGGTGCTCACCACGTACGACACCGACAGCGACGTGCTTCCCGCAATCGAAGCCGGCGCCACGGGATACCTGTTGAAGGACGCGCCGAGGGAAGAACTGTTCCGGGCGGTGCAGGCGGCGGCCCGGGGCCAGGCGGTACTCTCGCCGGCCGTTGCGACCCGGCTCATCGGCCAGCTGCGGCAACCGGCACGGGAGCCGCTGTCGCAGCGTGAACTCGAGGTGCTCGAGCTGATCGCCCGCGGCTCGACGAACCGGGATACCGCGCGGCAACTGTTCATCAGCGAGGCGACCGTCAAGACGCACCTGCTGCACGTCTACGCGAAGCTCGGTGTCAATGACCGTGCGGCCGCGGTTGCCACCGCGTTCTCCCGCGGGTACCTGACTCCGCGTCACTGACCGCGCATTGATCGGTTCGGTCCTGCCGTGGCGGTCCGGCTTGTCCGAGGTAGCGGCCGGTGACGGATGCGGAGGAGCGGATCAGTTCGTGGGGGCTGCCTTGGAACACGACCATGCCACCGTGGTGGCCTGCGCCCGGGCCGATGTCGATGACGTGATCGGCGTGCGCGATGACCCGCAGGTTGTGCTCGATGACGACGATCGTGGCGCCGGCGTCGACAAGTTCGTCGAAGAGATGGAGTAGGCGGTCGACATCGGTGCCGTGAAGGCCGGCGGTCGGCTCGTCGAGGACGATTCTCAGTTCGCTGAAGTCTGCGACCTCCCCGAGGTGCCGGGCAAGCAACAGCCGCTGACGCTCACCGCCGGAGAAGGTGTCGAGGCTCTGGCCGATCGAGAGGTAGCCGAGCCCGACACGTTCGATCCAGCGGAGCCGGTCAGCGATGTCGGGGTGCTCGGCGAGTAGTTCGATCGCCCGGGCCGGATTCATCGCGAGGAGGTCTGCGATCGTGTGGCCGCGGACGGTCGCTGCCAGCGTGGTGGTGTTGAAGCGTGATCCACCACAGGCGTCGCACTCGGTCTGCACGTCCTCGAGGAAGGCAAGGTCGGTGACGATGCGGCCCTTGCCCTTGCAGACGGGACACGCCCCGCGCCCATTCGCGCTGAACCAGGACGGATGAAGACCTGTGGCAGCACCGAAGACGCCGCGAATGGACTCGGCGATACCGAGAACGGTGACGGGCGTCGAGCGGATGCCACCCCTCAGCGGTGCCTGGTCCACGACCAGGAAGCCCGGATGCTGCCGAGGAAGCTCGGTTGCGAACAGGGTGCTCTTCCCGGAGCCGGCAACGCCGGAGGCGGTGGTGAGCACACCGAGTGGAACCTCGACGGTGATGTCGCGCAGGTTGTGGGTGCAGGCGTTCGCGATGGTCACCGACCCACGGAACGTTCTGATCCGTTCCCGCACGCGGATCGGCGAGTTCAGCATGCGGCCAGTTTCGGTGTCTGCCTGCAGAAGCCCTGCGGGGGTGCCCTGGTATCGGATGGTGCCGCCGTTCGTTCCGGCGCCGGGCCCGAGGTCGATGATGTGATCGGCGGCGGCGATGACACTGGGATGGTGCTCGACCACCAGAACCGTGTTGTGCGCGTCGCGGAGCTGTGCGAGTAGTTCGAGCAGTCGGTGCACGTCGTGCGGGTGCAGACCGGTGCTGGGCTCGTCGAACACGTAACTCACGTCGCTGAGCGCGCTGCCGAGGTGGCGGACGATCTTGACGCGCTGCGCCTCACCGCCTGAGAGGGAACTCGAGACCCGGTCGAGGCTGAGGTAACCGAGTCCCACGGTGTCGAGGGCGGCGAGCCGGTCTCCGACGGCCCGGAGCAGCGGGGCCACCGCGGTCGACCGCACACGCGCGGCAACCTCGCGCAGGTCGCTGACCGGCAGGGCCGACCAGTCGCTGATCGACCGGCCGTCGATCAGGCTTGCGCGGGCGCGGGCGTTGAGTCGCGTGCCGGCGCAGTCGGGACAGGTACGGCGGGTGACGATGTGGTCGAGTGCGGCCTTCTCTTCGTCGGTGAGCCGCGATGGCCGCTTGCGCAGATACGAGTTCCGCAGCCTCGGTAGGATTCCGTCGAAGATCCGCGATTCCGGGTACTCGGGGTGGGGATTCGTCAGGCGCAGTCCCTGCGCGTGCAGCAGGCTGTCCAGCTCCGCCGCAGGCAGAGATGTGAGCGGGAGGTCCGGGTCCACGAGGCCGGCATGGACCAGCCGTTTCCACCGATAGGTGCCGGGTGAGAAGGTCGGGAACCGGACGGCACCGTCCCGCAGACTCCGTGAGGTGTCGAGCAGTCGCGTCAGATCGATGTCGTCCACAGTGCCGATACCCTCGCAGCGAAGGCACATTCCGCTCGGATCGTTGAACGAGTACGAGGGTGAGAACCCTGCCGAGGGCTCACCGACCCGGGAGAACAGCAGGCGCAGCAGGGGTGCGATGTCGCTGGCGGTGCCGACGGTCGAGCGGGTGTTGCCGGTGAAACGGCGCTGGTCGACGATCGTGGTGAACGTCAACCCGTCCACGAGGTCGACGTCGGCCGGCGGATGCTGTGGGAGACGGTTCCGCACGAACACCGGGTAGCTCTCGGCGGCCAGTCGTTGGGCTTCTGCCGCGATGGTGTCGAACGCGAGGGACGACTTCCCCGACCCGGACACGCCGGAGAACACCGTCAAGCAATGCTTGGGCACCCGCACCGACAGATCGCGAAGGTTGTTCGTCCGTGCACCCTCGACGGTGATCCACGATCCGCGATCCCGGCCCCGATCACCTGTGTCCCGATTCATGCTATCGACGCTACAATCGATTGTGGACGTATTCTGTCCACATTTATTGGGACGGCACGAAGCGGCAGATCAGGAGCCCGACGATGGCGACCACACGGGAACGGATGCTGCGATTGCTGTCCCTGCTGCAATCGGGCCGCCACTGGTCCGCCACCGATCTGGCCGCCGCCATGGAGACAACCCCGCGCACCCTGCGCCGCGACATCGAGCACTTGCGGGAACAGGGCTATCCGGTGGTGAGCACCCGCGGACCGGGTGGACACTACCGACTCGTCGCCGGAGCAGCCCTCCCGCCACTCATGCTCGATGACGACGAGGCCGTCGCCTCGGTTCTCGGGCTCAGGCTCGTCATGGCGGGCGGGGCCGGCGTCGACCTTCAGTCCGACGCCGCCGACCGTGCGATCACGAAGCTTCGCCGCATCCTGCCCAGGCCTCTGCGGCTGAGAACGGACCACCTGCTCGCCGCCATCGACATCGAGGCCACACGCCACCCCCAGCCCAGCTCGGACGTCGTACGCCGTCTCGCCGAAAGCATCACGACGCACAACCGTGTCACCTTCGATCATGCGCGCGGCGGACGAAGCATCAGCCGGACCGTCGAGCCGTACCGGATCGTGCGTGCCCGGGGACACTGGTACCTCTTCTGCTGGGACACCACCCGCGACGACTGGCGAAGCTTCCGACTCGATCGGATCACGTCGCCGATTACGGCGAACGCCACGTTCCGACCCCGGCCCCTACCCACCGACGATGTCGCGGGCTACGTCGGTGATCGGTTCGGCGGTCCGCCACAACTGCGCGTCGTGCTGACCCTCCACACGGACGCCCGCGATGCCGCGACTCGCCTCCACCGCATCGACGGGTCTCTGGAGCCGATCGACGATTCGCGATGTCGATACACCGCCCACGTCGATTCCGCCGAATGGCTCGCCACCGTCCTGGTCCTCTCCGGCCTCGGCTTCACCATCGAGGAGTCGGACGAGTTCGCGACCTACATCGCGGACGCGGGGAACCGGCTCCTCGCGGCGGTCGTGGACCGGTAGCCGCCCACGATCAGCGGTAGGTCTCCACGTGGGCGCCGGTGATGACTCCGAGATTGAACGAGGGGGCGCCCCAGTTCGTGCCGCATGCCCCCGTCTCCCGGCCCGTCGGCGCGAAGGAGCGACTGGACTGGCTGTAGGGGCCGATCGCGTAGAGCGGAAAGGCGTTGGGGATGCCGTGCAGACCCCAGCAGTCGACGACCAGAACATACTCCCGACCAGGGGATGCACCGGTGTCCTGGCAGGTGGCCGACGCATTGAATGGGTCCCATTGAACGACGCACGGGGCGGGGTCGGCCTGGGCAGTGCCGGAGCCGACGACCGTCGCGAAAGCCAACCCCGATACGGCCACGGCCGTGACGCGTGCAGCTGCGAGAAGAGCGATTCTCATAGAGATCCTTCCGGTAGCCAGTACCACCCTTGTCGGTCGTGCGTGACGGAACGTTACTGCTGCAATGTCGAAAGTTACCGCTGTCCTTACGTTTTCACGCCGAAGGATGCGAACCGTCGACAGAATGACCGCTCCCCGAACCTCGGGAAGGCCTGTGGTGATGCCCGGTCCCCCGGATCCGGGTCTTCACGATCCTCCGCCGGGCTCGAATGCACGCCGGAACGTCCTACGATGGACGCATCCGATGTCCGGCCGAACGGAGGACACGTGAGACACGACGAATACCGTGACGTGGGTCCGGTCTTCGAGTCGATGGCGGTGCTGGACCGGCGAGATCCGCGCTACCGCGTACTCCGCGATTCCGTGATCACGCGGTGCCTCCCTCTCGCGGATCACATCGCCCGCCGGTTCGACGGTCGCGGCGAGTTCCACGACGATCTGGTGCAGGTGGCGCGGGTGGGGCTCGTCAACGCGGTCAACCGCTACGACGCCGACGTGGGATCGGACTTCGTGGCGTTCGCGGTCCCGACCATGATGGGTGAGGTGCGGCGCCACTTCCGGGACACCGGGTGGTCGGTGCGGGTGCCCCGCCGAACGAAAGAACTGCATCTCGAGATCGGCCGTACGGCGGGCGCCCTGTCGCAGCGGCTCGGACGGCCGCCTACGCGCCGTGAGCTGGCAGCGGAGTTGCGGGTCCGCGAGGACGCAGTCGTGGACGGGTTGCTGGCCGGCAACGCGTACCGCACGGTGACGCTGGACGCCGGGCGCGGTCACGATCCTCCCCTGGCCGAGACTCTCGGCGCGGAGGATCGGCGTCTCGAGACGGTCGAGAATCACGAGACGCTCCGGCCGATGCTGGCGGCGCTTCCCGATCGCGAGCGCCGGATCGTGCTGTTGCGGTTCTTCGCGAACCTCACGCAGAGCCGGATCGCCGACGAGGTCGGGATATCCCAGATGCACGTCTCGCGACTGCTGGCTCGATCCCTCGCGACGCTCCGTCGTCAGCTCGACGGGCCGGGCGAACGCTGATTCCGCGGTTCAGACCCGGTCGACGAGCCGCTCGTGGCCGGCGAGCCGCGCACAGTTCGCACAGCAGAAGATCCGGCTCTCGTCCTCGACGCCGTGCCCGAGGATTCGACATCCGCAGTGACCGCACACCGGTGCCATCGCGTGCGCGGCACATTCGAAGCTGTCGAACACGCCGCGCCGATCCCCCATGATCACGGTGAACGCCTTGTCGTAGTCGTTGCCACACGTCTGACATGTCGGCATCTCGACCTCCTCCAGGTGCGCCGGCCGCGGGTGCCGACCGGCACCGATCGACTACCCCGTACAGGTCCGCGCCACACCTCGTCCGGCGGCGAGAATGCCCGGGACAGCACGATGCCCCACTGCGCTGGGGTGCGCAGCGGGGCATCGTGAAAATTGGAGGCCAGGCACACGTCGGGGGGTGCGCCTGGCCATCAACAAGGTATCGAGACCGTTCCGTCAGGGAAAGCTGCACCGGGGTGAAATCGGGGGTGAAGCGACCGGCAGGTGGGCCTCACCCTCGACGTCCGCGTCCACCCGTGGACCTCGACGGGCCCGGACCGGCAGCCGATACACTTGTCGGGCGCGGTTCGAACACACTTTCGCCGCGCATTCGACAGTGGAAGTCCCGGAAGGACATTGGAGCGGGCCCGGTGAGTGACGATCGACAGCTTCTCGAGTCCTGGTTCGGCGAGTTCCTGTTGCACCGCAGCACCGCGAAGCCGTCGCCGCACACACTCAAGGCGTACCGGCAGGACTTCGCCGCCATCGCCGGGCATCTCGCCGAGCAGTGCGGGGTCGACGCGGGGGCGCTTCCGGTGGGGGTGATCAGCAAGCAGTCGATGCAGCAGGCGTTCGCGTCGTTCGCGTCCTCGCACGAGGTGGCATCGATCCGTCGGTGCTGGTCCACCTGGAACACCCTGTGCGACTACCTGTTCTCAATCGACGCAATAGTCGCGAACCCGATGTCCGCAGTGCTGCGCCCCAAGGCACCGAAGCGCCTGCCGAAGGCGTTGCCGGCCGATGCGGTCACCCGGCTGATCGCAACCTTGCAGGAGGACGACACCGACGGGGTCCGGCCGTGGGGTGAGCGAGATTTCGCGATCATTCTGATGGCGCTGTTGACCGGGATGCGGTCGTCGGAGCTGATCGCGGTCGACATCGGCGACGTCCGCGGCGCCGATCGGTCGAACGGCGGCGCGCGGGTGATCCTGGTGCGCGGGAAGGGCAGCAAGGAGCGGGTCGCGACCGCGGAGCCGGCGTTGGTGGCCGCGCTGACCGGCTATCTGGCGTCCCGTGTCGAACGATTCCCGGGAACGGCGAAGCAGCGGGTCGCCGCCGACGCCACGCCGTGGCAGCACTTCCGCAGCACCGATCCGTTGTTCGTGGGGGCCGACGGGACCCGAATCACCCGCGGGACGCTGCAGTACCGGGTGCTGCGGGCATACCGCCGGGCCGGCATCAACGGTGAGCGCGCGAAGGGGGCGCTGACCCATCAGTTCCGGCACACGTTCGCGACGAACATGGCCGACGAGAACGTCAGCATCTTCACGCTCATGCGCATGCTCGGTCACGAGTCGATGAACACCACGCAGGTGTACACGGAGGGCGCCGGCACCGGTGTGCGGGAGGCCGCCGCCCGAAATCCGCTATACCGGATGCTGGACGGTCGCTGACGAACCGACCGGGGTTTTCCGGACATTTCATCCGGAATTCACCCACCGGACCGCCGTCCGGGACGTACGGTGGTCGACGGCGGTGGCGACGCGGACCGCACTCCCGTTCCACCTCCCCGGCGCGTCTTTCGAACAGAAGGTGAATTCGTCGATGTACGCCGACGTCGCCCCGGACGCCACGACCCGCCACCTGCGACTGGTGGCCCCGCTGCCCGAGTCGCTCCCCGATTCCCCCGAGTTCGTCGCCGAGCGCGATTCGGGCCGGCACGCGTCGACGTGGCCGGACTTCGTCAGTGTCCCGATCGTGCCGCCGACCGAACTCGGTGCGCTGTGGTGTGTGGACGACGAGACCTTCGTCGAGGCGCACGGTCGCCGGGTACTGCTCCGCTGCGTCGACGTCGACGGCGTGGAGGCCACCGTCCGCGTGCACGACGGCATGATCGACGAGCTGGTTGCCGCCCTCGTGTCGGCGCAGAGGTACCGCTGCGCGGCGGACGACTGACCGCCGTACCAATTCCGTCAATGCCCTGCCAACGCATTCGGAAGCTGCCAAGATGATCAACAGTTTGTTCGGCGCACCGCTGCGCGGCGCATGTGTGTCGCGCAGCACAGTCGCCCCGGGCAGCCCGACGTGGTCCCGGCCACCGGGAGCGCCGGCTCGGCGCGATCCTCGGCAGCCGACCCGCTGACCAGCGGATTCTCCCATTTCCCCAGGTCGTCGCTGCTGTCGCGGTCGCCACTCGGTCCCACTCAGTGCGCAGATCCCCCGGCGCCGAGAAAGTGAGTTGGCACACTCTGTGACCAACGGAACAGCAGTGACGCCCACCCGCAGCGGCTTGCCCGTGGCCGCGACGACCTCGCAGTTCTTCGAATACCCGCAGCACAGCCCGTAATTCGGGCCAGTCAAGAGTCTGGACATCAATTTCAGTGACAGCTACTGCAGACACTCGTGCCACATCGGCGGAGCCCGCGCCGCGCGGAAGGTATGCGCGCCAGCGCCCGGCATGGGTGATCATCACGGTTCTGGTTCTCGTCGAGATCATCAGCGCATTCGAGACGTCGATGGTGTACGCCGCCATCCCGACGTTCATCAAGGAGTTCAACAGCGACGCGGCGACGGTCGGGTGGGCGGTAACCGCGTTCCTGCTGGTGGCTGCCGCCTCCGCAGCGGTGTGCGGCCGCCTGGGCGACATGTACGGGCGCGAGCGTGTGCTGGTCGTCCTGCTCGGCGCTGCCGCGGTCGGCTCGGTCATCAGTGCGATCGGTGACAGCATCGGCAGCATCATCGTCGGCCGCGCGATCCAGGGTGTCGCGGGCGCGATCCTTCCGCTGTGCATCGGTCTGGCCCGCGAGCATCTCCCGGCCGCGAAGGTACCTGTTGCCATCGCCATCATCTCAGGCTCGGCTGTTGCAGCCGGTTCGGCGTCGCTGCTGGTCGCCGGTCTGATGCTCGACCACGCGAGTTGGCACATGATCTTCGTCGTTGCCGCCGTGTACGCGGTGCTGGCGCTGCTGCTGGTGCTGTTCGTGTTGCCGTGGCGTCCGCCCACCGGGACCACCCAGAAGGTCGACTATCTCGGCACGCTCGCGTTCGCTCCCGCGATCGCGGCCATCCTGCTGGGCATCAACAAGTCGGGCGCGTGGGGCTGGACCGACGTGAAGACCCTCGGCCTGGTGATCGGCGGTCTCGTCGTGCTCGCACTGTGGGTGCTGTGGGAACTGCGGGTCACGGACCCGATCGTGAACGTTCGTTTGTTCACCGACCGCAAGGTGGCGCTGACGATGTTCGCGACCCTGGCGATCGCCGTCGGCCCCATGGGTATCAGCACCATGATCATCCCGATGATCCTGCAGTCCCCCACGACCGCACCGTTCGGTCTGGGCATCTCGGCCACGAATGCGGGCTGGCTGTCGTTCATCGGCTCGATGTTCGGTTTCGTGTGCACCCCCCTCAGCGGCCGCATCACGCGGGCCGTCGGCTCGCGGGTGTCGATGCTGCTCGGCACGACGCTGTTCACGATCAGCAGCGCGATGCTCATCGTCTTCCACGACTCGGTCGCCGGCATGGTCGCGATGATCATCACGGTCTCGATCGGTACCGCGTTCGCCTACACGGCGCTGCCGAACCTCATCGTCGAGGCGGTTCCGGAGGGCAACACCAGCGAGGCGACCGGCACCAACTCGGTGCTGCGCACGGGTGGTCAGGGCATCGGCACCTCGATCGCGACGATGATGCTGGCGTCGTCGGCGGTGGCCGCCGGTGGCGCAGCTCCCAGCGTCGGCGGTCTCAACACGGTCGCGACGATGATGATCGTCCTCGGCCTCATCACGATCGGGTTCACGCTGCTGATCCGCCGCGGAAGCGTGTACGGCGACGAGTGACGACTGCTCGGTGACGTCCGACTGTGGGCGGTGGGGTAACCCCACCGCCCACAGTCGTCTGTAGGGGTGGGGTAACCCCGAGTTGGCGGGACGAGTGAGCACCCGGCGACTACGGTGACAGAGTCAGCACTTTTCGACGATCTTCGAGGAGCGCGGAATGGGCACCCCCTCGGTACACGCCAGTCGCCATCGCGTCGTGGTCATCGGATCCGGTTTCGGTGGGCTGTTCGCCACCCAGGCGCTCAAACGGGCGCCGGTGGACATCACGCTCGTCGCGAGGACGACGCATCATCTGTTCCAACCGCTGCTCTACCAGGTGGCGACCGGGATCCTGTCGGTCGGTGACATCGCCCCGGCCACCCGGTTGGTGCTCCGCAAGCAGAAGAACGCGGAGGTGCTCCTCGGTGACGTCGAGGCGATCGACCTCGCCGCAGGGAAGGTCACCTCGCGGCTGCTGGACCGCGAGACCGTCTCCGAGTTCGATTCGCTGATCGTCGCGGCAGGGGCCGGGCAGTCCTACTTCGGCAACGACCACTTCGCGGAGTTCGCCCCGGGGATGAAGACGATCGACGACGCGCTGGAGTTGCGCGGCCGCATCCTCGGAGCGTTCGAGCAGGCGGAACTGTCCGACGATCCGGAGGAACGGGCGCGTCTGCTCACGTTCGTCGTGGTCGGGGCGGGGCCGACGGGCGTGGAGATGGCCGGACAGATCGCGGAGCTCGCGCACCGCACGCTGGCGGGGGCGTTCCGGCGGATCGATCCGCGCGATTCCCGGGTGATCCTGGTCGACGGCGCACCCGCGGTGTTGCCGGTGTACGGCGGCAAGCTGAGCCGGAAGGCCGCCGAGCGACTCGAGAAGCTCGGTGTGGAGATCCTGTTGAACGCGATGGTGACGAACGTCGACGTGAACGGACTGGTCGTCAGGCGCGAGGACGGCAGCGAGACGCGCATCGAGGCGCAATGCAAGGTGTGGTCGGCCGGGGTGCAGGCGAGCCCGCTCGGTCGGCAACTGGGTGAGCAGTCGGGCGCCGAGGTGGACCGCGCCGGCCGGGTCCACGTCAATCCGGACCTCACGTTGCCGGGCTACCCGAACGTGTTCGTCATCGGCGACATGATGGCGCTGGACAAGCTGCCCGGTCTGGCTCAGGTGGCGATGCAGGGCGGCAAGTACGCGGCCAAGGAGATCCGTGCGGGTCTCGACGATGCCCGCCCCGGGGACCGGCAGCCGTTCAAGTATTTCGACAAGGGGTCGATGGCGACGATCTCGCGCCACAGCGCCGTCGCGAAGGTCGGCAAGCTGGAGATCAGTGGATTCATCGGATGGATCGCGTGGCTGGTGATCCATCTGATGTACCTGATCGGGTTCCGCAGTCGCCTGTCGACGGTGATCTCGTGGACGGTGTCGTTCCTCGGCCGGGGCCGGGCGCAGATGGCGTCCACCGAGCAGCAGGTGTTCGCGCGCAACGCGATCGACCTGCTCCAGGAGCAGAGCCGAGCGCGTCACGGCGACGAATCACGTGAGGCCGGCTGACCTCACCGCTCTCACTTGCTGCCGAGCGCTGACGTCTCGGTGATGTTCTGCAGGCGCACCTGACCGCGAGCGACGAGTCGTTCCTGCTCATCGGTCACGGTCACCAGCCACAGCTGCTGGGTACGGCCGCGGTGCACCGGGGTCGCCTCCGCGAAGAGGACGCCGTCGCGGGCGGCGCGCAGGAAGTCGGTGTTGTTGTTGACGCCGACGACGTGACCGCGGTCTCCGAGCCAGAGGCTGGCGGCGATGCTGGCGACCGATTCGATGACTGCGCAGTGCACGCCGCCGTGCATGATCCCCCACGGCTGGTACAGCGCCGGGGTGACCTTCCACTGCGCGCGGACGCGGTCGGTGGTCAGTTCGGTGAACTCGAGGCCGAGCGCCTCGCCGAAGCCCTTGTTGAGGAAGGCGTTGACCTCGGCCGGGTCCGCCCCGTCGCTCAACACGAATGCGTGCTCTGCGTCGCTCGCCATCATCTGCTCCCTCGTTCCCGGCGGCCGCACCGCGACATCGCTGTCGTCCGGCGACCGCTCGAATGTGTCTTCCGAACATCGTGATCCACAGCGCATCGACGGGCACACCCGACCCCTCCGAACAGACGCTGGGACAATCGAGACATGCCCGACTCGACGAGCAAGGACCGAGGAATCGATTACCCGCCGTCCGCACTGTGCGACTTCACCGTCACCGGGTACGAGTGGAACGACAACCTCCGATTCACGTTCGACCCAGGCGAGTTCGTGCAGGACGTCGAGGACTACCTCGCAACTGCGAGACGGCGATTCACGGACGCAGGCTGGAGCTGCGAACGGTAAGGAGCGGGAGATGCTTTCGGACAAGCTGGTGAGCCACCTCGGACGGAGAGGATGGTGGTTCGCCGATACCACCGACGAATACCGAGACGCACTGTCGAGACTCGGCGTGGACGAGTCCTCGGATTTCGCGCAGTTCTACCTGCACGCCGAGGACGGCCCCACCTTCATCAGCAAGAACAGAGAGATCTACCAAATTTGCTGGTTTCTGCTGAACAGCAGCGACTACTCATCCAGCTTGGCCCGGACCCGTGATGCATTGAAGCTGCCCGCAGAGTACCTGCCACTGGACAATTTTCAGGGCGAGTACGGCTTCTTCTACAACAAGGCCAGCGGGCAGGTGATGCGTCTCGGGCTGGGCTCGGAATGGCTCGAGTTCACCGAGGGAAGGCTGACGCCGCAGTGGGCCGACTTCAACTCTTTCCTGGAATGGTATTTCGATCTCACCGATTGATGGACCGCCGCCGCCGGCGCCGCGGTCGTTCAACTGCGCCATGCGAAGTTCCCGAGGCTATGGGAGGGCGCAAAGACGAGACGGCGGGTTCCGCGCCGGTAGCGCGGAACCCGCCGTGGAAGGGACCGGGAGTCACTGCAGCCCTCAGGACTCCGACGCGGTCCAGCAGCATCGATGAAACAACTATAGGGAAGGCTTCCCTAATTCCGCAACCCTTTCGTCAGCCGATGCGCGCCAGAGTCCGGGCACGCACCGGAACACCGGCGGCCTCGAACGCGTCCAGCAAGCCCTGACCGCGTCGAGTCGCGACCGACCGGGAGGTGCCCGCCAGCATCGGCATCCGGGACGCAGCGGCCAGGATCGCGTCCGCGACCAGGCCACCGAAGCGCGTCGGGTCGATGCGTGCGCACCCGTCGAGCGCGCACCGGATCGCCGACAACGACGTGACACAGCGGTGCGCGGTCCACACCAGCAGGGCCTCCTCGCACGGCAGGACGACGACGTCGCGCGAGCAGGCCAGGATGTCGTCGGGCAGCACGCGGAGAGTGTCACTCTCGACGCCCGCCCAGTCGATGCCGCCGTCACTGTCCATGTGGATCCACAGGTTGTCGACCCCAGGGTCCCATGCCCGCCCCTCCAGCACCACGAGGGCCGCGACCCGACCGACCACGGCGTGAACGAGCGCCGATGCCACCTGGATCGCGGCAGCCTCCGGGGAGTTCAGGTCGTCGAGCAGACGCTCGTACATCCGACCGACTCGATGCGCCGGCGGCGCGGCCGGTTCCGAGTCCGCGGCGCACGCCGCGATCGGCCACCACCGTCGCTTGCCCTGATGCGCCATCAGGGCAACCGCGTAGACCCGCGGGTAATCCGGTGAGATGTCGCGCAGTCGCGAACACGAGCCCGCCAGCGCAGTTCCCTCGGGTGCAGTGAACTGGAAATGCGCGGTCACGGACATCGAGCCTCCATCGAACGTTCGGTAAGTCCGTCGGACAATCGACGGCAAGCGTAGGCTAGCCTAATTTACAGCCCGGGCTGCGGGCGCTCCGGGTCACGGAGCGGACGCCGCCCTCACCCCTTCGGTTAGCCTTCCGTAACCTGAGCCCCGACAGTGTTACCTCCCCCCAAGGAGCCACCCAGCCGTGACGACGACCCGCCTTCCGGACACGAACCCGGACTCGTCGAGGCACACCCCCTCGCGAGCGGACTACGCGAAAACGGTCGTCCCACAAGGTCCGGCGCCCACCGCCCTGCGCCTGCTGGCAGGCCTCGTCGATCTCGCCTTGGTGGCGGCACCCCTGATCGTCGGGTGGTATCTCGTCGACTCGCTGCGTGACGCCAACGGCGGCGGTCAGGCCGACCGCGTCGTGTTCGGTGGAGCCGCGGCACTGATCGCGCTCGGACTGTTCCTCTGGAATCACGGATTCCGAAGAGGCAACTCGGGCGCCACCGTCGGCCAGGGCTGGTGCGGTCTGGTCACCCGCGACGCCGAGACCGGCGCCCCTCTCGGCGTCCGGCGCGCGCTACACCGAGGTCCCCGGACCGCCTCCGGCGCCGAGGTGGTCCGCGAGGCCACCGCG
The DNA here is from genome assembly GCF_000738775.1 of Prescottella defluvii. Lineage (GTDB taxonomy): Bacteria > Actinomycetota > Actinomycetes > Mycobacteriales > Mycobacteriaceae > Prescottella > Prescottella defluvii. The sequence goes on from NZ_JPOC01000008.1 coordinate 194,418, forward strand.
CGCGCCGACGGCTTCACCCCGATCGCCCCGGACACGTCCCTCGCAGCGGTGCGGCGACGCCGACTCCTCGGCCTGCTCGCCCTCGGTGTCCTGCTGCTGCTGGTGCTGTTCGCGAGCATCGCCGTCGGCGCCCGCCCGCTGTCATTCGCCGAGATCTTCCACGCGCTGTTCTCCTCGACGGGCCGCGAGACCGACATCATCGTGCACACCCTGCGCATCCCGCGCACCGTCCTCGGACTGGTGGTGGGCATCGCACTCGGTGTCGCCGGCGCACTGATCCAGGGACACACCCGCAATCCGCTCGCCGACGCCGGACTGCTCGGCCTCAACGCCGGCGCCGCCTTCTTCGTCGTGATCGCGATCTACGCCCTCGGCCTCACCGCACCCGGCCAGTACCTGTGGTTCGCGTTCGCGGGTTCGGCCGTGGCCAGCATCGTCGTGTTCGGCCTGTCCTCGATCGGCAACGGGAAGGCCGGTCCGTTGAGCCTCGCGCTCGCAGGCGCCGCCGTCGCCTTCTTCCTGCAGGCCATGACGAACGCGGTGGTGATCCTCGACCAGACCAGCCTCGACGGCTACCGGTTCTGGGTCGTCGGCTCGGTCGCCGGCCGCGGCTTCGACATCCTGTGGCAGGTGCTGCCGTTCCTCATCGTCGGCCTGCTCATCGCGATCGCGAGCACCCCGAGCCTCAACGTGATCAGCCTCGGCGAGGACGTCGCCCGGTCGCTCGGCACCAATGTCGCCGCCTCCCGCACGATCGGGATCGTCGCGATCACCCTGCTCACCGGCGCGGCGACCGCCGCGTGTGGGCCGATCGCGTTCATCGGCCTGGTCG
>NZ_JPOC01000009.1 GCF_000738775.1 Prescottella defluvii
GGAACCGCGGGTGGCCTTGCGGCGGGCGCGGGCCTCCTTCGCGGTGAGCGGTGCGGGTGCGACGGGCCCGCGACGGCGGGCCTCGGCCTCGCGGCGCTTGGGCGTCGGGCGGCCCTTGCCGGGGGTCGCGGACCCGGTGGTGTCGATCGCCTCCGCGGTCGTTGCGGTCGCCTCGGTGATCTCTCCGGCGGCCGCACCATCGCGTTTGTCGGAATTGTCAGAGTCGCCTCGGCGTAGCAGCTTCACACATCCAGGCTATGGGATAACTGCCGCGCTGGCGAAACCGACCACCCGTGAACCGCCAGGACCAGGCCTGAAATGCCGAGGTCGGGGGAGCGCCATACACTCCGCTGATGCGTGTGCTGATCGCCCCCGACTCGTTCGGCGAAACCCTCACTGCGGTACGGGCCGCCGATGGTCGACCGCGCGGCCCGACGACGTCGTCGTCCTCGCACCGCAGTCGGACGGCGGCCCCGGATTCGTGGACGTGATCTCCACCACCGTCGGCGAAGTCAGGTCCGTGCGGGTCGAGGGGCCGCTGGGTCGACCGGTCGAGGCGCGTTGGGTCCTTGCAGAGACCCCGGAGACCCCGGCGGCCCCGGAGGCACCGGGAGTCACCGCGTACGTCGAGTCGGCGCAGGCCGTCGGCCTGGGACTGCTCGACGGCCCGCCCTCTCCGCGCAGCGCCCTCGACGCACACAGCCGGGGCGTCGGGCAGCTGATCGGGGCCGCGCTCGACGCGGGTGCCGCGAGGATCGTCGTGGGCCTCGGCGGATCCTGCTGCACCGACGGCGGCCGCGGGATGATCGCCGCCCTCGGTGGCCTGGACCGGGCGCGCCGGCGGCTCACGGCGATCGACCTGGTCGCGGCCACCGACGTCGAGAACCCGCTGCTCGGTGAGCACGGAGCCGCGCGGATCTTCGGTCCGCAGAAGGGTGCCGACGCGGATGCGATCGAGGAACTCGAGCGCCGCAACACCGCCTGGGCGGCGGAGTTGGCGGCGTTCGTCGACGGTCCCGTCGCCGACCTGACGGGCGCGGGTGCGGCCGGCGGCCTGGGCGCCGCGCTGCTCGCACTCGGGGCGCGCCGCGAACCGGGCGCGTCGATCGTCGCTCAGTGCACCGGGCAGGCGCGGCAACTGGCGTCGGCGGACCTGGTGCTCACCGGGGAAGGCAGATTCGACCACCAGTCGCTGCGCGGCAAGCTCGTCACCGCGCTCGCCGACGCCGCCAACCGGGCCGGGGTGCCGACCGTCGTGATCGCCGGCCAGGTGACGGTGGACCGGGACACCGTCCGGGGCGCCGGGATCGCCGCTGCGTTCTCGGTCACCGAGTTCGCGGGATCCGTCGAACGCGCCATGCGTGAGGCCGGTCCCCTGATCGAGTCGCTGACGTCGTCCGTTGCGGGCGGGTGGCGGGAGGCGTCGGGCTTCACTCATATCGGCCCGATACATGAGGAATAGAGGGCCGCAGAGTACCGTTGAAGCGATCACGGGTTTGGCACGAGCGACAGGGAGAGCCCATGACTGTGCAGAACGAGACCGCCACCCACGGCGTCAAGATGACCGAGGCTGCATCCGCCAAGGCGAAGGCACTGCTCGATCAGGAGGGGCGCGACGACCTCGCGCTGCGCATCGCCGTGCAGCCGGGTGGCTGTGCGGGACTGCGCTACCAGCTGTTCTTCGACGATCGGAACCTCGACGGTGACCTGATCGTCGATTTCGGCGGCGTCAACCTCGCTGTCGACCGGATGAGCGCACCGTACGTCGAGGGCGCTTCGATCGACTTCGTCGACACCATCGAGAAGCAGGGCTTCACGATCGACAACCCCCAGGCCACGGGGTCGTGCGCCTGCGGCGACTCCTTCAACTGAGTCCCGTACAACCTTCACGACGCATTCTGACGCGGAGCCTGCCTTTCATCGGCGGGCTCCGCGTCAGACTGCGTTACCGCCCCAACTCGGCCGTTCGAGGCCACCCGAGCTGAAAGGCATCCGCGCGTGACTATTGCGGTTACCGGTTCCATCGCCACCGACCACCTGATGCGGTTCCCGGGCCGGTTCGCCGAGCAGTTGCTCGCCGACCAGCTCGCGCACATCTCGCTGAGCTTCCTCGTCGACGACCTCGTGATCCGTCGGGGCGGCGTCGGCGGCAACATCGCCTACGCGATGGGCGTGCTCGGGGGATCGCCGCTGCTGGTCGGTGCGGCCGGTGCCGACTTCGCCGAGTACCGCACCTGGCTCGAGTCCAACGGCGTCGACTGCGGCGGCGTCCGCGTGTCCGAGACGGCGTACACCGCGCGCTTCGTGTGCACCACCGACGAGGACATGGCGCAGATCGCGTCGTTCTACCCGGGCGCGATGAGCGAGGCCCGCGACATCGAGTTGGCGGCACTCGTGGCGGCACGCGGGGGCCTGGACTTGGTGCTGATCGGTGCCAACGACCCCGAAGCCATGGTCCGCCACACCGACGAGTGCCGACTGCTCGACATCCCGTTCGCGGCCGACCCGTCGCAGCAGCTCGCGCGCCTGTCCGGCGACGAGGCCAAGAAGCTCATCGCCGGCGCCAAGTACCTGTTCACCAACGAGTACGAGTGGGGCCTGCTGCAGCAGAAGACCGGGCTGTCGGAGGAGGAGATCCGCGCCCAGGTCGGACTGCGGGTCACCACCCTCGGCTCCAAGGGTGTCGAGATCGTCGACGGTGAGGGCAACTGGATCCGCGTCGGCGTCGTGCCCGAGCGCAGCAAGGTCGACCCCACCGGCGTCGGCGACGCGTTCCGCGCCGGATTCCTGCTCGCGCACTCCGCCGGACTGAGCCTGGAGCGTTCCGCTCAGCTGGGCTCCCTGGTCGCCGTCTACGTCCTCGAGACCGTCGGCACCCAGGAATGGACGTTCCAGCGCGACGACGCGATCAAGCGGCTCACCGAGGCGTACGGCAAGGACGCCGCCGACGAGATCGCCACGCTGCTGCCGTAAGGCGCCGGACACGAATCCGCCCGGGTTCCTCGAGAGAGGAACCCGGGCGGAGTGCGTTCCGGGTGGCGAGCCGCTACAGGTTGACCGGGTACACCGGCTCCTGGATCTGCGGCACGATGCGCTTCTCGACGAAGATGCCGTGCCACACCATGAAGCACAGGACCGTCCACAGCCGGCGGCTGTGGTCGGACGCTCCCGCGCGGTGCTCGTTCAGCATCCGGGTGACCGCGGCCTTGTCGAAGATGTGGTCGGTGCCCGACTCGGCGATCTGCTGGTGTGCCCAGTCGAACAGTTCGGTGCCGGCGAGCCAGTGCCGCAGCGGCACCGGGAAGCCCAGCTTCGCGCGGTGCAGCACGTGCGGCGGGACGATGCCCTCGAGCGCCTGGCGCAGCGCGTACTTCGTCGTCGTCTTCGTGATCTTCTGATCCAGCGGGACCCGCGACGCGACGTCGAACACCTCGGGGTCGAGGAACGGCACGCGCAGTTCGAGCGAGTTCGCCATCGTCATCTTGTCGGCCTTGACCAGGATGTCGCCGCGCAGCCACGTGAACAGGTCGAGATGCTGCATGCGCGCCACCGGATCCCAGTCGCGGGACTGCGCGTAGATGGGCGCCGTCACGTCCTGGTGCGTCCACTCCGGGCGGAAGTCGCGCAGCACAGCCCGCAGCTGGGCGTCGCTGAAGCTGCGGGCGTTGCCGTAGTAGCGCTCCTCCAGCGTCATCGAGCCCCGGTGCAGCAGGCTCTTGCCGCGGGTGCCCTCCGGAATCCGCTCGGACAGCTTGCCCGCCGCCCGCCGCAACGCCCCGGGGAGCATCTCGAACGGCTTGAGCGACAGCGGCTCGCGGTAGATGGTGTAGCCGCCGAACAGCTCGTCCGCGCCCTCACCGGAGAGCACCACCTTGACGTGCTTGCGGGCCTCCTTCGCGACGAACCACAGCGGCACCAGGGCCGGGTCGGCGACCGGATCGTCCAGATACCAGATGATCTCGGGGATCGCCGCCGCGAACTCGGCGGGGGAGACCACCTTGACCACGTGCCGGGCGCCGATCGCGGCCGCGGACTCCGCCGCGACGTCGACCTCGGAGTAGCCCTCCCGCTCGAAGCCGGTGGTGAAGGTGATCAGGTTCGGGTTGTGCCGCATCGCGAGCGCGGCGATGGCCGTGGAGTCGATGCCGCCGGACAGGAACGAGCCGACGGTGACGTCGGCGCGCATGTGCTTGGCGACCGAATCCTCGAGCGCCTCCGCGATCTCGCGGTAGCGGGACGCTTCGCTGCCGGCCGCGAACGGCACGGCCGGGAACTTCGGGGTGAAGTAGCGGGTCACCTCGGGTGCCTCGCCCGGGGTCAGCCGGGCATAGCAGCCGGATTCGAGCCGACGGATCTGCGCGTGCAGCGTCTCCGGCTCGGGAACGTACTGCAGCACCGTGTAGTGCTCGATCGCCCGCGGATCCAGGTCGGTGTCGATACCGATGACGTCCGCCAGTTCGAGCAGGCTCTTCTTCTCGCTGCCGAATGCGGTGCCGCCCGTCCCGGTGGCGATGAACAGCGGCTTGATGCCGAACGGGTCGCGGGCGACGAACAGCTCGCGGGTCTCGGTGTCCCACACCGCGAACGCGAACATGCCCCGCAGCCGGCGGACGGCGTCGGCGCCCCAGTAGTGGAAAGCCGCGGCGATGGCTTCACTGTCGCCCTCGGTGAGGAACCGGGCGTCGTGGTCCTTCGCGAGCTCCGCCCGAATCTCCAGGTAGTTGTAGATCTCGCCGTTGAACGTCAACGCGTAGCGTTCCGGACTTTCCGGAGGCCCCCACCGCAGCGGCTGGTGCGAGTGCTCGATGTCGATGATCGACAGCCGGTTGAAGCCGAAGACCAGGTCGTCGTCGTGCCAGGTGCCGTGTTCGTCGGGCCCGCGATGACGTAGACAGTGCATGGCCGCATCGACGCGCGCGACGGCGTCGTCGCTGGTGCCGTCGGTGGTGAGTAGTCCGAGCAGTCCGCACACGGCGTCCAGTACCTCGCTTCAGAGTCGATTGTCGGTGAGGAGTCGGCCTTCCGGGGACGGTCCGAATTCCCCAGGGAAGTATGCCGCAGTTCCCGTGCCCGGATCGTGCCCGGACTGTTCGTGGGTCCTCGAGACTCAGCTGAATCCCAGGTCGGGCGCGTAAGGTGGAGTGCCATTGGTCCTGACTGCAACACGGGTGCCGACCCGACAGTGGAGGATCGGCGCCTTTGGTCTACGCTGCGTAGTAATTGGGCCTTCCCATCGGGAAGTGCCCTAGTGGAATTGCGGCGATCAGGAAGGCGTGAACGTGGCGCAAGGTCGGATCCTTCGGCGAGCCGGGCTGGCAGCATCTTTGGGCATAGCTGCCATGCTGCTGTCGGGTTGTTCAATCGACAATCCGGTGCTCCGCTTCGGGTGGCCATCGGGAATTACCCCGCAGGCCGAGCGTATGCGCGAATTGTGGACGTGGTCGGTCGTCGCCGCCCTCGTCATGGGTGTCATCGTGTGGGGTCTCACCTTCTGGGTGGTCATCTTCCACCGTAAGAAGAAGGACTCTCCCGAGTTCCCCCGTCAGACGGCATACAACGTGCCGTTGGAGCTGTTCTACACGGCAGTTCCGTTCGTGATCATCGCTGTGCTCTTCTACTTCACCGTGGTCGTGCAGAACTACGTCACGGAGAAGAAGGACAACCCGAACGTCGTGGTCGATGTGACCGCGTACCAGTGGAACTGGAAGTTCGGTTACCGCACGATCGATCTCGGTGACGGCACGGCGAAGTACGAGGGCATCGACGAGGAAGCCACCGCTGCTGCGCTGGCCGCCTCGAAGCCCGAGGGCCTCGACGAGGAGGGCCGCGAGAAGACCGGCCCGATCCACGGTAAGAACACTCAGGACCTCTCTTACCTGGCCTACGACAAGATCGAGACCGTCGGCACCAGCAACGAGGTTCCGATCCTCGTCCTGCCGACCGGCAAGCGCATCGAGTTCGTGCTCGCATCGTCTGACGTCATCCACTCGTTCTGGGTTCCGGAGTTCCTGTTCAAGCGTGACGTGAACCCGAACCCGAAGGAGAACAACTCGGACAACGTCTTCCAGATCAGTGAGATCGAGAAGGAAGGCGCGTTCGTGGGCCGCTGCGCCGAGATGTGCGGCACCTTCCACGCGATGATGAACTTCGAGGTCCGCGCGGTATCGCCGGACAAGTTCGAGGACTACATCGAGGCTCGGAAGTCTGTGGAGGAAGGCGGCAAGGGTCTGAGCACCGCCGAGGCGCTGGCCTCGATCGGCGAGTCGCCCACCGCGACGTCGACGGCACCGTTCGACACCGACCGCACGGTGCGTGAAGCATCGACCGGCAACTGACCCGCGAATCCCGAGAATCTCTGACCAAGGACAAGAACTGATATGAAGATCGAAGCCAAGCTCTTCGAGATCCTGACGGTGTTCTTCATTCTCGTCGCGATCGTCTACGGTGTCTTCACCGCGATGTCGCGGACCGGAATCGAGTGGGCCGGCCTGACCGCAATCGTTCTCTCGGCCGGACTGAGCCTGATCGTCGGCACGTACTTCCGGTTCGTCGCCCGTCGTTTGGACACCCGTCCCGAGGACTACGAGGAGGCGGAGATCTCCGACGGCTCCGGCGATCTGGGCTTCTTCAGCCCCGGTAGCTTCTGGCCCATCCTGCTGGCCGGTGCCGCAGCCATCGCCGCGCTCTCCCTGGCCTTCTTCCAGGCTTGGATGATCGTCATCGCCGTGGTCCTCGTGATCACCGCTTCGGCCGGCCTGGTCTTCGAGTACCACCTCGGACCCGAGAAGCACTAGCTCTCACCTCAGAACGACGCTGAAGGCGCCGAACCCGAAAGGGTTTCGGCGCCTTCAGTCGTTTCCGGGCGAAGCGTACGGCGTCGGGTCGTTGCGGCGCACCGGCCCGACGCCGGCGCGTACGCTGACATGCCACAGGGTCGGGAGTCCCACGCGCTGGAGGTCATGCCATGCGCCGCATAACACTTGTTCGTTCGATCGTTCCCGCCGCACTGGCCGTGGTGTCCCTGGCGCTGTCCCTCGGCTCGGCCGCCGGGGCGCAGCCGAACTCGCCGCCCCCGCAGACGACGTTGTTCCAGGTTCCGGCGACGTTCGTGTCGGCATGCAGCACGGTCGGGTTCCGGTGCTGGGTGCCGAACCAGATAGCCGCCGTCACGCCGTCGGCGGCGACGGGAGAGCCGGGTGTGGTGACCTTTTCGGCCGTGCCGTCCGCAACGGTCGCGACCGCCACCCTCCTCGACTGCATCGACGTGGCGATCTCCTGGCGGAACCTGACCACCGGCGCGGTCGGCGAGGCAGTGCTCGATGCGCTGCCGTACAGCGACTTCAGTCGACGACGTCCCGCGCCCGACGAGTGGTGCCGGTACGCGCCGGCCACCGCGGTCACCGGCAGCGGCACCGTCGTCGCGGTCGCCGACGTCTCCCGCTCCGTCCTCCCGGGCGAGTCCAGCCTCTGGCCGCAGGTGCCGATTCAGGCGGGGTTCGGGGCCTTCCCGGTTCCCTGAGCACGCCCGGTGGCGACTCCGACGGCGCACCTGTCTGGATGGACCCGCACCGCGACCGAGTGATCTGCGCGATCGGGGAGCTGTGCACCACTGTGTCGACCGAGCCTGACTCCCACCGGTGGCGGGGCGGGCTGTCAGAGGGCCGATGCGGTGTCCGGTATCCAGTTCCCGTGGAAGCCGGCGGGCACCCGTTGCGGCAGCGCGATCGACGCCTGATCCTCGAGCGTCCGGGCGTCGAGGATTCGCAGCTCCGTCGACTTCAACCCGAGATCCGACACCAGTCCCATCACTACGCCGTGGCCCTCCGGGGCGTCCGGAGCCTCCGGGTGGAACACGAACTCGCCCACCGCGGATCGGGGACCGAAGTCGCGCATGGCCTGGACACCACGGGTGCGATCGGACCGGATGAGCCGGTGTTCGCCGGACAGGTCGTCGGAGCCGACGACGAGCCAGCAATCGTGATGGAGTGAGGTCGTGAAGCGCTCGTCGAACCGCGGAAACTCCACGTGCTCGTCGCCGAGCCGGGTCCGACGGACCCGGTTGCTGACCCGCGGCTCGAGATGCCAGCGCTCCAGTCGTGGATGCCCCTCGGATGGTCCGGTGCGGTCGGCGTCGAACACCCGCTCGTGCACGACGAGATCCACGACCACCTTTCCGTCGTCACTGGTGGCGTTGACCGGATGAAAGACGTAGCACGGCTCGACTTCCAGCCACAGCGGTGTCGGATCACCGCGGCGGGGGACAAGCCCGACGCGGGGCGGATAACGGCTGTCCCAGCGGTACGGAAAGCTCCCGGCGCGGGTGGGAGGCAGACGGTTCAGGACGGGGCCCGGCACGCGGACGCGTCCGATCGTGGCACTGAGCGCGAGCGCGGCGAAGGGGCGGAGCGGTCGCGCGACGTTCGCGGTGACGGCGCTGCGGACGTCGAACGTGACCGGCAGATCGTAGATCACCACGTAGTCGCGGGTCAGTGAGAACGCGTGCATCATCGGGCTGCCGCCGACCCGGATCGGGACCTTCCTGCGAAGTCGGCCGTCCGGTCCGACGACGGTGTAGAGAACGGTGTCGCCTCGGCCGAAGTGGTACGAGACTGCGTGGAGCTCGCCGGTTTCCGGTTCCTCGATCGGATGCGCGGTGTAGCCGCCACGCACCGTGCCGTCGAAATCGCACACGTCGACCGTGTCCAGATCGTAGGAGAGTTCGGCGCATGCGACGCCGGCTTCGACCAGCGCGAGTGTGCGGCCCGCGAAGCCGATGACGTTGGTGTTCGCGGACGGTCCGTGCAGCGGTGAGCGGCCCTGCTCCGGGGGAGCGGATCGGTGCAGTGCCTTCGACGTGACCTCCGAGTCGACCCACCTGTTGCGGTACCACAGCGCGCGTCCACCGCTCAGCCGGATTCCGTGCACCATGCCGTCGCCGGTGAACCAGTTGTACTCGTCCGGACGCACGTCCGCGATCGGGTTGGGGCCGTTGCGCAGATAGCGGCCGTCGAGCCATTCCGGAATCGCGCCCTGCACCGGCAGGTCGAACTCGGTGACCTCGGCACGCACCGGGGCATACCGTTCGTCGACATAGCTCGCCACCATCGGACCCCCGGAACCTCGTCGTTGTCCAGGACAGTAGAGGTCCGCCGGGCAGCTTCGGGCACTTTCCGTCATCCTCGACCCGGCAGTCCAGCCAGGCGGCCGACCCGACCGCGTGCCCGGACGCCAACGAGGAAGGCCCCGAACCGATATCGGTTCGGGGCCTTCCTCGTCAGTCTCGGCGAACTAGTGCGCTTCGCCGTCGCCGGAGCCGTTTCCGCGGACGCGGTCCTGGTACTCCGTGAGCATCGTGAGCTGCTCGTGCTCGCCGGCGTGCTCGGCGGCCTCGAGAGCCTGGCTCTGCTCGACCGGGTCCGGGGTGGTCCAGCTTCCCGAACCGGGCTTGCCGGCGGATCCGAGCTTGTTCATCTTCTTCGGGATCGCAGCACCCTGGTACTCCAGCGGAATCGGGTGGCCGTGATCGTCGACCGGGCCGAGCGGCTGGTGGATCTCGACGTACTCACCGTGCGGCAGGCGCTTGATGATGCCCGTCTCGATGCCGTGCTCGAGCACTGCGCGGTCGCTGCGCTGCAGACCCAGGCAGAACCGGTACGTGACGTAGTAGGCGATCGGAGGCAGGACAACCATGCCGATACGACCGATCCAGGTCATCGCGTTGAGCGAGATGTCCAGGTGGTAGGCGATGACGTCGTTGATGCACGAGATCGTCAGCACCAGGTAGAACGCGATGGACATCGCACCGATACCGGTACGGACCGGAACGTCGCGCGGACGCTGCAGCAGGTTGTGGTGTGCGTCGTCCTTGGTGAAGCGTCGCTCGATCCACGGGTACGCGATGATCAGCGCGAACACGAGACCCATGATCAGCGCGACAGCGAACACCGCGGGGATCGTGTAGCGATCGAACAGGTAGATCTCCCACGCCGGCCACAGACGCGCCATGCCGTCGGTCCACATCATGTAGAAGTCGGGCTGCGAACCAGCCGACACCTGAGACGGGTTGTACGGGCCGATGTTCCAGATCGGGTTGATCTGCAGCAGACCACCCATGAGGGCGAGGATGCCGAACGTGAACGCGAAGAACGCGCCACCCTTCAGAGCGAACACCGGGAGGATGCGGACACCGACGACGTTCTGCTCCGTACGGCCGGGGCCGGGGAACTGCGTGTGCTTCTGATACCACACCAGCGCGAGGTGCGCGGCGATGAGGGCCAGGATGATGCCCGGCAGCAGGAGCACGTGCGCGACGTACAGACGCGGGATGATCAGCATGCCGGGGAAGTCGCCACCGAAGATCAGCCAGTGCAGCCAGGTGCCGGCGACCGGGACGCTGAGCGTGATGCCGGACAGTGCGGCGCGCAGGCCCGTGCCGGACAGCAGGTCGTCGGGCAGCGAGTAACCGAAGAAGCCCTCGAACATGGCCAGGATCAGCAGCAGCGAGCCGATGACCCAGTTCGCCTCACGCGGGCGACGGAACGCGCCGGTGAAGAAGATGCGCATCAGGTGCACGATGATCGACGCGGCGAACATCAGCGCGGCCCAGTGGTGGATCTGTCGGACGAACAGACCGCCGCGGACCTCGAACGAGATTTCCAGTGCCGTCTCGTAGGCGCGGGACATCGTGACGCCGCGGAGCGGCTCGTACGCACCGTCGTAGGTGACGTGCGCCAGCGACGGGTCGAAGAACAGCGTCAGGTAGACACCCGAGATCAGCAGGATGATGAAGCTGTACAGCGCGATCTCGCCGAGCATGAAAGACCAATGGGTCGGGAAGACCTTGTTGATCTGTCGCTTCATTCCGGCAGCGAGGTGGTACCGGGAGTCGACCGCCTCGGCTTGGGCGGCAACTCTGGATGGAGTGGTAGTGGTCACGGTCGACGCTCCCAAAATGCCGGGCCGAGGGCTTCGATGAAGTCACCGTTGGCGACGAGGTAGCCCTCTTCGTTCACAGTAATAGGCAGCTGCGGAAGAGCACGAGCGGCGGGACCGAAAATCGGCTTGCCGTACTGCAGGGCGTCGAACTGCGACTGGTGGCAGGGGCACAGGATTCGGTTGGTCTGCTGCTCGTACAGCGAGGTGGGGCAGCCGAGGTGGGTGCAGATCTTCGAGTAGGCGAAGTAGTCGCCGTAGTTGAAGCTCTCCTGGCCCTTACGCTTGACGGCCTTCTCGGTGTCCTCGGTGCGCAGACGGATCAGCATGACCGAGTTGCGGATGCCACGCAGGCTGTCGAGCAGAGCGTGCTCGTTGCCGCGATCGGACTCGCGGAACGGGAACACGGTCTCCATGCCGCCGGCATCGAGGTCCTCGGGACGCACCAGCACGACGTCATAGGGACGACCGGTGTCGCGACGCAGGTAGATGGTCTCGCCCTGGTAGCGCGGGGTCCAGCCCGACACCCACAGCGGGGAGTTGTCGCCCTTGGCCCACGGGTTCTTGATCATGCCGCCGAGGGGCATGACCGACATGATGCCGATCGCGCCACCACCGAAGATCAGGCTGCGCTTGATGATCTTGCGGCGCCCGATCGTCGACGTGTCAAGGGTGTCGCTCAGCTGAGCGACGAGGGTGCGCTTGTCGACCTCCGACGAACCGCCGTCGTGGCGATCCTGGATCGAGATCTCTTCGGGGACGAACTTCTTGGTGAACTTCACCGCGCCGACGCCGACACCGAGGATCGCGAGACCCATGGTGAAGCCGATCAGCGGCGTGTAGAGGTTGTACGCCCAGTAGGTGTCCTCGCCGGGGCCCGCGTACTCCCACGGCCAGAACAGGAAGATGCCGATGAAGGCGATCGCGGACAGGCCCGCGAGGATGAACCAGAAGGCGACCGAGCGCTCGGCGCGCTTCTCCGCCTTGGTGCCCTCGACGGTCCAGCGATCCCGACGGAACGCGACATCGACACCGTCGAGCTTGGTACCGAGCTCGACGAGCTCGTCCCTGCTCATACGGTCGAGTTCGTCGTCCGTGTACTTCTTCGGCGTATCGCCGCTGCCGGCGTCGCTCATGACCTTGCTCCGATCCACAGTGCTGCACCGACGACAGCGACAATGCCGACGACCCACATCGCGGGACCCTCGGATGCCGGCCCGAGACCACCGAGACCGTAGCCACCGGGGTTCGCGACCTCCGCGGACTGCTTGACGTAGGCGATGATGTCCTTCTTCTCCTCCAGCGTCAGCTGACGGTCGGAGAACTTGGGCATGTTCTGGGGGCCGGTGAGCATCGCGGTGTAGATCTGCTGCTCGTTGGCCGGATCCAGAACGGGGGCGTACTTGCCGGAGGACAGCGCGCCGCCACGTCCGGTGAAGTTGTGGCACGAGGCGCAGTTCATGCGGAACAGCTCGCTACCACGTGCGACGTCGCCGCCGCGCAGCGACGACTGCGCGATCTCGCCGTTCGAGTCGCGGATGAGGGTGGGGCCGCCACCCTGCGACTGGACGTAGGCGCCGATGGCGTCGGTCTGCCGCGCGTCGAACTTGGGCGTCTTGCGAGCTGCCTGAGCCTCGTTGCGGGCGGCCGGCATACGACCGGACGACACCTGGAAGTACACGGCTGCCTCACCGACACCGATCAGGCTGGGGCCGCGGTCCTGGACACCCTGCAGGTTCGCGCCGTGGCACGTGATGCAGGAGGTGTCGTAGAGCTGCTTGCCTTCTCGGATCAGCGCTGCGGAATCGTCGCTCGCGGTGGCGACCTGCGGTGCAGGCGTCAAGGCGGAGGCGAGGAAGCCGGCGCTGACCAGGCCCATCATGAGGATCAGCGCGCCGGTGACGCGACGGCGCATCTTGCGCTGGCGTCGCGTCTTGGCGGCAGAAGCTGCTGCGGGGCGGTGGGGCATGTCACCCTCGATTGCGGGAGGGGGGGATGAACTCATCTGTATCCCTTTGGTATGTCGGGACGACTGAAGCGTCAGGGGGCTGCCTGGGCGTCCAGCTGGCTAACGGATGAAATAAATCGTGGCGAACAGGCCGATCCACACAATGTCGACGAAGTGCCAGTAATAGGAGACGACGATCGCCGCAGTGGCCTGTGCAGGCGTGAACTTGCTGACCTTGGTGCGGACGATCAAGAAGACGAAGGCGATGAGGCCGCCGATGACGTGCAGACCGTGGAAGCCGGTGGTCATGAAGAAGACCGAGCCGTACACGCTGCTCGAGATCGTCACGCCGTCATTGACGAGCACGAAGTACTCGTAGCCCTGGCCGAGCACGAAGACGGTGCCCATGGCGAGGGTCAACAGGTACCACCGCCGCAGTCCGAAGACGTCACCCTTCTCAGCGGCGAAAACGCCCATCTGACACGTGAAGGACGAAGCGATCAGCACCGTGGTGATCGGCACGGCCAATGCCAGGTTGAGATGCACGGGTTCCGGCGGCCAGTTGTCGCCCGCCTGCGCCCGCGCAACGAAATACATAGCAAAGAGCCCTGCGAAAAACATGAGCTCGCTTGACAACCACACGATGGTGCCGACGCTGACCATGTTTGGCCGGTTCAGCGAGTGCACGCGCTGGGTGATTGCCGATCCTGAAGTCCCTACTGCGCTCGTCACGCTGAGAAGTATGACGCCTTGTCGTAACAGACGGGTACCCGGGTCCGGTCTCGGCGCGTCGTCCCACGTCAGGGCATGTTCTCCGTGGGTGTCGGTGGGTGTCGGTGGGTTCCGGCGAACGTGGCAAGGTAGGCGCATGGAACTCAGGCGCGGCGTCGCACGTTGGATGAGCGGTCTTCTGTCTCGGCGCTCGCCGGCACCCCTGGATCGAACCCGCCCGGATCTCGTCGTGGTGGTGTCGGGGTTCGACGACGCGGAGGCGTCCTCGGCGGTCCTCGAACGCGGCGCCGGCGGCGACCCCGCGTGGATCCCGGAGGCGGAGGCGGTGCTGCGCCACCATCTGCGGCTGCCCGACGCCGAGGTCCAGGATGCCATCGCCGTCGCGGCGCAGGACGGCTACGCGCCGGCACGCGATCCGGAGCCGGCGGACGACGGAACCACGACGGTCGTTCTCGAACGGGTCCAGATTCTCGATGCCCTGCACTGCTCGCAGGAACGGTCCCGGATGGCGGGGCTGGCGCAGCGGAGGGGCGGCGTCGCGCTCGGCTGGGAGGGTCTGCAGCCGCCGTCCGCGTCGTGACCCACGGCACGCGCACTAAGCTGCGGATCGACATGCCCACCCGGTGGTTGGTGGGCGCCCGGCAGAAAGGGTCGTGATGGTGCGGCAGGCAGTAGCGCAAGGCACGGAACGAGTGGCAGGCGCGACTGACCGGAACTGGCCCGCCGTTCTGGGAGCACTCACCGACGGCCGCGACCTCACGGCGGACGACACGGCCTGGGCGATGGACGAGATCATGTCGGACGCGGCCACCTCGGCGCAGATCGCGGCCTTCGGCGTCGCGCTGAAGATGAAGGGGGCGACCCCCGACGAGCTCCGGGGGCTGGCCGACGCGATGCTGGGCCACGCCCGCATGGTGCCGGTGTCGCCGGACGTCGTCGACATCGTCGGTACCGGCGGGGACCGTTCCCACACTGTCAACATCTCGACGATGGCGTCGGTCGTCGTCGCCGCGGCCGGTGTCCGCGTGGTCAAGCACGGCAACCGGGCGGCGTCGTCGAAGAGCGGCGGCGCGGACGTTCTCGAGGCGCTGGGCGTGCACATCAATCTCGGCGCCCAGGAGGTGGCTCGGTGTGTCGAGGAGGTCGGCATCGGGTTCTGCTTCGCTCCGGTGTTCCACCCGGCGCTGCGATTCGCCGGCGCGCCGCGCAAGGAGATCGGAATTCCCACCGTCTTCAACGTCCTCGGTCCGCTCACCAATCCGGCGCGGCCACGGGCCGGCCTGATCGGGTGCGCGTTCGGTGACCTCATCCCGGTGGTGGCGGGTGTGCTCGCCGAACGCGGGAACTCGGCGCTGGTGGTCCGCGGCGACGACGGCCTCGACGAGATCACGACGTCGACGACGTCGGAGGTCCACGTCGTGTCCGGCGGCACCGTGCGGACGCAGAAACTGGATCCGAGGGACCTCGGCATCGCCCGCGTTCCGCTCGAGGCGCTGCGCGGTGGGGACGCCGACGACAATGCGCGGGTGGCGCGGGGAATCTTCGCCGGCGACGAGGGGGCCGTACGGGACGCGGTGCTGGTGAACGCCGCGGGCGCGATCGCCGCGTACGAAGGGCTGTCCGGCAGCCTCGAGGAGTCCCTGGCGGCGGGCATGCAGAAGGCGGCTGCGGCGATCGATTCCGGTGCGGCGGCGACGCTGTTGGACCGGTGGGCGGCGTTGACCGTGGAGCTGGCCGCTCGGGGCTGAGCGGCAGAGTCGGGCGTGCCCGATGGTCCCGGGGCTCGACGGCCCCGGGACGCGGGTGCGCTACTCGCCGATCGAGAAGGCGGCCTCGACGTCGGCGCTCGAGTACGACTGGAACGCGATGTGGGTGGCGGTCTTGAGCACGCCCGGCACCTTGTTGATCCGTTCGGTCACGACCTCGGCGATCTGCGCGTGGTCGCGGACCTTCACGATCGCGATCAGGTCGATGTCGCCCGCACACGAATAGACCTCCGACACTCCGGGGAGATCGGCCACCGCCTGCGCCGTCTCGGGGATCCGGTCGGCCTCGGCGTGGATCATGACGATGGCGTTGATCATGGTGCTCCTTCAGTGCTCCGGTGCGGCACGGTGCTGTGGTTCGTCCAACACAGTAGGCGGTGCCGCGCTCCGCGCCAGCGCGCACCAGTCCTCCCACGAACCCGCGCCCCGGACGGGTTCGCCGTATCCCGCGCTGGTCCGGACGATGCGGGTGCCGTCGGCGTGCAGCCACCGTGCGACGAGCCCCACCTCCTCGGGTGAGGCGCCGCGAAGCGGAGTCGGATCGGGCAGGACGGTTTCCGCGGACGCGACCAGCGCCTCGACCACCGGCATCGGCGGTACCCCGCGTCCCGAGGTGCCGGCGGCCGCGAGGCGCCCCGAACGCACCACCGCGAACTCCCATCCGCCGTCGGTTGCGCGCCGGGCTGCGACGAGTTCGTCGACGGCGGTGAGCGACCCGAGCCGCTGCATGCGCCGCAGGGCCAGGGCCAGGGCCGCGGTGCGGTCACGCAGCCGTGCGGCGCTCTCGAACAACTCGGCGGTCGCCAGTTCCTCGATGCGGTCGCGCATGCGGCGCAGTGGCGCGTCGTCGGTGCCGCGGAACAGTGCCCGCGCGAGCGCCGGTGCGACGGCGTAGCCGTCCTCGTCGTCGGAGACCGCGGGACATCCGCCGATGTCGCGCGGCGGGCACTTGGGTCCGTGCGCCTGTCCCCGGCGGATGCGCGTCGTGCACGTCCGCAGGCCGCAGAACTCGGCGACGGTCTGTGCGGCGTCCGCGGCATCGGTTCGGGACCGGAACGGCCCCAACGCGTCGATCGTCGGTGTACGGACCACCGAGAGGCGCGGGAAGGCCTCGTCGGTGACGGTGACCCACCAGCCGCGCATCGGGAACTTGGATCGGCGGTTGTACGGCGGTACGTGGGCGCTGAGCAGTCGCAGCTCGCGAACCCCGGCCTCGAGTGGGTGCGCGCACTCGACGTGGTCGATCCGCGTGGCGAGCGCGACCATCTCCTTCATCCGCCCCCGGCTCTCCGACGCGGTGAAGTAAGTGCGGACGCGCCGGAGGAGGTCGGTCGCGGTGCCGACGTAGAGGACCTCGTCGGACGGCCCGCGGAACAGGTAGACGCCGGGGGAGCGAGGGAGGTGGTTGGCGAGGGTGCGCTTGGCGCGCTGTTCGGACGAGACTCGCGGCAGGTAGTCGAGAAGTTCGGGGAGACTGTGCACCCCCTGGTTGCCGACTCTGCCGATGAGGGCGTGCAGGACGTCGACGGTGGCCTTCGCGTCGTCGAGCGCGCGGTGCGTCGGGGTGGTCTCGGCCCCGAACAGCAGCGCGAGTGCCGACAGCTTCACCGACGGTGCCTCGTCGCGGCTGAGGACCCGCCGGGCGAGTTTGACGGTGCACAGCACCTGGAACTTGGGCCAGGGAATGTCCTGGCGGGCCGCTGCGGCCTTGAGGAACCCGACGTCGAAGCCCGCGTTGTGGGCGACTAGGACCGACCCGCGTGCGAACTCGAGGAAGCCGGGCAGGACCGCGTCGATGCGGGGTGCGCCGCGCACCATTGCGCTGGTGATGCCGGTGATCTCGACGATGTACGGCGGAATGGCGCGCCCCGGGTCGATCAGTGTCCCGAGTTCGCCGACGATCTCGCCGCCCCGCACCTTCACGGCGCCGATCTCGGTGATGGCGTCCTTATCCGCGCTGCCGCCGGTGGTTTCGAGGTCGACGACGACGAAGGTCGTCTCGCGCAGCGGCGTGTCCAGTTCGTCGAACGTCAGTTGGGTTCCGTCGGTCGAACGGGCGGATCGCGGCGCACTCACGCTTCGGACAGTAGAGACCGCCACCGACAGAGCCGGGAGCGTGCTCGGGGTGGGCCGGAAGGCGGTGGATCGGCGGGCATTTCGGCCCGGCGAGACGAGGATCACACCGCCCGCGCGGTGCCGTCGCGAGGGCGGGGCGTGATCTCCGTTGCGGGACTGCGGATTCGGTGGTGGTCCTCGGTTCGTGCGGTGGCGCCGCCTCCCGCGCCGCGTCGTGCCGCGGCGCGTCGTGCGGATCGGCGTTGACCAGTGGCGACGCCGGATCCGCGTGTTCGGTCTGGGTGTCGCCCCTCCCGGGCGTGTCGCCGGAAGCCGAACATCGGCGACCCCGAAATGGACCGCTCGTTATCTGGCTGTGACCGCGCGTCGACCGAAGCGTGTCCAAACGCGGCAAATCGGCGAATCGCGGCGATTTCCGCGCGTCCAAGTCGACACGGGGGATGCGCTTTCGTAATCTTCTCGAGACCTAGCGGAGTCTTGCCGCCCCACCCGGGACGGCATCGCTGGGACCGCCTAATCGGAACCTCTCCGGAGGGGACGAGCCGGGAACCCAAGTTTCTTATGGGGTGAATCCCGTCGAAGCCGCGTTGCGGTGTCGACGGGTAGGGCTGATCTTCCCAGCCCGAACCCGTCAGCTAACTCGGTCGGCGGATGAACGGAAGAAACGGAGTTCCCTTTCTCGTGGCGTCATCTACTTTCACGCGTTCCGCGCGTCGCGCCGCCGTTGCCGGCGCACTCGCAGTCGGAGCCGTCACGGTTTCCGCCGCCCCCGCGCTCGCTGCCCCGGTGGAGATCCCCGGTCTCGGCACCGTCGAGGTGCCCGGTGTGACGCAGCAGCAGGTCGACGATGTGATCGCGCACATCACCCCGAGCATCCCCGCGGGCGTTCTGCCCGGCGTGGCGACGGGTAGTGCCGCCGCGGTTCCCGCCCCCCTCGCGCCCGTCGTCACCGCAGGTGAGAAGGCCGTCGAGGCCGCCCGGGCCAAGCTCGGAGCCCCGTACGTGTATGGCGCCGCGGGCCCGGACGCCTTCGATTGCTCGGGTCTGGTCCAGTGGGCCTACAAGCAGGCCGGACTGAACCTTCCCCGCACCAGCTACGACCAGGCCGCCGCGGGCTTCGCAGTGGCGCAGTCGGATCTGCGGGTCGGTGACGTGATCTCGTTCTACGGCGGAAGCCACTCCGGCATCTACGCCGGCGACGGCAACGTCATCCACGCCTCGACTGCGGGCCAGCCGGTCAAGCTGGCGCCCGTGTCGTCGATGCCGTTCGACGGTGCGCGCCGCTACGCGTGACGCACTCGATGTAGGACGCAAGACGCGTGCAGGGTGGGTTCGACTCCGGTCGGGCCCACCCTGTATTCGTTTCCGATCCCGTCGTCGGCGCTCGTGGCCTCCGGCCATGTGCGAATTGTCCTACTCTCGGGTAGACACGGACATATACCATTCCGTAACCTGTTCGAGACTTAACGGACTCCTTGCAGGCCCCACCGCCGTGCGGTGGAGACGAATCCAGAAACGGAGAGTCGCGCCGCTGTGCCCTCCCAGAAGAAGAATCGTTCGATGCGTGCCGCGCTCGCGGCGGGAGTGCTCTCGCTGACGCTCGTGGGACTTCCCGCCGGCCCGGCCGGTGCGGATCCGGTGATGAACAATCCGACCGAGGCGCTCGAGCGGCTCGCGGACCTGTCCCGCGAGTCCGAGCAGACCACCGAGGCGTTGCACAACGCTCAGATCGACCTCGACGGCAAGCGGGCAGCCCAGGGGGACGCGGAAGCACGACTGGCCGCGGACCGCGAATTGCTGGCCGCGGCCGAGTCCCGGATCGACCAGTTCCGTCCCACGGTCGGCAAGCTTGCCGCCGCCAGCTACCAGGGCGCCCGCACCAACCGCCTGTTCGCGGTGATGGTCAGCGATTCGCCGCAGCAGTTGCTCGACCAGATGTCGGCGCTCGACGCGATCTCGAACGAGACCTCGAGGGCCGTCGCCGGATTCAAGCAGGCGTCCGCCGACGCGAAGGCCGCGGCGGAGTCCTCGCAGGCGTCGGCCGTCGCGGCCCGCGCCGCGACCGAGCAGGCCAAGCTGGTCAGTGACGACCTCCAGAACAAGCAGAGCGAACTGCAGAAGCAGATCGACTCGGTCACCGCGGCGTTCGGCCGGCTCACCGGCACCGAGCGTGCACAGTTGGCCGGCACGCCGTTCCCGGCCGGCGTCGACGCCGGGAGCATCCTGGCGAACCTCGGGCCCGGCTCCGGATCGGCCGCGTTGCAGGCCGGCCTGACGCAGATCGGGAAGCCGTACAGCTGGGGTGCGACCGGTCCCGACTCGTACGACTGCTCGGGGCTCGTCGTCTGGGCATACCAGCAGGCCGGCAAGACGCTGCCGCGGTCGAGCCAGGCGCAGGCCGGAGGCGGCACACCGATCGACAAGAGTCAGCTGCAGCCGGGCGACGTGGTGCTGTTCTACGACGACATCTCGCACGTGGGCCTCTACGCCGGTGACGGAAACGTCCTGCACGCCTCCACCTACGGCACCCCGGTGAAGGTCGACTCCATGGCGACGATGCCGTTCTACGGGGCCCGCCGCTACTGACGGACGCGGCCGGGCGGCAGATACACCGACCCTGGATGGACCCGATACCCAGGGGGTATCGGGTCCATCCGTCTCTGCGGCTCCTAGACTCTCGGACGTGCCCGCTGATGATCACTCGCCGAGTCCCACGCCGCGGCGTCGGGTGCGTCGGTGGGAGTGGGTGGGGCTCGCCGGGCTGGGAGTCGCGGTGGCACTGGTTCTGTCGCTGACGACCCTCGACGACGATGGTGGCGAACCCGCGGTGCGCGACGCCGCGGTACCGATCGGGAACCCGTATGACGAGGGACGCCGCGCGGGCGCCCAGACCGTGCTCGACGAGTGGGCGCGTGCGGTGCG
This sequence comes from Prescottella defluvii, assembly GCF_000738775.1. Lineage (GTDB taxonomy): Bacteria > Actinomycetota > Actinomycetes > Mycobacteriales > Mycobacteriaceae > Prescottella > Prescottella defluvii. The sequence continues at coordinate 20,377 of NZ_JPOC01000009.1, forward strand.
GGCCGGCGACACCGCGGCGCTGCCGGCACTGTTCGATCCGCAGGCGACTCCGGGGTTTCTGGACTCGGAGGTCCGCCGGGCGAACAACGCCGCGCAGGTGCCCTTCGGCGAATTCGCCTACGACATCGGCCTGGATCCGGAGACCCCGGTGCCGGCGGGATTGGCGGAAGCACTCGGTGCCTCCGACGTGTGGGCTCCCGCGGTGTACCTGCGCTACGGCATCGAGGGCGCCGACGCCCAGTCGACCCGCAAGCCGGTGTCGTTGCTGCTGGCTCGGCGCGGCGACGAGTGGAAGCTCGTCGACGATGCTCCGCTTCCCGGCTCGGATCGTGAAACGTGGCGAGGACCTTGGGATTTCGGCCCCGTTCTGACGCGGACGGTGGCAGGCGAGGAGGGGCGTCCGTCGATCGTGCTCGGGCACCCCGAGCAGTCGGAGATGATCGACTTGATCGCGCGGGACCTGGGCGAGGCCGTCGCCCACGTGACCGAGGTGTGGGGTGACGACTGGTCGCGGCGGGCGGTGGTCGTGGTGGCCGGCTCCCAGGAGGAGTTCGCCTCGCTCGTCGGCTCGGACCACAGTGGCGCCGACATCGCGGCAGTGGCGGTGTCCGACGCGGTGGATCGACGATCGGGGACGGCGTCCGGGCAGCGGATCGTGTTCAGCCCGGAATCGGCGGGACGGCTGACCGACCTGACCCGGGTCTCGGTCCTGCGGCACGAGCTCACCCACGTCGCGGCCCGCGCCGCCACCGAGGACGGATCCCCGATGTGGATGCTCGAGGGGTACGCGGACTACGTGGGCTACCGCGGGATCGAGGCACGCTTCGTCGAACTCGCCCCCACCATGGTGGCGGAGATCGCGCGGACCGGCCCGCCGACGGCGCTGCCGGCGAACGAGGACTTCCGTGCCGGCGGTGACACCGCTCGGGCGGCGTACGAGTCGTCGTGGGCCCTTGCGACGTTCATCGCAGCCGAGTACGGCGAGCCGCGCCTGGACGAGCTGTATCGGCAGTTGGCGAAGGGGCCCCTCACCGAGGCCGAACTCGACGGCCGGATCCGTGCGGTGCTGGGTACCGGGACCGACGGGTTGGTCGACGCGTGGTCCGCGTGGATCAAGGCCCAGATGGCCCGACCCTGACGCCGGACCCCCGCCCGTCGGCACCTACGGTGGACACATGCGTCGAACCCTGTTGGTGACGAATGACTTTCCGCCGCGTCCGGGTGGGATCCAGTCGTACCTGCACGCCTTTGCGGCCCAACTGCCCGCAGACGAACTCGTCGTCTACGCCCCGAGGTGGCGTGGGGACAGCCACCTCCGTTTCGATGCCGCGCAGCCCTACGAGGTGGTGCGGCATCCGACGACGCTGATGGTGCCCACACCGTTCGTCGCCCGTCGTGCCGCCGATCTCGTCGAGAAGTACGAGTGCACGAGCGTGTGGTTCGGGGCCGCGGCCCCGCTGGCCCTGCTGGCGCCGACGGTCCGGCGTGCCGGTGCACAGCGGGTGATCGCGTCCACCCACGGTCACGAGGTGGGCTGGTCGATGCTGCCCGGTGCCCGACAGTCCCTGCGTCGCATCGGTGATCACACCGACGCCGTCACCTACGTCAGCAAGTACACGCGGGGCCGGTTCGCGGCGGCGTTCGGGGCGCACGCCGCGCTCGAGCACCTGCCGTCCGGCGTCGACACCGACGTGTTCCGCCCGGATCCGGCGGCGCGGGCCGAACTGCGTGAACGCTACGGACTGGGAGATCGGCCGACGATCCTGTGCCTGTCGCGGCTGGTCCCGCGCAAGGGCCAGGACCAGCTGATCCGGGCGTTGCCCGCGATCCGGCGGCGGATCGACGGTGCCGTGCTGGTGATCGTCGGCGGCGGGCCCTACGCCGAGCGGTTGCAGGCGCTGGCGCACGAGTGCGGGGTCGCCGAGCACGTCGTGCTCACCGGTGGCGTGCCGGCGGCGGAACTGGCCGCGCACCACACGATCGCGGACGTATTCGCGATGCCGTGTCGGACTCGCGGCGGCGGACTGGACGTCGAGGGACTGGGCATCGTCTACCTCGAGGCGTCGGCGACGGGTGTCCCGGTGATCGCAGGCCGGTCCGGCGGCGCGCCCGAGACGGTCGTCGAACACGAGACCGGACTGGTCGTCGACGGCACCTCCGTGGACGACGTCGCGCAGTCGGTGATCTCGGTGCTCGAGGACCGGGATCGGGCCGCCGCGATGGGTGCGGCAGGGCGTGACTGGGTGAAGGCGAACTGGCGTTGGGATGTGCTGGGGGACAAGCTGCGTCGTCTGCTGGCCTGAACCGCCGGGAGATCGGGGCCCGACGAGACCGGCGCCCACCGTCCTGGTGGACGGTGGGCGCCGGTCTTCTCGTCGTGGTGGAACTACTTGTAGATCCCCTCGATGTCGTCCGCGAAGCTCTCGTGCACGACGTTGCGCTTGAGCTTCATCGTCGGGGTGAGCTCGCCGCTCTCCTCGGTGAAGTCGACGGGCAGGATGCGGTACTTCTTGATGGCCTCGGCATGCGAGACGAGCTTGTTGGCCTCCGCTATGGCCTCGTCGATCTCGGCGGTCAGATCGGGGTCGCCGAGTAGCTCGGCGACCGTGGTTCCGGCGGTCTTCCCGTTGCGCTCGTTCCAGCCTGGCAGCGCCTCGGCGTCGATCGTGATCAGTGCGCCGATGAACGGCTTCTGGTCACCGACGACGATCGCCTGGCTGATCAGCGGGTGGGCCCGCAGGTGATCCTCGAGCTGCGCGGGGGCGACGTTCTTGCCGCCGGCGGTGACGATGATCTCCTTCTTGCGGCCGGTGATGGTGATGTAGCCGTCCGAGTCGACGGTGCCCAGGTCGCCGGTGTGGAACCAGCCGTCCTCGATGGCCTCCTTCGTCGCCTCCTCGTTGCGCCAGTAGCCGGAGAACACCACCGGGCCCGACAGCAGGATCTCGCCGTCCTCGGCGATCCGGACGGCATTGCCGGACAACGGCTTTCCGACCGAGCCGACCTTCTGGTGGCCGATCGTGTTGACGGCGAACGCGGCGGTGGTCTCGGTGAGGCCGTAGCCCTCGTAGATCGTCACGCCGATGCCGCGGAAGAAGTGGCCGAGGCGCGCACCCAGGGGGGCGCCTCCGGAGATCGCGAGCTGGCACTTGCCGCCGAGCGCGGCCCGCAGCTTGGAGTAGACCAGCTTGTCGAACACCGTGTGCTTGATGCGCAGGAGCAGGCCCGGGCCGCCGTTGTCCTGGGCCTGGCTCCACTCGACCGCGGTGGTGGCCGCCGCGTCGAAGATCTTGCCCTTGCCCTCCGAATGCGCCTTCTGCCGGGCGGTGTTGTAGACCTTCTCGAACACCCGCGGAACCGACAGGATGAAGTCGGGCTTGAAGGTCGCGAACGTCGGGACCAGGTTCGGGATGTCGCTGGTGTGGCCGAGGGCGGCGCCGGCGTCGAAGGCTGCGATGCTGACCGCGCGGGCCAGGACGTGCGCCAGCGGCAGGAACATCAGGGTGCTCACGCCGGGCGACGTCAGCAGCTTGCCGAGGCTCGAATCGACGATGCCCTTGGACTCGGCGATGAGGTTCGAGTGGGTGAGCTGGCAGCCCTTGGGGCGTCCGGTGGTGCCGGAGGTGTAGATGAGGGTCGCCGGATCGCTCGCCTTCAGTGCCTTCGCGCGGGCGTGCACGTCGGCGTCGGGGATGCCGGCGCCCTGCTCCGCGAGGACCGCGACCGCGCCCTTGTCGGTGCCGGACGGCTCGATCTGGAGGACCGCCCGCAGGTCGGGTGCGGCGGCGGCGACCTCGGCGACGTCGGCGGAGTGCTCGGCGGTCTCGACGATGAGGCCGATCGCACCGGAGTCCTCGAGGATCCACTTGACCTGCTCCGCGGAGGACGTCTCGTAGATCGGCACCGTGACGCCGCCTGCGCTCCAGATCGCGTAGTCGAACAGCGACCACTCGTAGCGGGTCGCGGACATCAGCGCCACCCGGTCGCCGGGCTGCACACCGCGGGCGATCAGGCCCTTCGCGGTGGCCGTCACCTGGTCGGCGAACTCACGCGCGGTGACGTCCACCCAGGACCCGCCGACCAGACGCCGGTAGACCACGTGCTCGGGCCTGGTCGTCGAGTACTCGAAGACGGAGTCGACCGCAGAGGCGTCCTCCGGGATCGTGAACGTGGCTGGGACACTGAACTCGGGCACGACGACCTCCGACACTGCAGATACTGGCGAGTAGGTTTGCTGGTCCTCACGATAGACCGCCGAGGCCAGCACGCGGCAAGGCTACCTACCTGCGGCTTGCCGGGTCCGCTCCCACCCAGGTGTAGTCCAGATCACGGGCCGCGGGGGCGGTGTGTGAAGCTGTGGGAGTGAGCAGCATTCAGGTCGCCGACCAGACTTTCGTCGCCGCAGCCCCGGAGAAGGTGGCTGTCCGCGTATCCGTGCCCGCGCGCTGGCGTGCGTGGTGGCCCGACCTCGTTCTCGACGTCCGTGAGGATCGCGCGGAGAAGGGGATTCGCTGGACGGTGGCGGGTCCGCTGACCGGCACGATGGAGGTCTGGCTCGAGCCCGTGATGGACGGCACCATCGTCCACTACTTCCTGCATGCGGAGCCCACCGGCGTGGCCGCGCCGGCGCTGGGATCGCTCGATCTGGCCGGAATGAACCACGCCCGGCGACTCGCGGGCAAGGCGATGACCTTCGAGCTCAAGCAGCAGCTCGAGGCGGGACGCGCCGCGGGGGAACCCCCGCAGCCGTGAGCGGCCGCATGGGATTGTGAGTCCCGCCGGAAATCGTGTGTGATGGACGTGCGGTGACGCGTACGTCGCGCCGTCCTGAAAGGAAGCGTCCGAGGCATGGCTGAGAAGACCAAGAGGTCGATCACCGTCGACGCGCCCGCCGAGCGGGTGATGGGGGTGATCGCCGACTTCGGTGCGTATCCGGCATGGGTGGAGGCCGCGAAGTCCGTCGAGGTGCTCTCGACGGGCCCCGACGGTCGCGCCGAGCAGGTCCGATTCGTGCTGGACGCCGGGATGGTCAAGGACACCTACGTGCTCCGGTACCGCTGGGCTCCCGACGGGATGTCGGTGAGCTGGGAGTTGGTCTCCGGTGAGATTCAGAAGGCGCAGTTCGGCTCGTACACGCTCGAACACGACGCCGACGGCGCCACCCGGGTCACCTACGAACTGACGGTGGACCTGACGATCCCGATGATCGGCCTGTTCAAGCGCAAGGCGGAGAAGGTCATCACCGACACCGCGCTCAAGGAACTGAAGAAGCGGGTGGAGGGCTGAGCGCCGCCGGTGCCACCCGGACCACCCGGATCCGACTGTTCGTCGGCAAGGGCGGTGTCGGCAGGACGACGCTGGCGGCGGCCACGGCCGTCGCGCTCGCCGAGGCGGGACGACGGGTCCTGCTGCTGTCCCTCGACCAGGCGCACTCGCTGTCCGACGTCCTCGACCGGCCGGTGGGGCGGAGCGACGAGGTGCTCGTCGGGCCCGGTCTGCATGCCCGCGAGATCGACACCCGGGCGTTGCTCGAAGACCGCTACCGCGGACTGGTCGCGCTGCTGGCCCTGGGCGGCTCCCACGACCACGGGGCCCAGTTCGCCGATCTGGCACCCGAGGAACTGACGGGACTGCCCGGCGTCGAGGAGGCGCTCGGGCTCGACGAGGTGGTGCGCCTGGCCGAACAGGCCCGGTGGGACGTGATCGTCGTGGACTGTCCACCGACCGCGGACGCGTTGCGCACGTTGGCGATTCCCGGTTCGCTCGCGGGATACGTCGAGCGGGTGTGGCCGCAGCATCGGCGGGTCGCCGCTGCGACGTCGACGGACGTCAGGCTGGCCTTCGTCGTCGCGATGCTCGACCGGATGCTCGACGCGACCGCCGCCGTGGGGGCCCTGCTGGAAGACCGCGACCGGACGTCGGTGCGGGTGGTGACCACCGCCGAGCGGGTCGTGGTCGCGGAGACCCGCCGGATCCTGTCGGCGTTGGCGCTCGCGGGCCTGCGCGTCGATGCGATCGTCGTGAACAAGACTGCACCCCGGTCGGGTTCGGACGAGCAGGCGGAGGAGCTCGACAGCTGGTGGGCCGCGCGCCGCGCGGCGGAGCGGAATGCGCTGGCCGCGTTGACGTCGGCGGCGGACGGGGCGACCGTGCTGTCCGCCGCCCACGTCGCGAACGAACCGATAGGGTGGGATGCCCTCGGAGGTGTGGCACGCGCGGTCTACGCGGACGTGACCGATCCGTCCGAGGTGTCAGAGGCACCCGGGACCGACCGTGCCCCGATACGCGTCGCCCTCGAATCGGGTTCGGGCGACGTCGAATCGGTGTACGCGATGCGCATGTACCTGCCGCTCGCCGATCCCGGGACGTTGACGCTGGGACGAGTGGAGGACGACTTGCTGGTGGGGGCTGACGGCCGACGTCGTCGCGTGCGCCTGGCGTCGGTGCTGCGTCGCTGCATCGTGCGGGACGCCGACTTCGACGGCTCCGACCTGGTCGTGCGGTTCGTACCCGACCCCGCGGTGTGGCCCCGGTGACCGGCGAGCACGCCGAGTTGGCGGCCGAACTCAGGGCGCTCGCCGAGACCGTTCTCGACCGGCTCGAGCCGATCCTGCTCGAGATCGCGGCGGACCGCACCGGGGAACGCGGAGCCGGGACCGACGGCGCGGACACCGGTCTCCAGCCGGCCTGCAGCACGTGCTCGTGGTGTCCGCTCTGCGCGCTGGCCGCGCTGATCCGCGGTGAACAACACGACCTCGTCACCCGACTGGCCGGTCAGGGGTCCGTGGTACTCGCCATCCTCCGCCAGATCCTGGACGACCACGACCGAGCGGCCACCGATGCCGCCGCCGGGTCCGCCGCGGCGGGGACCGCGCCCCCGGCCGAATCGTCGCCGCCGGCGCCGACGTCGTCCTTCGTGCCGATCGACGTCACGATCAAGGACTAGGCCCGCCGTTCCGGTCGCGGTGCGCGGTCGGCACAATCAGCAGGGTGCACAGCACCCAACTTCTCACCGTCGGAGTCGACGTCGGGGGTACCAGCATCCGGGCGTCGGTCGTCGATGCGAGCGGTGACGTGCTCGACACCGCCCACGCACCGACACCGCAGGCGGCGGACGCGCTCGAGCGGGGGATCGAGCGGGCCGTCCGCGAGCTGGCCGATCGGCACCGCATCGCGGCGGTGGGGCTCGCCGTCGCCGGTTTCGTCGATTCCGACCGCACCACGGTCCGGTTCGCCCCACACCTGCCGTGGGTCGACGCCCCGGTGGCCCGGACGCTGGGAGGCCGGCTGGGTCTGCCCGTCGTGCTCGAACACGACGCGAACGCGGCCGCGTGGGCGGAATGCCGGTTCGGTGCCGCCGCCGGTGGACGGAACGTCGTCATCGTGGCGATCGGCACCGGCATCGGCGCCGCGCTGCTGATCGACGGCCGGCTCTACCGGGGCAGCTTCGGCGTCGCCCCCGAACTGGGGCACATGCAGGTCGTCCCCGAGGGGCGCGCGTGCGCGTGCGGCAAGCGAGGATGCTGGGAGCGCTACTGCAGCGGCACCGCGCTGGTCGACACCGCGCTCGAACTGCTCGCTGCGGATCCGTCGTCGTCGACGGTGCTGGCCCGCGCCGTCGCGGTCGATCCGGGGTCGCTCACCGGGCGTCGCATCGCGGCGGCGGCCGCGGAGGGGGATCCGCTGGCGCTCGCGACGTTCGCGGAGTTCGCGCGGTGGCTCGGGGTGGGGCTGGCGACGGTCTCGGACGTCTTCGACCCCGACCTCATCGTGATCTGCGGCGGGGTCGGGATGTCGGCTCCGTTGTACCTGGACGAGGCCCGCGAGCACTACGCGCGCCTGACGACCGGTGCGGGGCACCGGCCGCTGGCGCGGATCCGGCACACCCTGCTCGGTGAGGCGGCCGGGATGATCGGAGCGGCGGACCTGGCCCGGGCGGCGTGTGGCAGCGGTCCGGACTGCTGAGTACAGTCATTCCCAAGGTGGAGGCCTGGGTAGACCTGGGGAAATCGAGCTCGGACGGAAGGACGCCATGTGGTACTGGCTGTTTAAGTACGTGTTGTTGGGTCCGATGCTGTTGCTCCTCGGGCGTCCGAAACTCGAAGGCGCCGAGAACATCCCGACCGACGGCCCGGCTATCCTCGCCAGCAACCACCAGGCGGTGCTCGACTCCTTCTTCCTTCCGCTGCGGGTCAACCGCCGCATCACGTTCCTCGCGAAGAGCGAGTACTTCACCGGCACCGGACTAAAGGGCCGCTTCCAGCGGTGGTTCTTCTCGGCCGTCGGTCAGGTGCCGATCGACCGGACCGGCGCCTCCGCCGCACAGGACGCGCTCAACGCGGGCCTGCGGGTGCTCGGTGAGGGCAAGCTGCTCGGGATCTACCCCGAAGGCACCCGCTCGCCCGACGGCCGCCTCTACAAGGGCAAGACCGGTATGGCCCGCCTCGCGCTCGAATCCGGGGTCAAAGTCATCCCGGTCGCGATGATCGACACCGCGAAGGTCAACCCGATCGGCTCGCGCATGTGGAAGCCGGCGAAGGTCACCGTCCGCATCGGGGAGCCGATCGACTTCTCCCGCTTCGAGGGCATGGGCGGCAACCGCTTCGTCGAGCGGGCCGTCACCGACGAGGTCATGTACAAGCTGATGCGCCTGTCGGGGCAGGAGTACGTCGACATCTACGCGGCCACCCTGAAGGACCCCGGTCCGGCCGCGGTCGAGTCCGCGGCCGACGCCGCCCGCGTGCCCGACACCCGCGCCGGATAGGCGAACCCGAAGCCTCCACGATTCCGACCAGCCGAGTGCGGATGCGCGCGGCCACGTGCGCCGTGGCCGCTGCCACGGCCGTCATGAGTCTGCCCGTGATGTGGATCCGCATCGCCGCGGCCGGCCGGATGCACGATCCGTCCGATGCGCCGCACGCGCCGGTCGCGATCGTCCTCGGCGCGCGGGTGCGGGCCGGGCGGCCGATGAAGTTCCTCCAGGGCCGGTTGGACGCGGCGGCGGGACTGCTCGCGGACGGCAGGGCGTCCGTCGTGCTGGTCTCCGGTGACGCCCACGGGAAGTCCGGTGACGAGATCGCCGCGATGACCGGCTATCTCGTGGCGGCGGGCGTCGACCCCGCACGGATCGTCGAGGACCCGTACGGGCTGGACACCTACGACACCTGCGTCCGCGCCGCCCGCACGTTCGGCGTCCGCCGTGCCCTCGTCGTCACCCAGCGTTTCCACCTGCCGCGCACAGTCGCGCTGGGACGCGCCGCCGGCGTCGATGTCGACGGTGTCCGGGCGGGCCGGGCCGGGGGCCGCCGATCGACGCTGCTGAAGAACACCGTCCGGGAGTTCCTCGCCTACCCGAAGGCCGCACGAGACGTCCTCAGCGGCCGTGCGCCGAAAGTATGCTCTCCGCCCACGGATTCGGTGGCCGCGGCGCTCGCGCGGTAGGCCGGTTCCGGGTTCCGATCGCGGTATCTTCCCAGTCGTGCCCCTCGCATCGTTCCGGCGAACCCGGCCCCGGCTGTTCTGGATCCTCGTCGCCGTCGTGACAGCCGGCCTGTACGCCGGTTCCCTCGCCGTGTACGCGTCGAGCACCGAAGACGAGGACGAGGTCGTCGTCGTTCAGGCCGACGCCGACGAGGTGGCCGTGATCGTCACCCCGACGGGGCTGCACCCCGCCTCCGGTCGACTCGACGTCGAGGTCACCATCGTGCCCGGGACCGACTTCACCGGACCGGACGGGGACACGCTCGCCGTACCGATCAACCTGCATCTGGCGCCCAGCGCGTCGCGCACCGAGTTGCTGTTCCCGGTCGGCTCGGTGCCGACGACGTTCGACGCTCAGCTGATGGCGCGGGGCCGGGCCGGGCGGTGGCCGCTCGACCGGTTCGACGTGACCCCCATGGTGGCCGACGCGTACACGGTGGCCGGGGGTGCCGTCGAGATCCATCGCAGCCGCGTCCTCCTCGCGGACAACGTCGAAGGGTGGACGGTCCGGGCGGAGTCGGTGTCCGTCGACGAGGAGTACGCGTCCAGCGGTATCGGGGCGGCGGTGTATCTCGCCAGGGGCGTAGGCACCCTGGTGTACTCGGCGATCCTGCTGCTGATGATGGCAACGCTCGCGGCGCTGGCCGCGTTCGTGGCCGTGCAGACGGCCCGACGGCGCCGCAAGGTGCACACCGACATGCTGAGTTGGATGGCCGCGATGCTGTTCGCGGTCGTCCCGTTGCGCGGCATCCTGCCGGGCAATCCACCGATCGGCTCGTGGGTCGACATCGCGCTGACCATGTGGGTGGTGGTGACGCTCGTCGGGTCCCTCACGGTGTACGTCCTGTGCTGGTGGCGTGACACCGCCGGGGAGTGCTCGGACGGGCCGTCAGGGGGCAGCGGCCAGTTGCGGAGTGCCGGCCACCGCGGCGTCGTCGACCCGGCGGCGTCCGAAGTACACGACGACAGCGGCGATGACGGCGACCGCCCACCACACGTACGCCGACGCGAGGACCTGATCGACCGGGGGCCAGTCGGTTCCCTCCCAACGTCCGTGACCGAGGCGCCAGTGCGGGGCGATCACGAACATCGCCCAGCTGGCGAGCACGCCGGCACCGAGGACGAGGCTGCGGCGTCGGTAGGCCTCGACGCCGACGAGCAGGAGCAGCGGAGCCACCCAGACCCAGTGGTGTGACCACGACACCGGCGAGACCAGCAGCCCGAGCAGTGCGTTGACGCACAACGCCAGCGCCGTCGCACCCGCCGCGAACGCCCGCCACATCGCGAACCCGGCGAGCACCAGCGCGGCGGCACTTAGCAGCAGCCACAGCACGCTGCGGACGGACGGGTCGAGACCGAGCCGGGCGAGGACACCGGTGATGCTCTGGTTCGCGGGATACGCGGGCGTACCGATCCGGCCCGAATCGCGCAGGGTGTCGGTCCAGTACGTCCACGAGTCGGCGCGCGCCAGCACGAACCCGATCGCGCCGAACCCGACGAAACTCAGCCCCGTCGTCACCGTCGCCCGGAAGTCCTTGCGGAGCAGGAAGAACAGGACGAAGACGGCGGGAGTCAGCTTGACGGCTGCCACGAACCCGATCAGCATGCCCCGCGGCCACGGCGTCTTCTTCATCAGAGTGTCGGCGGCGACGCACGCCATCAGCAGGATGTTCACCTGGCCGTAGTCCAGCGTCGAGTACACCGGCTCGAGCGTCAGGGCGGCGGCCGCGGCGGCCAGCGCCGTCCAGACCAGCGTGGAGCGCGGCGAGATCCCGATCGACGCGAGCGTCAGCACCAGCGTCGCGAACAACGCCACCAACGACAGGACCGTCAGCACCCCACCCGCCGCTTCCAGCGAGATCGCCGACATCGGACTGAACACCACCGCCGCGAGCGGCGGATAGGTGAACGGCAGCCCGATCCCCGACTGCGTCGGCGGCATCGCGCCGTACAGCGGACCACCGTCGGCGAACACCGAACCGCCGAGCCGGTACACGTCGAGGTCAATCCGATAGTAGGAGCCGATGTCGCGCAGGCCGGGGATCCCGACCAGGTGGTATGCCGCGCCGGCCACACACGCGATCACGATCGCGATCCGGGCGGCGACGATGCCCGTCGAGCGCGGTCGCGGCGTCGCCGGTGGCGAGTCCGCCGCGGCAGGGGAGGACCGGTCGGCGGAATCGGGGGTGGGGGTGCGCACCTCGCTATCCTGCTACGAACAGGGGACGTGGTGTCGAGTGACCCGGCGCGTGGGGCATAAGCTCTCCCGGTGCGCTACTTCTACGACTGCGAGTTCATCGAGGATGGTCGCACAATCGAGCTCGTCTCGATCGGTGTGGTTTGCGAGGACGGCCGCGAGTTCTACGCGGTGTCCACCGAGTTCGATCCCGACCGGGCCGGCAAATGGGTCCGCCGGAACGTGCTGCCCAAGCTGCCGCCGCCGTCGTCGCCGCTGTGGAAGAGCCGGTCCCGGATCCGCGACGACCTGATGAAGTTCCTCGTCCCGCGTCCGGGTATCGAACCGGAACTGTGGGCGTGGGTCGCGGCGTACGACCACGTCGCGCTCTGCCAGCTGTGGGGTGCGATGACCGAGCTGCCGTCGAACATGCCGCGCTACACCCGTGAACTGCGCCAGCACTGGGAGTTCCACGGCTGCCCGCCGCTGCCGCCGGTCCCCGACGACGCGCACGACGCGCTCGCCGACGCCCGGCACAACCTCGCGAAGTTCGACGCGATCGAGGCATTCCGCGCCGTCAGGTGATGCGAATCGCTCGCCGGTCCGCTGCGGCGAATCCCCGTGAATGGGGCCTTGGCTGACTCGCACCGGGCGAGGCGAATATCCTGTAGTGGTGAACTGGACTGTGGACGTTCCGATCGACCGCTTGCCCGAACTGCCGCCGCTGCCCGCGGGTATGCGCGAGCAACTCGACGCCGCGCTCGCCAAGCCGGCCGCGCAGCAGCCGCAGTGGCCCGCCGACCAGGCGGCGGCCATGCGCACCGTCCTCGAGAGCGTGCCGCCGATCACGGTGGCCAGCGAGGTCGAGGCACTGTCGGCGAAGCTCGCCGAGGTGGCACGCGGCGAGGCCTTCCTGCTGCAGGGCGGTGACTGCGCGGAGACCTTCGCGGACAACACCGAACCGCACATCAAGGGCAACATCCGCACGCTGCTGCAGATGGCCGTCGTGCTCACCTACGGCGCGAGCCTGCCCGTCGTCAAGGTCGCGCGCATCGCCGGCCAGTACGCCAAGCCGCGCTCGTCGAACACCGACGCGCTGGGACTGCAGTCGTACCGCGGTGACATGGTCAACTCGATCGTCGCCGACGAGGCCGTCCGGGTCCACGACCCGTCCCGCCTGGTCCGCGCCTACGCGAATGCCAGCGCCGCGATGAACCTCGTCCGCGCGCTCACCGGCGCCGGCATGGCCGACCTGCACAAGGTGCACGACTGGAACCGCGAGTTCGTGACGTCGTCGCCGGCCGGTGCCCGCTACGAGGCCCTCGCCGCCGAGATCGACCGCGGCCTGCAGTTCATGAACGCGTGCGGCGTCACCGACCCGAGCCTGCACCACGCCCAGATCTTCGCCAGCCACGAGGCACTCGTCCTCGACTACGAGCGTGCGATGCTGCGCCTCGACAACGACGACGACCACCCCAAGCTGTACGACCTGTCGGCGCACTTCCTGTGGATCGGCGACCGGACCCGTCAGCTCGACGGCGCGCACATCGCGTTCGCCGAACTGCTCGCCAACCCGATCGGCCTCAAGATCGGCCCGAGCACCACCCCCGAGATGGCCGTCGAATACGTCGAGCGACTCGACCCGACGAACAAGCCCGGCCGGCTCACCCTGATCTCCCGGATGGGCAACGGCAAGGTGCGCGATCTGCTGCCGGCGATCATCGAGAAGGTGCAGGCCACCGGCCACCAGGTGATCTGGCAGTGCGATCCCATGCACGGCAACACCCACGAGGCGTCCACCGGCTACAAGACCCGCCACTTCGACCGCATCGTCGACGAAGTACAGGGCTTCTTCGAGGTCCACAACGGACTCGGCACCCACCCCGGCGGCATCCACGTCGAACTCACCGGCGAGAACGTCACCGAGTGCCTCGGCGGTGCGCAGGACATCTCCGACCTGGACCTGTCCGGTCGCTACGAGACCGCCTGCGACCCCCGCCTGAACACCCAGCAGTCGCTGGAACTGGCCTTCCTCGTGGCGGAGATGCTGCGCGGCTGACCTCCACCCCGTAACAGCTGAAGGGTCCCTTCGTACGCGCACAGCGCACGAAGGGACCCTTCAGCTGTTACCAGGGGGCGATGCGCGGGCGCCGCGGTCAGGGGAAGGAGATCAGCGTGACGGTGCCGCCGGGGGCCACCCGGTCACCGGTACCCGGATTCTGCGAGATCACCAGGGACCGGTCCGATCCGGCCACCTGACGGACCTCGTACTGCAGGCCCAGTCGGTCCAACTCCGATTTCGCGGAGCCGACGGTGCGTCCGAGCATCGACGGAACCTTCACCGCGTTGGAGACCATCAGGGTGACGCTCGACCCGGCCTTGACGCTGGTCCCCACCGCGGGGTCGGTGCCGACGGCGTCGCCGGCGTCGACGTTCGCGTCGAACACCTGCCGGGCGTCGCGGACGGTGATGCCGACCGAGTCCAGTGCCTGACGGGCGGCGTCCTCCGACATCCCGGAGACGTTCGGGACGTCCACCGGCGGTGCGCCCTTGCTGCGGATCATCCGCACCTCGGCTCCGACGTCGAGCATCGTGCCGGGGGCCGGTTCGAGTGCGGCGATGCCGCCGACCGGGACCCGCGCACTGAATGCCTCGCCACCGTCGACGGGGGTGAACGTGCGCTCGCGCAGCGAGGCCTCGACCGCGGCGACGTCGCCGCGGCCGCTGACCTCGGGGACGGTGGGACGGCCCAGCGACACCAGCAGTGTCACGTCCGATCCGCGCGGCACCTTCGCACCCGCGGCCGGATCGGTGCCGACCAGGGCGTCGACGGCCACGACGTTCGAGTACTCGCCCCGGGTCTGCGCGGAGAGTCCCGCCGCCTCGATCGCGGTGGTGGCGCCGGCGGTGTCGAGGCCGTCGATCGCCGGGATCGCCGCGTACCGCCCCGAGCCCAGCCACCAGCCGCCGAATCCGAGTCCGGCGGCGACCAGCAGGATTACCAGCAGCCACACCAGGACGGTGCGCCGGGATCGGAGGCGCTGAGCGTCGAGGCTCCCGTGGCCGGGCTCGGCGGGTGGTTCGTGGCCGGACGGGGTCTCGGGCAGGCGCGGCGTCGCGGTGGTGACGACCTTGGTGTGCTGGACACCCGACGGCCGTCCGTCCGCCGGTGCCGCCGGCATCACCGTCGTCGCGTTCTCGGGCGGCCCGACCGCCCCGGCAGCGGGGTTCGCCGGGTTCTCCGGGTTCTCGTGCGGCGTGCGGGTGGTCGCGGCGGAGGCGACGCCGACCTGTTGCGGCGCCCGACGTGGGGCCGGAACCCGGTACGACGGCAACTGCAACTGCGCGCTCACCGAACGCAACTCGGCCGCCATCGCGGCGGCATCCGCGAAACGCTCGTCCGGGTTGCGTTCGGTGGCGCGGACAACGAGTTCGTCGAACTCCGCCGGGACACCGTCGATGACGCTGCTGGGCTCGGGGACGTCGTTGTCGATGCGCTGGTAGGCGATCGACAGCGACGTGTCGCCGGCGAAGGGCGTGGTACCGGTCAGCATCTCGAACAGCAGGATCCCGGCCGCGTAGACGTCGCTGCGGGCGTCCGCGGTCCCGGTGGTGACCTGCTCGGGAGACAGGTAGGCGGCGGTGCCGAGGATGACGCTGCGCGACGTCGTGTTCGACGCGGCGATCGCCCGGACCAGACCGAAGTCGGCGATCTTGACGTCCCCCGCGTGCGAGATGAGCACGTTCTCGGGCTTGACGTCCCGGTGGACCAGGCCGGCGCGATGCGCGACGGCGAGTGCCTCGAGCACGGGCCGGGCGACGGCCGCGGCGGCGTGCGGGGGCATCGGGCCGCGTTCGCGCAGGAGCTCCCGCAGCGTGCCGCCCTCGACGAGCTCCATGACCAGGAAGGCGTGCTCGCCGTCGCTGCCCTGGTCGTGGACGCCGACCAGTCCGGGATGGTTGAGCCGGGCTACCGCGCGGGCCTCGAACTCGAAGCGGGCGAGGAACTGAGGATCGGCCGCGAACTGCGGATCCATCACCTTGATCGCGACCGGTCGGTCCAGACGCAGGTCCATGCCGCGATACACGGTGGACATGCCGCCGCGCGCGATGGGTGCATCGATGCGGTAGCGCCGATCGAGCACCACGCCGATCAGTCGTCGACCTCCGGGATTCAAGCTTGCGCCCCCTCGTTCCTTCCACAGATTCAGTTCGATCGTAGTCAGCCCGCGCCGCCGTCCCGCTCCCACGACGGGACCGTGGTCGAAGCGGCGGTGCGGACCCGATAACGTTACGGGAGTGAGTGCTATCCCTTACTGCGATGACGTGTTGGACCGATCGATCTCTCTGCTGCAGTTGGCAGACGTGTCGAAGCAGATGGGTCTGGTCGTCACCCAGGTGCATCAGTTGCTGCGTGACCGGGAGATGATCGCCGTTCGACGGGACAGCGTCCTCGGCGTTCCGGAGGCGTTCTTCGGCGACGACGGACAGCCCGTCCGTTTCCTGGCCGGGCTGATCCGGGTGCTGAAGGACGGCGGCTACGAGGACGAGGAAATCCTGCAGTGGCTGTTCACCGAGGACGATTCGTTGCCCGGTACCCCCGTCGACGCGCTGCACGGCGACCTGGCCCGCGAGGTTGTCCGCCGGGCACAGTCGATGGCCTTCTGAGCTTCGCTGGTCGCGTCGCGGGGCCGACTCGCGACGCGACCTGACGGTGTGGTGTGTGCCGTCAGCGGTCCCGCACCGTCAGGGTTCGCGCGAGCAGCGGCAACGCCACCGCCAGTCGTCGGTGCCGAGGAACTGTCGCGCGCCGGTCGAGGACCCGGAATCCGCTGGTCTCGACCTCGTCGAGGATCTCGGCATACAGCACGAACGCGGCGCGCATCCCCGGACGGACGTGGGGTTCGAGCATGTCCAGTCCCGGCTCCGCCCGCCGGTAGAGCGCCCGCGTGACGGCCGCGAAGTGGGCGAGCGCCCGCCGCAGCCGCGGGTCGACCGTCCCGGTGCGCCGACAGTGGCGCAGCAGGTCCTCGTCCACCCCGAACGCGGTCCACGTGTCGGCCGGCAGATACACCCGGCCACGGTCGAGGTCCTCGCCGACATCGCGGATGAAATTGGTCATCTGGAAGGCCTCGCCGAGCGCCGCCGCCGGAGGTGAGGCCTCCGCGAGGGACGTCGTGGTGCCCAGGACGGGCAGCATCTGCAGGCCGATCACCGCGGCCGACCCGTGCATGTACCGGCGCAGCGCGTCCATGTCGGGGTAGCTCGCACAGAAGGTCGGCGTGCCCGGGATGTCCATGCGCATCGAGTCGAGGAACGCCCGGAAGTGGGCGACCGGGATGTCGTAGCGGCGGATCGTGTCGGCGAGGGCGGCGACGACCGCGCCGGTGCGCGGATCGGTCACCGGGCGTCCGGCGAGTGCGTCGTCGAGGTGCGACTCGACGAGGTCGACCGCGGCCGCCCGCTCCGCCGGTGCCCGCCCGGCACAGTCCACATCGACGACGGCGTACACGGCCGGGCGTCGCTCGACCGGCAGGAGTCGGGTGGCCAGGTAGTACGTGCGGCCGTGCTCGGCCGCCAGTCGTCGGCAACGGCGGTACGCCGAAGGCAGGTCGTGGACTGGAACGGTGGGGGTCACGGCAGTGGAAGGGGCGCTGGGGATATCACAGCGGCGACGAATGCCGCTTGGGCGTCGTCTGCGCCAGCTGATCCACGACGTGCGCGGTCGCCTCGGGCATCACCTTCTCCGACACCGACCGCAACCGCAGCGGATCCACCGTTTTCAGCGCGACCGCGGCCACGACCGCGACGAACGTGGCGAGCACGACGTGGAAGAAGGAGTACATGCCGAGGCCGCCGTCCGGCTGGAACACCAGCATCAGCCACGTCGACAGGCCCACGAGAATCTGCAGGGTCCGGGTCGACATCGCGAAGCCGGCACCGATCGACAGCGGCCACGAGTAGTACCAGGGCAGGGCGGCGGGGGAGAGGACGACGATCGCGACCAGGGCGACGAGCATGCCCATCACCGCGTCGCGCTCGGTCTTCCGGAACCGCCACCAAACCCAGACGAGGATCGCCACGAGAGCGACCATGCAGATCATGCGGGTGACGTCGAGGACCGGGCCCAGGCGTGCACCCGTGAACCATCCGGTGCCGACGGTGACGATGTGGGCCATGATCGTCGGCAGCGACAACCAGTTGATGATCTTCGCGGAGCCCGACAGCGCGGTGAGCCAGCCGAGCCCGACACCGGCGGCCGCGGACGCCGCGGCGAAGACCGCCAAGAACACCGCGACACCGGTACCCGCGGTCTTGAAGAACGACGACAGCGGGGTGGCGGGTTCGCGGCCCTCGGCGAGCGCTTTGTCGCGTTCGTGGATCATCCAGATCCACACGATGAACGGCAACGCGATGCCCGCCATCGCCTTCACCGCGACACCGACAGCGATGATCGCGACCGCCGCGACGTGCCGGCGGTCGAGGGCCAGCGTGATGCCGACGACCATGAGGCCGACCATCAGCAGTTCGTTGTGCACACCACCGATGAGGTGGATCAGGACCAGGGGATTGAGCACGGCCAGCCACAGGGCGATCGCCGGGTTGCCGCCGAGCTGGCGCGCCAGTCGCGGCAGCGCCCACATCAGCATCGCGAGCCCCGGCAGGAACGCCAGTCGCAGCATCATCGTGCCCGCGACGACGTTGTCGCCGGTGATGGACGTGATGCCCTGGCCGATCAGCAACGACACCGGGCCGTACGGCGCGGTGGTGGTGGTCCAGACGTTGCTGACGTTGTCGAGCAACAGACCCGGATTGACCACCGGACCGACCGCGTACGGATCGAAGCCGTCGCGCAGCAGCGCCCCCTGCGCGAGGTAGGAGTATGCGTCGCGGCTGAACATCGGGACCGCGAGCAGCATCGGGGCGGTCCACATCGGGACCGTCCAGAGCAGCGCGCGGAGGCCGACACGCCCCTTGATCGTGGCTCGGCCGAGGCGCACCCACGCGGCGATCATCGCCAGGACGCCGCCCCAGATGACCATTGTCGACAGGGCGTAGCCGTGGCCGAACCGCAGCCACGACAGGCTCATGTCCTCGAGGAGCGGATCGTGGCGACGCACGCTTCCGGCGCCGAAGCCGCCGAACGTGATCATCACGGCGCCGGCGAACCCGAGAACGGTCGCATGTCCCTCGGGGGTGCGCAGATAGTCGGCGCTCGAACGCAGCCAGGACCGCTCGGATACGGCGGTCTCGGATACGGCAGTGGTGTGGATTCCGGAAGAGGCCGACATCGGTGCAGGTTCCTCCCCCGGAAGGATCGTTCGGTGGCATCCGGCCGCGTCGTGACGGTCGGACAGCATGGGACGGGTAGTCAGTTTAGTGTGTCGCCGGCGATTATCCGGCAAGCTCAGGATTCGACGGCCCACAGATTCGGTCGGCGGCGAGTTTTCCGGAGATCAGAACCGTCGGGACGCCGACGCCGGGCGTCGTGCCGGATCCCGCCAGAACGACGTTGGCCGGGCGTCGCAGCAGGTTACGCCGCCGAAAGGGCCCGGTCTGACGGAAGACGTGGGCCGGCGCGAACGGGCTGCCCGCGGCCATGCCCTGTGCGGCCCACGTCACCGGCGTGTCCGTGTGATCAATGACATAGGCCGTCGAGACGCCGTCGTATCCGCGCGCCTCGAGCACCTGCAACAGTTCGCGGGTGTACGGCCCGGCCAGCGCTGACCAGTCGAGTGGGGCGCTGTCGAGGTTGGGACACGGCGCCAGCACCGACAGCGGTTCGTGTTCGACGCCGTCGCGGGTGACGACCAACCCTGGATCGGTCACCGCCGGTCGGGTGATCAGCAGCGACGGGTCGCTCATCAGGCGGCCGCGGCCGGGCCGGGCCGCGATCTCGGCGAACGTGCGCTCCCACTGCGCGCCGAAGTCGATCGTGTGGTGGTGCGCGGCGCCCCACCCGGCGGCGACGGCGCGGGGGACGGTGCCGTGCAGCACGACCGCCGACGGCGAGATCCGCTGACGCCGGACGCGGCGGGTCGCGAGCAGGTCGTCGACGATCGGCAGGTCCGGGGTCAGGACCAGGGCATCGCACGGGAACGACCGGCCGTCGGCGGTGCGCACGGCCCGCACCCGGTCGCCGGTCCGCTCGACACCGGTCACATCGGCGCCCAGATGCAGGGTGCCGCCGGCCGAGGTGAACGCGTCGGCCATCGATTCGGAGATCGTGCGCATCCCACCCTCGGGGAACGACACCCCGAGCGAGGTGTCCATGTGCGCGATGGCGCCGTACACCGCGAGCGCCTTCGCGGGCGCCACCCCCGCGTACAGGGCCTGGAACGTGAAGATCCGCCGCAGCCGCGGGTCGGTGACCCGCCGGGCGACCTGACCGCCGAGCCGGCCGAAGCCGCCCGCCGCGACCAGCCGCGCCAGGTCGGTCGCCGACTTCCGGGTCGAGAACAGATCCAGCGGCGAGTCGAAGTTCGCGTCGATGAACGTGTCGAACTCCGCGTCGAACACCCGTGCCAGCCACCGCCGCAGGTCCAGGTAGCGCCGGGCCTCCTCCGGCCCGCACGCCCGGGTGACCTCGGCGACCATCCGCTCCGGATCGGAGTGCACGTCGATCGCCGAGCCGTCCGCGAACCGCGCGTGGTAGGCGGGCGTCAACCGGCGCAACCGCAGTGGCGGCGTCGTCGTGTCGAAGTCCGCGCCGACCGCGGCCAGCGCATCGCGCACCAGTTCGGGCATCGTCAACACCGTCGCGCCGTTGTCGATCACGTACCCGGGACCGCGGTACACCCCGACGCGCCCACCGGGGTGGTCGGCGCGTTCGAGGAGCGTCACGTCCCGGCCGCGCCCCCGCAGATGCAACGCCGCCGACAGTCCCGCGAGCCCGGCGCCGACGACCACGACCCGGTCGGTGCGGCCCGGAACGGTGCGTACAGCCACGACGGTCAGGCGTCCCGGCGGGTGACGGCGATCGCCATCTCCCGCAGCTGCCGCTTGCCCTCGTCGGTCGCGGTGCTGCCGTCGAGCGCCGCGAATGCGCTGGCCGTCAGTTCGGAGATGCGGCGTTCAGCGTCGTCGACGGCGCCGAGATCGGTGATCACGGTGCGCAGACGCGCGACCTGCGCGTCCGACAGGTCGGTGCCGATCGACTCCCGCAGCAGCGCCGCGATCGACGGGTCGGACCGATCGGCGCGCTGCAACGCCTCCGCGAACAACACGGTGCGCTTGCCCGCGCGCAGGTCGTCGCCGGACGGCTTGCCGGTGACCTCGGGGTCACCGAAGACCCCGAGCAGATCGTCGCGGAGCTGGAACGCGATGCCGATGTCGGTGCCGAACCGGCGGTAGGCCTCGATCAGGGCGTCGTCGGCCCCGGCCAGCGCCGCACCCAGGTGGAGCGGGCGTTCGATCGTGTACGCGGCCGTCTTGAACCGATTGACGCGCAGCGCGGCCTCGATGGACTCGTCGGCGCTCACCTCGCCGCTGATGTCCAGGAACTGGCCGCCGAGGACCTCGGTCCGCATCGCCGACCACACGGGGGAGACCCGCGCGAGGGCCTCCGGCGCGAGCCCCGACTCACGGACCATGTCGTCGGCCCAAGCCAGGGCGAGGTCGCCGAGCAGGATCGCGACGGCCCGGCCGTACTCCGCGCTGCCGCCGCTCCACTGCTGCGCGCTGTGCTTGTCGGCGAACTCGATGTGCACGGTGGGGAATCCCCGGCGCGTGGTCGACGCGTCGATGATGTCGTCGTGCACCAGGGCGCACGCCTGCACCAGTTCGAGCGCGGACGCGCTCCGCAGCGCCGCGTCCGCCTGCGGGCCGTCGGGGTCCCCACCGGCACCGAGCCAGCCCATCCACGCGAAGGCCGGACGCACCCGCTTGCCGCCACGCAGGACGAAGCTCTCGAGGGTCGCGACGGCGGTCTCGTAGCCGCCGCCGACCGCCCGGATCGTGTCGGACCGCGACGCGAAGAACTCGCGGAGGGCACCTTCGACGAGGTCGGTGAGCGGTGGGATGGACCGGGAAGGGCGAGCGGACTCGCCGGCTCCAGCGGACAGGGCAGCCTCCAAGTTGAGTACGGAACCGGCGCGCGGCGATGACCGACGCGGGTACGGCTCGACACCACCATAGTGGTCGCACGGAAGTGGGGGCCGCCGGTGCGGACGCAGCGCGATGCGGGGGAAACCGGGTGGCCAACCTATGCTGGATCGGTGACATTCGATGCCGTTCGGGGGCGCAACAGCGCGGGTTGGGAGACCCAGACCCCATCGATCGTGGACCGGATCAGCTCGTCGGAATCTTCCCAGCGTGGCCGGATACCCTTCTCCGTCGAGTTCTCGCCGCCTCGTGACGAGGCCGCCGAGGCGCGTCTGTGGCGCGCGGTCCGCGAGTTCGAGCGGCTCGGTCCGGCGTTCGTGTCCATGACCTACGGCGCGGGCGGCTCGACGCGGGACCGCACGGTCCGGGTCACCGGCCAGCTCGCGGAGGACACCACGCTGCTCCCGGTGGCGCACCTGACCGCCGTGGGGCACAGCATCGACGAACTGCGGGCGATGTGCGGTGCATACGCCGATCGCGGCATCAGCAACATCCTCGTGCTCCGAGGGGACCCGCCCGGCGATCCGCTGGGCGAATGGGTCAAGCATCCCGACGGCGTCGAGTACGCCGAGGACCTGGTCCGTCTCGTTCGGGACATGGGCGACTTCCACGTGGGTGTGGCCTCGTTCCCGGAGGGCCACTACCGGGCGCCCGACCTCGAGCACGACACGAAGTACCTCGTGTCCAAGCTGCGGGCCGGCGCCGAGTACTCGATCACCCAGATGTTCTTCGACGTCGACGACTATCTGCGACTGCGCGACCGCGTAGTGGCCTTCGACCGCGAGCAGGGTGAGAAGCCGATCATCCCCGAGATCATGCCGATCACGTCGTTGCGCTCGGCCCGGCGCAGTCTGGAACTGTCCGGCTCGAGTCTGCCTCCGGCACTGGAGGAGCGGCTCACCCGAGCAGCGGGCGACGGTCCGGAGGAGAACCGTGCGGCGGTGCGCGAGATCGGCATCGAGGTCGCGACCGAGATGAGCGAGCGGCTGATCGCCGAGGGAGCGCCGTGCCTGCACTTCATCACCCTCAACTTCGCGCGGGCCACCGGCGAGGTGCTGGCGAACCTGGGAATGTCGGCGTCGACCACGGTGTGACGACGTCCTCTGACGTCCTCTGACGTCCCCCGGCATCAGCCGATCGGCCGGTCCTTCCACCGCAGCCCGCCGCGGCGGAGGCCGCGGTGGGAGGCCGCGGTGAGGCCGATCAGTCCGACGATCGACACCGGGTGGGCGGCCGCGTCCAGCAGGTCGCCCCGGTCGGGTCGACGACCCGTCTCGACTGCTCGCGCGGCCAGCCGTGAGGCGGCCGCTGCGAGATAGCCCGCAGCCCCCCACCGGCGAGTGCTGCCTCGACCGAACAGCATTGCCGCCGGCGGCACCAGATAGGTCAGTGCGGCCGCGGCGGCGACGGCCGTCGATCCGGCGGCGGAACCGTATGCCGTCCACAGCCAGCGGGTGTGTCCGGCGCGCAGCGCGCCGGAATCGGTGTACATCCGGCAACTGGCCCTGTCCTGCGCGGCGACCACCGCGGTCCGTCCGCCGTGGCGTCGCACCGCCCGGGCGATGTCGAGATCCTCGGTGAGGCTGTCGGCGACGACGGCGTGCCCGCCCATCCGGAAGTAGGCGGCGGCGTCGAACACGAGGAACTGCCCGCACGCCACCGCCGTCGACGGCCGGCGGCTGCCGTTGGCGAGCCGGACCGGCAGCATCGAGAACCACGACCAGCACAGCAGCGGCTGGATGAGGCGTTCGGTCGCGGTCACGGCGTCCTGCCGGGGCCACGGGCAGACGAGATCGGTGCCGGTGCGGCGCAACGCGGTCACGGCGGCCGCGACGGCGTCCGGGGCCAGTCGCACGTCGGCGTCGAGAAAGACCAGCACACCCGGTCGGGTGGGATCGACCAGTCGGGCCGCGTGTTCGGCGGCCGTCCGGCAGGCGGCGGTCTTGCCCAGCCACCCGGCGGCCGGTGGCGTCGTGGAGCGGATCAGCGCGAATCGGCTGTCCCCGTCGAACGCGTGTTCGGCGATCCGGGCCGTCGCATCGGTGGAGTCGTCGTCGAGGACGATCACCCGCAGGGTGCCGAGGAGGATCTGGCCGCGCAGATCCGTGACGAGTCCGGCGATCCGGTCCGCCTCGTTGCGGGCCGGCACCACGACCGTCACCGATTCGTCCACCGGTTCGGCGTGCATGCGGGGCAGCCCGGCCACATTCGCGGCGCTGACCGCGGCCGCGGCGAGCGCGAGTCCGGCGCCCACACGGGTCGCGACGGCGGGTGTTCCCACTAGCGAGGGTTCACCGGCTCGTCGTCTCGAGCTGGTCCTCACGGCGCGGCCCGGACGGGGTGTTGCGGTTGCGGGTGGCCCACGCCATCCCGCCCACGATCGCCGCGACGGCGATCGTGACACCCGCCGCCATGCCGGCCCATCCGGCGAAACTGCGGGTCTTGGGGTCGGCGTAGCGGACCTCGGCGCGCAGCGTGCTGACCTCGCCGGCCGGGAGTTTCCAGGTGATGGTCGAATCGCCCTCACGCGTGCCGTTGGTGGTGCCGACGCGGGCCGGGAACGCGATCGTGAACTGTACGTCGGTGCCCTGGGCGGGAACGTTCTCGAGATCGATCCGGCCGCTGAGGCTCACCAGGTCACCGGCCCGCTGCAGGGACAACTGCAGTGCCCCGCCGGTCTGCCCCGACATCCCGCCGAGATCCTGGACGTCGCCGAACGAGAGCCCGCTGAAGAACGCCTCGGTCCCGACGTATCCGTCCTTCTGGTACTCCTGCACCCGGACCCGGTTGGTGAGCGACGGGGGCGGGGTCAGCTGGGGGCCCTTGTCGTTCTCGTCCCGGGGGACGGTGGCCGCCACGATCTGCCCCGACACCTTGTCGTCGGCGGACACGCCCATCGAGACCTGCACGCGCAGGCATCCCGCCAGCAGCGGCACGGTGATCAGCGCCAGCGCCACGGTCGAGAACAGACGACGGAACCGGGTACGTGACGGTAAGGGTGTGGGCGAATGCACAGGGGACATCGTGCCAGGCACGGGTAGTCGTGTCAGGCGGTAGGGGTGTTGTGCAGTTCGGCCCGGCGTGTGCGTACCAGGCGGGCGAGCAGCGGCACACCCAGTACCCCCATCGCGACGGCACCGTAGACAGCCGAATACCGCAATTCGGGCGCGTCGAGGAACACCGCGTGGGCCAGCGCCGATCCGAGCCACGTCCACAGGAAGAGCGCGGTGGGGACCGCGTCGTCGCGGGGCGACGGCGATCGCGGACCACGACGGTCCATGAGTCTGTCCATGAGGGTGACGAGCACCGCCATCGTGAGGGCGACGACGACCCAGCCCGCGTAGTTGGTGAGCGGAATGTGTTCGACGCCGGGAAGTCCGGCATCGGTGACGCACCAGCGCCATTGGCCGTCGGCGACCATCTGCGGATCGAGGTACAGGTCCCAGCCGACGACGCCGATCGTCGTGAGGACGACGCGGAACGGCCGGGACCGGGTCAGCCGCGACGCGACGCACCACACCGGGTAGAAGCCCGCAGTCCACGCGAACGGCACCACCAGCGGCACGTCGGCGACGGCCCAGCCGAGCCGCCCGACTGCGTACTCGTAGCAGCCGTACGGGATGCCCGTCGCGGTGCCGACCACCTCGGACGCCAGGCCGATCCCGGCCGTCACCGCGACCATCCCGGCAGCCCACCGGCCACCCCGCACGGCCCCGGCGTGCGTGATGGAGGCGGCGGCCAGCAGCGCGACCACCGCGACCGTCACCGTGTCCCGGGATTCGCCGTGTACCAGCGGATAGACGATCTGCGCGGCGACCGCGGCCACCGCGAGTGCCGCCGAGGCGCGCAGCAGGACCGTTCTCGGCGGCGTCGGCGCGGTCATCGGAAGGGCTTGCGCAGGACTCGCCGCATCGGACCGCCGCGCGCGTCGGACAGTGCGACCCGCGCCGCGCTGCGCCCACTCGACCCGGACACGCCACCACCCGGATGGGTCGACGCGCCGGTGAGGTACAGGTCGTCGGCGCCCGGCACCCGATGCGCGGACAGTTCCGGGATGGGCCGCCACATGAACATCTGGTCCAGCGACATCTCCACGTGCATCACGTTGCCACCGATCAGGCCCATCTCGCGTTCGATGTCGGCGGGCGTCTGGATGTGCCGGTGAAGCACACTGTCCGCGAAGCCCGGGGCGAGGGCGTCGACGCTCGCGACGATGCGATCGGCTTCGCGCGCCCCGAGATCAGCCCAGTTGCGGCCGCCGGACAGCGCGTACGGATGCCACTGCGACCACAGTGTCACCTGGTGTTCACCGGCGGGGGCGATCGTCGGGTCGATACCGCTGAAGCTCATCGCGAGCACCGCCGGTTCGGGCGGCAACTCGCCGGCGAGGGCGGCGCCGTGCGCGGTCCGCAGTTGGGCGCGGTCGGAGACGAGCAGTTGCAGGCCCGACGTCGCCGTCGCATCCGTCCCGTCCCGGGGCGCGCTCGGATACGACGGCAGCGCGTCGGTCCCGAGACGCAAGACCATGCCGATGCCGGGCCCGACGCGGATCCGACGCCGCCAGCCCTCCAGGGTGGGGCGGTCGTAGCCGCCGCGCTCGAGCAGGTCGAGGGTCGTCAGCACGTGGCAACCGGCGACGACGCGGCGGGCGCGCACCTGGCGCCCGGACTCCGTCACGACGGTCCAGCCGTCGGAATCCTTGCGCAACTCGGTGACACCGTCGCCGAGGGTGACCGCTCCACCGTCCGCGGTGAGCCGGGCCGAGAGCGCGGCCGTCAGCGCGCCGCTGCCGCCGACCGCCCGACCGGGGGGCAGCGTGTGCATCAACGCCGCGAACCCCACCATCGGCGCGGTTCCCGGCTCCGACATCGGCGGACCCGACTGCGCACCGAACCACGCGAGGGCCGCCTTGAGGGGTTCGCTGTCGAAGTACTCGTCGAGCAGGGCGTCGCCCGTCGTCAGGAACTCCCGGGAGAGCCCGGCGGCACCGCCGGACGTGTCGAGGCCCCAGAACGACCGCGCCAGGTGTCCGCCGGTGGGGGGCGCCGAGAACGCGCGCATCACACGTTCCGTCCGTGGCCCCCATGTCCCGACGAACCGGCGGTAGGCGTCCGCGTCGGCCGCACCGCACGACTCCTCGATCGACCGGCACGTCCGATCGAGGCTGCGGTGGAAGACGATTCCCGGCCGGTCCGATCCCGCCGGCGCGGGCGCGAACGCCCAGGGATCGCAGTCGATGTAGCGCAGCCCGTGCGCGGCGAGATCGAGTTCTTCGATGATCCCGGTGTGCCGGATCATGATGTGCGCCGACGACCCCCGGTCCACCTTGTGACCCGGGAACCGTTCGACCGTCGAGACCGCGCCACCGACGACGGTGTCGCGCTCGAGAACCTCCACCGACCATCCCGCACGGGCGAGGTAGCAGGCCGAGACCAACGCGTTGTGGCCCGAACCGACCACGACTGCATCGAGTCGAGCGTCGGCGGCTCGTGTGGAATCTGGCATCACAGCGGCAACCCCCGTCCCAGAACAGCGAACGGTCGGCGATCGCCCGCGAAGGTGAAGTGTCGGACGACGTCCCGGAATCCGGTGCGCCGGTACAGGCGCCATGCCCGGTTGTCCTCGCCGTCCACCTCGGGGGTGGACAGCATCACGCCGCGCTCCGGGCGGTCGGCCAGCAGGCGTCGGAGCAGTTGCTCGCCCAGGCGATGTCCCTGTGCGTCCGGGTGGACGTGCAATTCGGTCAGTTCGAAGTAGCTGCCGAGGACGTACGCGATCTGGTCCCGGCTCCAGCCGGTCGCCTGCATCCCGTGCCGCACCTGCTGCTGCCACCACTGGTCGGGGGCGCCGCGGTAGCCGTACGCGATCGCGACCAGCGGCGCCGGGCGGTCGGGGAATTCGGGATCGACCCGTACCGCGCCGACCGCGCGCCAGCCCGCTCGCTGCATGTGTTCGGTCCACATCGGGGCGCGGTGGTACTCGGTGCCGCGGGGATATCCCATCGCCGCCACATAGATCGACAGTGCCTCGGGGAGCCGGGCCCGCATGTCGGATACCGACAGGTCCACGACGGCCGGAGCGGACTCCGGATTCGGGTCGGGGCACTCGCCGGTGCTCGCATCCATGCGCGGGCTCACCCTTCTTTCTTGACGACATGTCGGTGGGGCCAGTTATATTGAATAGGTCGAACGCATGTTCGATATGGCCGATCCGGTGATGTTCGAGGGAAGCGAACATCGCCGGATCGGCGGTCCCGAACTTCGGAGCGTTGGGAGGTGCTCGGAGTCATGTCGAAGGTCGTACCGGAAATTGAGCGAGGGGCAGTACCGAAGGTGTCGAAGCCCCGGAGGTCGGGGCGGGTGCCGATCGCTGCGCCCGGGGGCGGATCGTCGGGGCCGTCGTCGTCGCCGATGTCGGCGGTCGCGCTGCTCCGGCGCGCGGACGGCCTGCTGTCGGAGGCGGCCGGCGCGGCCGAGCCGGCCGAGCGATTCCGCTGCGCATACCTCGGCGCGTTGCGTGGCGCCGCTGCCGTCCTCGCCGCTGCGGCGGGCGCAAGTTCCGGTCGGCCGCGGCGATCCCAGTCGCGGAACGCGTGGGTCCTCCTGGCTCGGGCGGCACCGGATTTCGTGGAGTGGGCCGACTACTTCGCCGAGCATTCCGCCCTGCGCGCCTCGATCGAGGCCGGTGTCACCCGGACCGTGACGGATGGGGATGCGGACGCGTTCTACTTCGAGGTGGGACGGTTTCTCACCGCGGTCGAGGAGCACCTCGCCCGCGGAGGCGCGGGGGCTGTCCCGGGCCTGTCGGCGTAGCGCTGAAGCGGTGATTCCGGACACGTTCACGGCCCCTTCTGGTGGGGCGTACCGGATTGTCGCCGATTCGGTGGGAACTCGTCGGCGGAGTAGGTGGTCAGGGGAGGACTCTCCTCGTATTATTGAATTCAGGTAACCGTCAGTCAGTTACCCACCTCTCCGCACCGCGGCGAGGTGCCAACTCTTAGTGCCGGGGGAGGTACCGTGCCACTCTCCGAGCACGAGCAGCGCATGCTCGATCAGATCGAGAGCGCTCTCTACGCCGAGGATCCCAAGTTCGCGTCCACGGTGAGGGGCGGGCGAATGCGCGCCCCCGCCGGAAAGCGTCGGTTGCAGGCGGTGGCCCTCTTCGCGTTGGGTCTCGTCCTTCTCGTCGCGGGCGTCGCTCTGGATGTGTTGTGGTTGGGCGGATTCCCGATCGTCAGTGTGATCGGATTCGTCGTAATGTTCGGTGCCGGCGTGCTCTTCCTCTTCGGTGGAGGGAAGGGTCATCTGGCAGCGGTACCCGACGGGGACGCCCCGTCCGGTCAAGGGTCGGGCGCGCGTGGGTCTCATCCACGCAAGCCCCATGGAGGCAAGAAGTCCGGCGGCGGATTCTCGTCCCGGATGGAAGATCGTTTCCGCAGGAGATTCGAACAGGAGTAGTTCTCGGCGTTCGCAACGCTCACGCTCTCCGAACGGCGATGGCGCGACCACAATGGTCGCGCCATCGCCGTTTTCGTGTCGGCGCGCCGCCGTCCTGTTCCCCACGTTTCCCCACCGGTTGTCCCCACAGGTCCCCACCGCGGCGACGGCGGCGGGTGGGGTGCGATCGGGGGTGTTGTCGGCGCGCAGCGACGACGCGTTGAACTGGCGCTTTCGTGGCCCGGGTGGAGCGGGCGCGTGGTCCTGCTGGGGGAGTGCCTCGTGTTTGCAGTCACGTGGACGGAAATGCCCCACTTCCAGCCATGCCCGGTGATCTGCGGTTATTCGCGCCCACTTGTCAAATCCGCCCCCCGATAGGATTCGAAGTGGGGGAAAGTGGGGTAATGTGGTGCACAGCGGATCACGGTGCGTGACCCGCCAGAATGCAGGGCTGTACCGGCCGGTAGAGCCCACACGTTCGCCACAGGGCCCCGGTGGGAGGTGTCGAGATGTTTCTCGGTACCTATACGCCGAAGCTCGACGACAAAGGGCGACTCACGTTGCCTGCGAAGTTCCGGGACGCGTTGGCGGGAGGGTTGATGGTCACGAAAGGGCAGGACCACAGCCTTGCGGTGTACCCCCGTGAGGAGTTCACCGCGCTTGCGCGTCGTGCGGCGGCGGCATCCCGAAGTAATCCGCAGGCTCGCGCTTTCGTGCGTGCGCTTGCGTCGGGAGCCGACGAACAGCATCCCGATGCCCAGGGACGGATCACGTTGTCCTCCGACCATCGCCGTTATGCGGGGTTGTCGAAGGAGTGCGTGGTGATCGGATCGGTCGACTTCCTCGAGATTTGGGACGCCCGGACATGGGAGTCCTACGTCGCGGAGCACGAGGAAAGCTACTCACAAGCCAGAGACGAGGCGCTCGAGGGGATCTTCTAGCCCACCGACGCCACAGGCGAGTGCCGCGAGGCCTCTGCCCGAGTGTGACCCTGACGCACTTCCCCAGCGCCAGGTTCACTACCGGGACCCTGACGCACTTCCCCAGCGCCAGGTTCCTCGATCGGACAGGGACCTCGAGGCATTCGCACTTCCCGGAGAGTGACGTTCGCGAGTTTCGTTGCAGCGCAGATCGGTCGACGACAACCCGCCGAACCACCTCTTCGGAACAACCAAGCACGTGCAAGCCCCACAGCATCCAGCAGGAGCCGGAGGAATCATGGTCGACGGCGAGGACGACACCCGGTCGGTCCCCGGCGAGTTCGGTCATGTCCCGGTGCTGCTGCACCGCGCGGACGACCTTCTCGGCCCGGCGCTCACCGCCGGCAACCCCACAGGCGAGGGCGCGGTCATGATCGACGCGACGCTCGGTCTGGGTGGCCACTCGGAGCACTTCCTGCGGACCTATCCCGGTCTGCATCTCATCGGTCTGGACCGTGACCCTGAGGCGCTGCGCATCGCCTCCGAGCGACTGTCGGCCTACTCCGACCGCACCACCTTCGTGCACACGC
Organism: Prescottella defluvii; assembly: GCF_000738775.1. GTDB lineage: Bacteria > Actinomycetota > Actinomycetes > Mycobacteriales > Mycobacteriaceae > Prescottella > Prescottella defluvii. The sequence continues at coordinate 51,083 of NZ_JPOC01000009.1, forward strand.
GGTACGACGGCATCGTCCACGCGCTCGAAGAGGCCGGCCTGGACTCGGTCGGCACCGTGCACGGCATCCTGTTCGATCTGGGTGTGTCGTCGATGCAGTTGGACGAGGCCGAGCGGGGCTTCGCGTACTCGATCGACGCACCGTTGGACATGCGGATGAATCCGACGACCGGAATCACTGCGGCCGAGGTGCTCAACACCTACAGCCACGGTGACCTTGCGCGCATCCTGAGTACCTACGGCGAGGAGCGCTTCGCGGGGCGGATCGCCTCGGAGGTGGTGCGCCGTCGGGCGAAGCAGCCGTTCACCACCAGCGCCGCACTCGTCGAGCTCATCTACGACGCCATCCCGGCGGCCACGCGCCGCACCGGAGGGCATCCCGCGAAGCGCACGTTCCAGGCTCTTCGGGTCGAAGTCAACGGTGAACTCGACTCGCTGCGGGCTGCGATTCCCGCTGCCCTCGACGCATTGGCGGTCGGCGGGCGGGTCGTGTTCATGTCGTACCAGTCCCTCGAAGACCGAGTGGTCAAGCAGGAACTGACACCACTGTCGAAGTCGAAGACGCCCGAGGGCCTGCCGGTGGAACTGCCGGGTATGGGGCCGGAGCTCCGGATCCTCACGCGGGGTGCCGAACGTGCGTCCGAACAGGAGATCGAAGAGAACCCGAGAGCGGCGCCCGTGCGTCTGCGAGCTGCCGAACGAATCGCCAGGAGGGCTGGAGCGTGACTGACATGACAGTTCGGATGACGTCCACCGGTGTGGGGTCCGCGCGTGTCCGGCGGTCCGGTGCGGCACAGAAGGCATACGAGCGCCGGCAGCAGCGGGCGACGCACGTGGGCGGAGCCCGTCCTGTTCCGTCGTCGTCGACTCCGTCGTCGCCGCGGGCGATCGTGGCTCGGATTCCCTTCGTGGCCACCATTATCGGTCTGCTCTGCCTCGGTCTCGCGACGACGCTGCTGCTGACGACGCGGGCAGCGGAGGATTCGTACCAGCTCGCGGATGCGCGCGCTCACAACCAGAGCCTGCGCGAGCGGACGGCTGCGCTGCAGCGCGATGTCGCGGCGGGTAACTCGGCACCGGTTCTCGCGGAGAAGGCTGCCGAACTGGGACTGATTCCGGTCAAGGATCCCGCACGGCTGGTGGTGGCCACCGACGGCAGTGTCGAGGTCGTCGGTACCCCGAAGCCCGCCGAGGGCAAGCCTGTCGCTCCGCTGGACCGGACGCCGCCGCCGGTGGCCGAGCCGGCTCCGTCTCGGGCGACGCCCCAGGCTCCGGTGACGGTCCCTCCGGCCGCCACGCCGCCTCCGGTCAATGACGGTCGGATCCAGGCCCGCGGTGAACAATTGACTCCCGTGACGGTCATCACTCAGCCCCCGGCTGGTGCGCGGCAGTGACTCCGGTGGGTGGACGCGATCCTGCCTCACGGCCGCGTCGGCCCGCGCCGCCGCGGCGATCGCGGGGCCGCAAGCCCGCCGCGAGGCGCTCGGATTCGTTCGGGTTCCGACTCAAGTACGGTCGCGCGACGATGCTGGTCGCGCTCGGCGTCGCTGCCGTGCAGTTGCTGTGGGTCCAGGGGATCGATGCACCCAGGTTGTCGGCGGAGGCCGCGAATCAGCGCACCACGACTGTCACCCTCCCCGCCGTCCGGGGCGCGATCCTGGACCGGAACGGGAACAAGCTGGCCTACACCCTCGATGCGAAGGCGCTGACGTTCCAGCCGGTGCGTGAGCGCAAGCGGATGGAGGAGGAGCGCGCCAAGGACGAGACCGGCGAGGCGCCCGATCCGGACACCCGGGTGCAGGAGATCGCGAAGGGAATCCATGCGCGGTTGGGCGACACGGTTTCCGAGAGTGCCCTCCTCGAGAAGCTGCGCAGCGACGAGACCTTCGTCTACCTGGCTCGCAGTGTCGATCCCGCGGTGGCCGCGGACATCGTCGACGAGTTCAAGGAAGTGGGACTCGAACGGCAGGACATTCGCGAGTATCCCGGCGGCTCGCTCGCGGCGAACATCGTCGGTGCGACCGGGTGGGACGGACACGGCCTGCTCGGGCTCGAGGAATCGATGGATTCGACGCTCGCCGGCACCGATGGTTCCGAGACTCACGACCGGGGGTCGGACGGCGCGGTCATCCCCGGTAGTCGTCGGGATCTGCAGCCCGCCGTGGACGGATCCAGCGTCGAGTTGACCATCGACTCCGACCTGCAGTACTTCGTGCAGCAGCAGACGCAGCAGGCCAAGGACCTGTCGGGCGCGAAGAACGCGTCGGTCGTCGTGCAGGACACGCGGACCGGTGAGGTGCTCGCGATGTCCAACGACGGCACGTTCAACCCGGCGATCGGGGTCGGGAACAACCCGCGGACCGCGCAGATGGGCAACCTGCCCGTGAGTTCGCCGTTCGAACCGGGATCGGTCAACAAGATCGTGACGGCGGCCGCGGCGCTCGAGTACGGGCTGACCACTCCGGACGAGGTGCTCCAGGTCCCGGGGTCGATCCAGATGGCCGGTGTGTCGGTCAAGGATGCGTGGGCGCACGGCGTCGCGCCGTACACCTCGACCGGTGTCTTCGGTAAGTCGTCGAACGTGGGCACACTGATGCTCGCCGAACGGGTCGGCGAGGAGCGTTTCGCGGAGATGCTGCACAGGTTCGGTCTGGGCCAGCGCACCGACGTCGGGTTGCCCGGCGAGAGCGCCGGTAGCGTCCCGGCCCTCGAGGACTGGTCGGGCGGTACGTTCGCGAACCTGCCGATCGGACAGGGTCTGTCGATGACGCTGCTGCAGATGACCGGCATGTACCAGGCCATCGCCAACGACGGCGAGCGGATCGCGCCCCGGATCGTCAAGTCGACCGTCGCGCCGGACGGTTCCCGGACCGAGACCGAACGCCCGGAACCCGTGCGGGTCGTGAGCGAGGAGACCGCCCGCACCACGCGGGACATGTTCCGCTCGGTGACCCAGAAGGATCCGATGGGCTACCAGCAGGGCACCGGGCCGCAGGCGGGTGTCGAGGGCTACCAGATCAGTGGCAAGACCGGCACCGCGCAGCAGGTCGATCCGTCCTGTGGGTGCTACTCGAACTCCGATTACTGGATCACCTTCGCGGGCATCGCGCCGTCGGACGATCCGCGTTACGTCATCGGGATCATGCTCGATGCCCCGGTCCGCGGTATCGACGGTGGCGGCGGACAGTCGGCGGCACCGCTGTTCCACAACATCGCGTCGTGGCTTCTGCAGCGGGACAGTGTTCCGATGTCTCCGGACCCCGGTCGGCGGTTGGTGTTGCAGGCCGATTGACTTCGTCCGGGCCGCGTCCCGCCTGTCGGGGTGACGATTCCCACGCAACCGGTGTGTACCGGACGTGGTGGGTCGTGCCCGGGGTGACGCCGCCGGTAATCTGACACGTCGGTCTCCGTCCACGAGGATGGATACGACCGAACGAAACACCGAACCGATACTCGATCCCGAGAGGACCCACTGCCTGTGCATCCGAGTCCGCAGCCATCCATGCCGGGTGCGGCGTCGGGGAGCGGTCTTCGCCCGACGAACCCGCCCCGCACCGACCTGACGGAACTCGCCGACAGGGTCGGCGCCCGGCTCGAATGGGTCGTTTCCGATGGGGCGGACCGCAGCGGGTCGGTCACGGTCACCGGCGTCGAGTTGCGGGCGCAGTCGGTGCTGGCGGGCGATCTGTTCGCGGCGCTCCCGGGGGCCCGCAATCACGGCGGCGAGTTCGTGGGCGCGGCGGTCGACGCCGGCGCGGCGGCGGTGTTCACCGACGACGAGGGTCTGGCGCTGGTCACCGAACGGCTGCGTGAATCCGGAGTTGGCCGTGCGGTGCCGGTGCTGGTGCACCCCGAACCGAGGCGGGTGCTCGGCGAGATCTCGGCGTCGATCTACGGTCGGCCCTCGGAGCGGATGCAGGTTGTCGGCATCACGGGAACCTCCGGCAAGACGACGACGGCGTATCTGGTGGAGGCGGGTCTCGCGGCCGCCGGTCGCAGCATCGGGTTGGTCGGCACGATCGAGACCCGCGTGGCGGGGGATCGGGTGCCGAGCGCGCTCACCACGCCGGAGGCGCCGCAGTTGCACGCGTTGTTCGCGGCGATGCTCGAGCGGGGGATCGACACCGTCGTGATGGAGGTGTCGAGTCATGCGCTGGCGCTGGGCCGGGTCGACGGCGTCCGGTTCTCGATCGGTGCGTTCACCAACCTGTCGCAGGACCATCTCGACTTCCATCGCGACTTCGACGACTACTTCACCGCGAAGAGTCGGCTGTTCGCACAGGATTCGACGGTTCGTGCGGAGCGCGCGGTGATCTGCACCGACGACCAGTGGGGCGGCCGGATGGCGGACATCGCCCGTCGCGCGCACCCCGGCCGGCCCGACGCCGTCACCACCGTCGCGACCCGCGGGCCGGGTGACTGGACGGCGGGGCAGGCGCGCGCGGTGCCGTCGGGCAGCCAGGAATTCATGCTCACCGGGCCGGACGGGGCGGCGCGCGCCGTGTCGTTGCGGCTGCCCGGTCAGTACAACGTCGCGAATGCGGTGCTGGCCGTGGCGGTCTGCGCCGCGGCGGGCGCGGACGTGGACGCGGCGATCGAGGGAATCGGCGGTGTGGACGTGCCGGGCCGTGTGCAGCGGGTCGAGCGCGGGCAGGACTTCCTGGCCGTTGTCGACTACGCGCACAAGCCGGCCGCGGTCGAGGCTGTGATCGCGACGCTGCGGGGGCAGACGGACGGTCGGATCGCGGTCGTCGTCGGCGCCGGCGGCGACCGTGACACCGGGAAACGAGCCCTGATGGGTGAGGCCGGGGCCCGCGGCGCGGACCTGTTGGTGATCACCGACGACAATCCGCGCACCGAAGACCCGGCCACCATCCGGGCGGCGCTGACGGAGGGTGCGTTGTCGGTTCCGGTGGCCGAGCGCGGTGAGGTGCTCGAGATCGGAGACCGCGGTGAGGCCATCGCCGCCGCGGTCCGTTGGGCCCGCTCCGGCGACGTGGTCCTCGTGGCCGGCAAGGGCCACGAGACCGGCCAGGAAATCCATGGGGTGAAGTACCCATTCGACGACCGCGAGGTTCTGGGAGAGGCGATCGATCGGATCGTCTCCGAGGACCCTGCACACGGAGGAAACGCATGATCCCGATGACGCTCGCTCAGATCGCCCAGGCGGTCGGCGGGACGCTCCACGATGTCGACGATCCGTCGGCGACCGTTTCGGGAACGGTGGAGTTCGATTCCCGCAAGGTCACCCCCGGCGGGTTGTTCCTGGCTTTGCCGGGTGCGACGACCGACGGTCACGACCATGCGGCTGCCGCGGTGGCGGCCGGTGCGGCGGCCGTGCTGGCGGCCCGTCCGGTCGGTGTCCCGGCGATCGTGGTCGAGCCGCTGGGCGGGTCGGACACCGGTGCGCTGGCGCTCGAGCACGACACCGACGGATCGGGCGCCGCGGTGCTCGAGGCGCTGGCGAAGCTGGCGCGCGCGAGCGTCGACCGGCTCACCGCCGACTCGGATCTGACGGTCGTGGGGGTGACGGGGTCGTCGGGCAAGACGTCGACGAAGGATCTGCTGGCGGCGGTGCTGGCGCCGCTCGGTTCGGTCGTGGCGCCGCCCGGTTCCTTCAACAACGAGCTCGGGCACCCGTGGACGGCCTTGCGGGCCGACGCCGACACCCGCTTCCTCGTTCTGGAGATGTCCGCCCGTGGGCGTGGGCACATCGCGGCCCTCGCGAAGTCTGCCCCGCCGCGCATCGGGGTGGTCCTCAATGTGGGCACGGCGCATCTCGGCGAGTTCGGCTCCCGTGAGGCGATCGCCGATACCAAGGGTGAGCTGCCGGCGTCGTTGCCGTCGGCTGCCGAGGGTGGTGTCGCGGTGCTCAACGCCGACGATCCGCTGGTCGCCGCGATGGCGCAGCGGACGCGGGCTCGTGTGGTCCTGGTGGGTCAGGCCGGTACCGCCGGTGTCCGGGCGACCGACGTGCGGCTCGATGATCAGGCCCGCGCCAGCTTCACCCTGACCGCTGCGGCCGGCAGCATCCCGGTGACGCTCGCGGTGCACGGCGAGCACCAGGTCGGCAACGCGCTCGCGGCGGCCGCCGTCGCCCTCGAGTGCGGTGCGACGCTGGACCAGGTCGCCGCGGCGCTCGGTTCCGCGACACCGGTCTCGGCGCGCCGGATGGAGGTCCGCGACCGGGCCGACGGCGTCACTGTCGTCAACGACTCGTACAACGCGAATCCGGATTCGATGCGGGCGGCCATCAAGGCTCTGGTGTCGATGGCCCGGTCCGGGCGTGGTCCGGCGCGCCGGAGTTGGGCAGTCCTCGGCGAAATGGCGGAACTCGGACCAGAATCAGTGGTCGAGCACGACGCGATCGGACGGTTCGCGGTGCGCCTGGACGTGACCAAGCTGATCCTCGTCGGACCGGGCCGTCCCGTCCGCGCGATGTACCAGGGAGCGGTGATGGAAGGTTCTTGGGGTGACGAGGCGGTGCACGTGCCCGACGGTGCGAGCGCGATCGCGCTGTTGGAGCGGGAACTGCAGGCCGGTGATCTCGTGCTGGTGAAGGCTTCGCAGTCCATCGGCCTGTGGGAGGTGGCGGACGCGGTGCTCGCGGCCCCGGTCACCGCCGCCGGCGAGGTCTCCGGTGACGCACGGATCTCCGATTCGGGGGCGCCGCAGTGAGGCAGATTCTGTTCGCCGCGGGTATCGCGCTCGCGGTCTCGATCCTGCTGACTCCGATCCTGATCAAGGTCTTCTCTCGGCAGGGTTTCGGGCAGGAGATCCGGGTCGAGGGCCCGGCGAGCCATCAGGCCAAGCGCGGCACTCCCACGATGGGTGGCGTCGCGATCCTCGCGGGAATCTGGGCCGGTTACTGGGGCTCGCATCTCATCGGTATCGGCTACGACGCGGAGGGTCCGACGGCGTCGGGTCTGCTGGTGCTGGGGTTGACGACGGCGCTCGGCGGTGTCGGATTCCTCGACGATTTCATCAAGCTGCGCAAGCAACGCAATCTCGGTCTGAACAAGACCGCCAAGCTCGTCGGACAGTTGGTGGCGGCGGTCGCGTTCGGCGTCCTCGCCCTGCAGTTCCGCGACGAGAACGGCCTGACACCGGCGAGCCTGCAGATTTCCTACGTGCGCGACATCGCGACTGTGGGCATGAACTCGGTCGTCTTCATCTTCTTCGTCTACCTGCTGGTGAGCGCGTGGTCGAACGCGGTGAACCTCACCGACGGCCTGGACGGGCTGGCGGCCGGCTCGATGAGCCTCGTGCTCGGCGCCTACGTCATCATCACGTTCTGGCAGTACCGCAACGCGTGCAGCGGCGGCCCGGGCAGCCTCGGCCCGTCGAAGGGCTGCTACGACGTCCGCGATCCGCTGGACCTGGCGCTGCTGTGCGCGGCCGGCGCCGCGGCGTGTATCGGCTTTCTCTGGTGGAATGCCAACCCCGCCAAGATCTTCATGGGCGACACCGGTTCGCTCGCGCTCGGCGGCATGCTCGCCGGTCTGTCGATCACCACCCGCACCGAGCTGCTGATGGTCGTCATCGGCGCGCTGTTCGTCGCGGAGGCCACGTCGGTGGTCGTTCAGGTGGCGGTGTTCCGGTCGAGTCGACGGCGGGTGTTCCGGATGGCGCCGTTCCACCACCACTTCGAGTTGGGTGGCTGGGCGGAAACCCAGGTGATCATCAGATTCTGGTTGCTCGCCGCGATCGCGTCCGCGATCGGTCTGGCCTTGTTCTACAGCGAGTACCTCGCGGCGATCGGGGGTTGACGATGTCGCTCGACGGGACGGGGCACGGCGAGGCAGTGAACATGGGTGACCTGGACCGACTGCGGGGCGGGAATGTTCTCGTGGCCGGTGCCGGCATCTCCGGTCGGGCGGTGATCGCGCCGTTGCACGACCTCGGCGCCCGGGTGACGGTGACCGACACCAACGCGGACGCCCTGGCACGCTGCGGCGAGCTCGGGGCCGCGACGGTTCCGCTCGACGACCTGGTCGCGGACCCGCAGCGGGTGGCCGAGTTCGCGCTGGTGATCACGAGCCCGGGTTTCCGGCCCGACGCACCCGTGCTGGCGGCCGCTTCGGGCGCGGGCGTCCCCGTCTGGGGCGACATCGAGTTCTCGTGGCGTGTCGACCGGGCCGGCATGTACGGCCCGCCGCGGCAGTGGCTGGTCGTGACCGGCACCAACGGCAAGACCACGACGACGTCGATGCTGCAGTCGATCCTCGAGGCCGCGGACATGCCGTCGGCGGCCTGCGGCAACATCGGCCTGCCGGTGCTCGACGCGCTGCGCACACAGGAGCCGCGCGCCGACGTCCTCGCCGTCGAGTTGTCGTCGTTCCAGCTGCACTGGGCGCCGTCGGTGCGTCCGACGGCGGGTGTCGTGCTCAACATCGCCGAGGACCATCTCGACTGGCACGGCGGCATGGCGGGCTACACGGACGCCAAGGCGCACGCACTGTCCGGCGGTGTCGCGGTCGTCGGCCTCGACGATCCGATCGCGGCGACGCTGGTGGGGCGGCCGCGGGACGGGCGTACCGTCGGCTTCCGGCTCGCCGCGCCGGACGTCGGCGAACTGGGTGTGCGCGGCGGGATGCTGATCGACCGGGCCTTCGCGGATTCGGTTCCGCTCGTCCCGGCCGACGAGATCAGTCCGGCGGGACCGGCGGGACTGTGTGACGCGTTGGCGGCGTCGGCGCTGGCCCGTGCGATCGGGGTCTCCCCGGCGGCGGTGGACGCCGGCTTGCGGGCGCATCGGGTGGGTCCGCACCGTGCGGAGGTCGTCCGCCGGGTCGGTGACGTCACGTTCGTCGACGATTCCAAGGCCACCAATCCGCATGCGGCGCTGTCGTCGATCGTTGCGCACGACTCGGTGGTGTGGATCGCGGGTGGCCTGCTCAAGGGTGCCCGGGTCGACGACCTGGTCGCCGACGTCGCGGACCGCCTGGCCGGTGCGGTGCTCATCGGCCGTGACGCCGACCAGATCGCGGACGCGCTCGCGCGACACGCCCCCGACGTCCCGGTCGTTCACGTGCGCGCGGGGGACGATGGGCCGGTGGTCGAACCGATCGCCGAAACGGACGTACTCCATCTCGATCTGCCCGCCGCCGATGCGGACACCGTGATGGCGGAGGCCGTGCGTGCCGCTGCGGCTCTGGCGGCCCCCGGCGACACCGTGCTGCTCGCGCCCGCCGCCGCATCGCTCGACATGTTCGATTCGTACGGTCACCGCGGCCGCAGTTTCGCCGCAGCGGTCACGGAACTTCCTGAGATCGAGCCGGGGTCCGGGACCTGCGGATGACGCGAGCCCCCGAGCGCGCGCCGCGCACCCGAATCGGTGCGTGGCTGGCACGTCCGCTGACGTCGTTCCATCTGGTCGTCACCATCGCGGTCCTGTTGACGGTGCTCGGGTTGGTGATGGTGCTGTCGTCGTCGAGTGTCGAGTCGGTGGCGCGGGACGGTTCGGCGTACGGGAAATTCGTCTCGCAGTTGATCTTCTCGACGCTGGGTCTGGTGATCTTCTACGTCGCGCTGCTGATCCCGATCCGGGTGCTGCGTACGTGGTCGTTGCCGGCGTTCGGGGCTACCGTCGTGATGCTCGTGCTGGTGCTCATTCCGGGTATCGGCACGCTGTCGCAGGGCACCCGCGGTTGGTTCGTGATCGGTCCGATCTCGCTGCAGCCCTCCGAGCTCGCGAAGATCGCGTTCGCGGTCTGGGGTGCGCATCTGCTCGCGACGCGGCGTCGGGAGGGCGCCTCGCTCAAGGAGATGCTGATCCCGTTGGTGCCGGCGGCGCTGGTGGTCTTTGTGCTGATCGTGCTGCAGCCCGACCTCGGGACCACGATCTCGCTCGCGATCATCCTGCTGGCCCTGCTGTGGTTCGCGGGTCTGCCGCTGAAGATCTTCGTCGCGCTGCTCGTGGCGGGTGGTACGGCGGCGGTGACGCTCGCGTTGACTGCCGGATACCGGTCGGCGCGTGTGCAGTCCTTCCTCAACCCGGACGACGACGCTCAGGGCGCGGGCTATCAGGCGCGGCAGGCGAAGTACGCGCTCGCCGACGGTGGCCTGTTCGGTGGGGGGCTCGGCCAGAGTCGCGCCAAGTGGAGTTATCTGCCCAACGCCCACAACGATTTCATCTTCGCGATCATCGGTGAGGAGCTGGGTTTCATCGGCGCCGGCGCGGTCATCGGACTGTTCGCGCTGTTCGTGTACACGGGTCTGCGTATCGCGCGACGCTCGGCGGATCCGTTCCTGCAGTTGCTGACCGCGACCGCGACCGCGTGGATCACCGGTCAGGCGTTCATCAACATCGGTTACGTGGTGGGCATCCTGCCGGTCACCGGTCTGCAGTTGCCGCTGGTGTCGGCGGGTGGCACCTCGACGGCGACCACGCTGTTGATGTTCGGTCTGGTCGCGAACGCGGCGCGGCACGAACCGGAGGCCGTCGCCGCCTTGCACAGCGGGCGGGACGGACGGATGTCGCGTCTGCTGAGACTTCCGACACCGGCGGTGTACATCCCGCCGCGGCCGCGTGGTGCGGCGGTGGTGCGCCGGACGGAGACCCGCAAGGTCCAGCCCGTCCGGGTCGGCCGCGGCAGCGCCTCGGGCGCCTCGGCCGTGCGGCACGACCAACCCCGACGCCGGCCGTCCGAGGACAGTCGACGAAACAACGAGAAGCGGGGGCACAGCAGCCCCCTGAGGAATCGGGGGCGTGCGGGCAGTCCGCGCGATCCCCGTCCAGGAGAGCGAGGAACGCGTAGGTGAGCGGCAACAAGACAGGCCTGTCCGTGGTGGTGGCCGGTGGTGGAACGGCCGGGCACATCGAGCCGGCGTTGGCTGTTGCGGACGCGATCCGGGCGCTCGACCCGTCGGCGGTGGTGACCGCACTCGGAACCGAACGCGGCCTCGAGACCACGCTGGTGCCCGAGCGCGGATACCCACTCGAGCTGATCCCGCCGGTTCCGTTGCCCCGCAAGCCCACGATGGATCTGCTGCGTCTGCCGGCCCGCATCCGGCGGTCCGTCGCGGCCACGCGCGCGGTGCTCGATCGGACCGAGGCGGACGTGATCGTGGGTTTCGGCGGCTATGTCGCGCTGCCCGCGTATCTCGCGGCCGGCCCGGGCCTGTTGCGACGGCGGCGGCGGATCCCGATCGTGGTCCACGAGGCCAACGCGAGCGCGGGCATCGCGAACAAGATCGGTGCCCGACGTGCCCGCCGGGTGCTGGCGGCGGTCGCGGGTTCGGGGGTGGCCGCGCGCGGCGCCGCGGATGCCGAGGTGGTGGGCATCCCGGTCCGGTCGTCGATCACCGGACTCGACCGCGCGGCGTTGCGCGCGCAGGCCCGTGAGCATTTCGGTCTGCCCGCGGACGGCCCCGTGCTGTTGGTGTTCGGCGGCTCGCAGGGCGCCCGGTCACTCAACGAGGCAGTTGTCGGCGCCGCCCCACAGTTGGCGGCGGCCGGGATCTCCGTGCTGCACGCGTACGGGCCCAAGAACTCCGTGGACGTCGAGTCGGGCCCCGACGCTCCGTATGTGGCCGTGCCGTACCTGACGCGGATGGACCTGGCGTACTCGGCGGCGGACGCGGTGATCTGCCGCTCGGGCGCGATGACCGTCGCCGAGGTGTCGGCTGTGGGTCTTCCCGCCGTCTACGTGCCGTTGCCACATGGAAACGGGGAGCAGGAACTCAATGCCCGGCCGGTCGTCGCCGCCGGAGGTGGGATGATCGTTCCGGATGCGGAACTGACGCCGCACTACGTGTCGGAGACCGTGGTGCCGTTGCTCGCCGACCGCGCGCGGCTCGACGAGATGGGCCGTGCTGCGGCCGGTGCAGGCCACCGCAGTGCGGCGGCGGCCGTCGCACAGATCGTTGTCGAAGTAGCAAGGGGAAACCGATGAGCGAGCAGCTGCCCGCGGGTCTCGAGCGGGTACACATGGTCGGCATCGGCGGTGCCGGCATGTCCGGCATCGCGCGCATCCTGCTCTCCCGGGGTGGTCAGGTGTCCGGCTCGGATGCGAAGGAGAGCCGCGGGGTGCTCGCGTTGCGGGCCCGCGGGGCGGTGGTCCGGATCGGACACGATGCCGGCGCTCTCGACCTGCTGCCGGGTGGCCCGACGGTCGTCGTCACGACGCACGCCGCGATCCCGAAGGACAACCCGGAACTCGTCGAGGCGGCGAGGCGGGGCATTCCGGTGATCCTGCGTCCCGCCGTCCTGGCGTCGCTGATGCACGGACATCGCACTCTGCTGGTGTCGGGCACGCACGGCAAGACTTCGACGACGTCGATGCTCGTGGTGGCGTTGCAGCACTGTGGATTCGATCCGTCCTTCGCGGTCGGCGGTGAACTCAACGAGTCCGGCACCAACGCCCATCACGGCTCTGGTGAGGTCTTCGTCGCCGAGGCCGACGAGAGTGACGGGTCGCTGCTCCAATACGACCCGGATGTCGTGGTGGTCACCAACATCGAGGCGGACCATCTCGACTTCTTCGGTACCACCGAGGCCTACGTCCAGGTCTTCGACGACTTCGTCGCCCGGATCGCGCCGGACGGCCTGCTCGTGGCGTGCCTCGACGATCCCGGTTCGGCGGCGCTCGCCCGGCGAACGGTGGAGTCCGGCAGGGCGGTGCGGGTCGTCGGCTACGGCACTTCGGAGGCGGCCGCTGCCGCCGGGCCGGTTCCGGTGGGTGTGGAGCTGTCGGACTGGGAGGCGCGGGACGTCGGGGGAGTGGCGCACGTCCGCTTCGCCGGTGAGTCCGTGACCCGCACGCTGCGGTTGGGTGTGCCCGGAAAGCACATGGCGCTCAACGCGCTTGCTGCGATGCTCGCGGGTATGGACGCGGGCGCGTCGGTGGACGAACTGCTCGAGGGGCTGGCCGGTTTCGGTGGGGTCCACCGCCGGTTCCAGCTCACCGGTCGTGAGCGCGGAGTGCGGGTGTTCGACGACTACGCGCATCATCCGACGGAGGTCCGGGCGGTGCTCGACGCCGCGCGCGAGCTCGTCGACAACGACGGCCGGAAGGGTCGTGTGGTGGTGGTGTTCCAGCCGCACCTGTACTCGCGGACCGTGACGTTCGCGCAGGAGTTCGGCGAGGCGTTGGACCTGGCGGACGAGGTGGTCGTGCTCGACGTGTACGGCGCTCGTGAGGAGCCGATCCCGGGTGTCAGCGGTGCACTGGTGGCGCAGGCGCTCACGAAACCTGTTCACTATCAGCCCGATCGGTCGCAGGTGCCGCGTCAGGTTGCCGCGCTCGTCGAGCCCGGCGACGTCCTGATCACCATGGGTGCGGGCGACGTGACGATGCTCGGCGGCCAGTTGCTCGACGCGCTGCGGTCGCGGCCCAACCACGGTGGCCGTTCGGCGGGATCGGATTCGGAGCCTCGGTGACGGCGGATCGTCGGGGTCGATCCCGCGGTGGCCGGCCCGACGCGCGCCGGTCGCGAGACGAGCGTGCGCGCCGGGCGTCCACGCGCCGCGAGCCGACGTCCGGGCGCCGTGCGTCGGCGGGCGCGGCTGGGAGGCCGACGGGTGCGGCGGTCGCCGATCGGGATTCGGAGACGACGGTCGCCGATCGTGGCTCGGAGGATCGGGCCCGTGTCCGCTCGTTGCGGCGCAAGGTTTTCCTGATCGCGACCGCGGTGGTGGTGGTGTTCGGCGGCCTCGGCGCCGCGCTGTGGTTCAGCCCGCTGATGTCGGTCCGTCAGGTCGAGTACGTCGGTGACGGATTCCTCACGGCGGAGGAGGTCCTGCCGGTCGCGGGGATCGAGGACGGGACTCCGCTGCTGCGCGTCGACACGGCGGCCGCGGCCCGGCGCGTGGCGGGGATCCCGAGGGTCGCGGAAGCGCGGGTGCAGCGGGAGTATCCGTCGACGGTCCGGGTGACTGTGCGCGAGCGGATTCCGGTGGTGTTCTTCGATTCCCCGGACGGAACGCATCTGATGGACGAGACCGGGGTGGACTACGCGATCGAGCCGCCGCCGTTCGGTGTGGTCCGGCTCGTCACGCCGACGCCGGCGGAGGGCGACCATGCCACGCAGGCGGCGCTGGAGGTGCTCGGGTCGCTTCCCGAGGCGCTCCGGGTCCAGGTGGCCGAGGTTGCCGCACCGACGATTTCGAGTGTCTCGGCTACTCTGGTGGACGGCCGTGTCGTGGTGTGGGGCGGTGTCGACGATTCCGAGAGGAAGTCGGCAGTGGTTTCCGCGCTGTTGACTCAGCCCGGTCGGGTCTTCGATGTGTCGAGTCCCGAACTGCCCACAGTAAAGTGATGGGTGATTCGAGGCTCACGACCCGAGCGGATCGGGGGCTTCGTGCCCCGCAAAAACTTGGCGCGCGTCGGCGCGCCTGCTGGCGGATCGCTGTGGCACTGCATAGCGTTTCGCTCCAAGGAACTACTTGACATAACCTTGACCCTGTGGTTGAGGTTGAGGGTTTTCCGAACTCACCCCCAGTACCAGCGCGATATCCACTCACGGAAGGCGAGAGCCCATGACGCCCCCGCACAACTACCTCGCCGTAATCAAGGTCGTCGGTATCGGCGGCGGCGGCGTCAACGCGGTCAACCGCATGATCGAGCAGGGACTCAAGGGAGTCGAGTTCATCGCGGTCAACACCGACGCGCAGGCGCTGCTGATGTCCGACGCCGACGTCAAGCTCGACGTGGGCCGTGAACTGACCCGCGGTCTCGGCGCCGGCGCCGACCCGGAGGTCGGCCGCAAGGCCGCCGAGGATCACAAGGACGAGATCGAGGAGGTCCTCAAGGGGGCCGACATGGTCTTCGTCACCGCAGGCGAGGGTGGCGGTACCGGCACCGGCGGCGCGCCCGTCGTCGCGAGCATCGCCCGCAAGCTCGGCGCCCTCACCATCGGTGTCGTCACCCGGCCGTTCTCCTTCGAGGGCAAGCGCCGTGGCGCGCAGGCAGAGTCCGGGATCTCCGCGCTGCGCGAGTCCTGCGACACCCTGATCGTGATCCCCAACGATCGCCTGCTGCAGCTCGGTGACGCGGCCGTCAGCCTCATGGATGCGTTCCGCAGCGCCGACGAGGTGCTCCTCAACGGTGTCCAGGGCATCACCGATCTGATCACCACCCCCGGCCTGATCAACGTCGACTTCGCGGACGTCAAGAGCGTCATGTCCGGCGCCGGCAGCGCCCTCATGGGCATCGGCTCGTCCCGCGGGGAGGGCCGCTCGATCAAGGCCGCCGAGACGGCGATCAACTCGCCGCTGCTCGAGGCGTCGATGGAGGGTGCGCGCGGCGTGCTGCTCTCGATCGCGGGTGGCTCGGATCTGGGCCTGTTCGAGATCAACGAGGCCGCGTCGCTGGTCCAGGAGGCCGCGCACATCGACGCGAACATCATCTTCGGAACGGTCATCGACGATTCGCTGGGCGACGAGGTGCGCGTCACGGTGATCGCGGCGGGCTTCGACGGCGGGGCTCCGGCCAAGCGGCCGCTCGAGGTCCAGTCGGCCATCGGTCGCGGCAACATCGGTGCAGGACGGGCCGGCGAGGTCGGGCAGTCCGAGCGCCCCGTGGCCGGCGAGCCCGCTCCGGCGGCGCACGCGGCTCCGGCCGCTCCCGCGGCGCCGGTGCCTCCTCGCGAGCCCGTTGCGGCGCCGACGGGTTCGACGCTGCCGCCGCTGGGAGGCAGTGTCTCCCGCGCGGTTCCGGTCAGCAACGAGGAAGCCGAGGACGACGACGTCGACGTGCCTTCCTTCATGCGCCGTTGAGCGGGGTTTCCGTGACGGGTGTCCGGGTTCGGCGGGTCGTGACGTCCCGTTCCGGCGGTGTGTCCGCGGCCCCCTACGACTCCTTCAATCTCGGCGATCATGTCGGTGACGACCCGGCGGCGGTGGAGTCGAACCGTCGCCGGCTCGCCGACGGCATCGGGTTGCCGTTCGAGCGTCTGGTGTGGATGGAGCAGATCCACAGCCGCAACGTGACTGTCGTCGACGGCCCGAGGGACCTGGCCGACGGCCCGGTGCCGGCCACGGACGCGTTGGTCACCAAGGTTCCCGGGCTTGCGCTGGTGACGTTGAGCGCGGACTGCGTGCCGATCCTGCTGTCGGACGACGAGGCCGGTGTCATCGCTGCCGTGCACGCGGGGCGGATCGGTGCCCGGATCGGCATCGTGCCGAAGGTGATCGGCGCGATGATCGAGCAGGGTGCGCGGCCGGAGCGGATCGGTGCTTTCCTCGGTCCGGCGGCGAGTGGTCGGCAGTACGAGGTGCCGGCTGCGATGCAGGCCGACGTCGAGAAGTTCCTGCCCGGTAGCGCCACGCGCACCGTCAAGGGCCGGCCGGGGCTGGATCTGCGGGCCGGTCTGCGGCGGCAGTTGCTGGCCGCGGGGATCTCGGGTGTGGCCGAGGATCCGCGGTGCACGATCGAGGACACCACGTTGTTCAGCCACCGGCGGGGAGCGCCCACGGGCCGCCTGGCCGCGGTGATCTGGATGGACCCACTCGGAGAAGAGTGACGGGATCGAGTCGAGGGCCGATGAGCAGGCATGATGAAATCGCATCGGCGCTGGCGGGGGTCCGTGCCCGCCTCGACGTGGCGTGCCGGGACGCCGGGCGTGAGCTCACCGAGGTGGCGTTGCTCCCGGTGACGAAGTTCTATCCGGTGACGGATGTGCGGATTCTCTACGATCTGGGCTGCCGGGCGTTCGGGGAGTCACGGGAGCCGGAGGCCGGCACCAAGGTGGCCGACTTCCGATCGATGCCGGGCGTGACCGAGTCGGTGCGGTGGCACATGATCGGGCGGCTCCAGCGAAACAAGGTGAAGTCGGTGGTGCGCTGGGCCGACACGGTCCACTCGCTCGACAGCGTCCGGCTCGCGGATGCGCTCGACCGCGCGGCGGCAGGTGCGCTCGACGACGGCTCCCGGTCCGCTCCGCTCGAGGTTCTCCTCCAGGTGAGTCTCGACGACGACCCGGAGCGCGGCGGGGTGGCGGTCGCGGACGTCGCCGAGTTGGCCGAGCGGGTCGCGGCGTCGTCGAATCTCACGCTCGGCGGCATCATGGGTGTGCCGCCGCTGGGGACCGATCCCGACACGGCCTTCGCGCGACTCGCGGACGTCCACGAGAACCTCCAGCGCACGTATCCGGAGGCGTCGACGTTGTCGGCCGGGATGACGGGCGATCTCGAGGCCGCGGTGCGCCACGGGTCGACGTGCGTGCGTGTCGGAACCGCCCTCCTCGGCCGTCGACCGATAGTCTCGAAATGATCACCAGTCACACCAGTCACAAAAAGAAGAGCTCTGCGGTCGACCGCAGGATTCGCCCACACCAGTCCACCGCGCCCAGGAAGGTCGATCAATGAGCAGCCTGCACAAGTTCAAGGCTTACTTCGGCATGGTTCCCCTCGAGGATTTCGAGGACGACTACATCGACGAGCCCGGTCAGGGTCGCCGCGAGTACGCCGAGCCCGGTTACGCGGCGTCACGCCGTGACGAGGTCGAGAGTGATTTCGACCGCTACGAGCCGGCACCCCGCGCGTCGGGGCGGGTCGAGCCGATCGCTCCTCGGGGCGCCGCACCGCGCGGTGCCACCCGCGGCGCGCTCGCCGTGGACCCGCGGATGGAGCGGCACGAGAGCCGCCGGTCGGTGGTCGACGAGGGTGGACCGCTGTCGAAGATCACGACGCTGCGACCCCGGGACTACGGCGAGGCCCGCACCATCGGTGAGCGCTTCCGTGACGGAACGCCGGTGATCATGGATCTCGTCGAGATGAGCAACGCGGACGCCAAGCGGCTCGTCGACTTCGCTGCCGGGCTCGCCTTCGCGCTGCGTGGGTCGTTCGACAAGGTCGCGACCAAGGTGTTCCTGCTCTCACCCGCCGACATCGACGTCTCCGCGGAGGAGCGTCGCCGCATCGCGGAGACCGGGTTCTACAACCAGAAGTAGTCCGTCGTCCGGACTGAACGGTCTGTCGATGGGACCGCGTCGCCGATTGTGCGCGAGTGTGATGCGTGACTCGGGGAGCGAGATCGTTTTGATAGACCGGACGTCGTCAGGCAGAGTGAAGGTGTGGCCGTGTTCTCGGTGATCTACGTGATCCTGTTCATCTTCTGGTTGTTGCTCATCGGGCGGATCATCGTCGAGTTCATCCGGGTGTTCGCACGTGACTGGCGCCCGACGGGCTTCGTCGTGATCGTGCTCGAGACGATCTTCACGGTCACGGACCCACCGGTGAAGTTTCTTCGCCGGCTCATCCCGCCGATCTCACTCGGCGGGGTCCGGCTGGATCTGTCGATCATGGTCCTGCTGTTCCTGCTGTTCATCCTCATGCAGGTGGTCTCGGGACTAGCGGCACCGGCGGGTTTGGTGTGAAAGAATGACCCGCAGTTACAGTGTGGGGTAACGAAATGGTTAACGAGTACGCGCAATGCCCTAGAACTCAATGCGTGCTAGACCGCCAATTGATGCGTGAAGGGATCCTTCCATGCCGCTGACTCCAGCTGATGTTCACAACGTTGCGTTCAGCAAGCCTCCGATCGGGAAGCGTGGCTACAACGAGGACGAGGTGGACGCCTTCCTCGACCTCGTCGAGCAGGAACTGTCCCGGCTCATCGAGGAGAACGCCGATCTTCGTCAGCGAGTAGGCGAACTGGACCAGGAGCTGGCCGAGGCGAAGAAGGCCCCGCGTGCGGCCGCTGCCCCGGTCCCGGCGCCCGCGCCGGAGCCCGTTCGCGTCGTCGAGCAGCCCAAGCCTGCTCCGGTTCCCGCTGCCGCTCCGCGTCCGTCCGAGGACGCCAACATGCAGGCGGCGAAGGTCCTGGGCCTCGCGCAGGAGATGGCCGACCGTCTGACCGGCGACGCCAAGGTCGAGGCTGAGCAGCTGCTCGGCGATGCCCGCACCAACTCCGAGCGCCTGGTCACCGATGCGCGCACCAAGTCGGAGACGATGGTCTCGGACGCGAAGCGGAAGTCGGAGACCATGCTCTCCGACGCCAAGCAGAAGTCGGAGTCGCTTCTCTCGGACGCGCAGACGCGTTCGGAGACCCAGCTGCGTCAGGCCAAGGAGAAGGCCGACGCGCTGCAGGCGGATGCCGAGAAGAAGCACACCGAGATCATGGCGACGATCAACCAGCAGCGTTCGGTCCTCGAGGGCCGGATCGAGCAGTTGAAGACGTTCGAGCGCGAGTACCGGGTGCGGCTCAAGTCGTACCTGGAGTCGCAGCTCGAGGAGCTGGAGCAGCGTGGTTCGGCCGTGCCGGTCGACGGTGGCCAGGATGCGTTCAACCAGTCCGGCTTCAACCAGTCGTTCGCCAAGGGAAACAACTGACTGAGCCGACGCCCGGCCGGCTCTCGAGTAGAGGGTGAATCGTGCTGGTCATGACGCTGGTCCTCGCCGCAGTAGGTTTCGCCCTGCTGGTGATCGCCCTGATGACGGGTTCCGTCCTCTGGGCCTGGGGATGCATCGCAGTCTGTGTCGCGGGTGCCGTCCTCCTGCTCGTCAGTGCGCTGGCGAGCAGGAAGGCGGCACCAGCCGTCGGTTCGGGTGGGACGCGGGACGGCGACGTCGGGTCCGACCACGGTGATGCCGGCGGAAGTTCGGCTCAGGGTTAGAATGAGCGCACACACGGCGCAGATCCGGCGATCACCGGGGAGCCTTCGGAAGAACGGTCGAGATTCGGCTGCGCATCGGTCGCGTAGCGGGGATCCGGCCCAGTAGAACCGAACGGGTGGGCCCGTCACAGCCTTGATCGAGTGGCTCGTCGCGCGTAGGTGGCGGCGAGCAAGCGGGGTGGTACCGCGGTTGCGGCGCACAGGGCGTCGCCGTCGTCCCCGTGCCGGTAAATCGGGCACGAGGAGCCACGCGGTGACCAGTAACGAATCCACCTCTCCCCAGACGAACGACGGGTATCCCCGCGTCGATCTCGTCGGCGGCCGCGCCACCGGGGCCGTCTCCTTCCCGGAGCTCGAGCAGAAGGTGCTTGCCGCGTGGGACGCGGACGACACCTTCCGGGCGAGCATCGAGAACCGTGAGGGCGCCGAGGACTTCGTCTTCTACGACGGCCCGCCCTTCGCGAACGGTCTGCCGCACTACGGTCATCTCCTCACCGGCTACGTCAAGGACCTGGTCCCGCGCTTCCAGACGATGCGCGGCAGGAAGGTCGACCGCCGCTTCGGCTGGGACTGCCACGGTCTGCCCGCGGAGCTCGAGGCCGAGAAGCAGCTGGGCATCAAGGACAAGTCGCAGATCGACGCGATGGGTCTCGCCGAGTTCAACGCGTACTGCAAGCAGTCGGTGCTGCGCTACACCGACGAGTGGCGTGACTACGTGACCCGTCAGGCCCGCTGGGTCGACTTCGACAACGACTACAAGACCCTGGATCTGGACTTCATGGAGTCCGTGATGTGGGCGTTCAAGGAGCTCTACGACAAGGGCCTGATCTACCAGGGCTTCCGGGTGCTGCCGTACTCCTGGTACGAGCAGACGCCGCTGTCGAACCAGGAGACCCGGCTCGACGACGCCTACAAGATGCGTCAGGATCCGGCGGTCACCGTCGACATGGTGCTGCAGGCTCCGGGCAGTGACCTGGACGGCGCCAACGCGCTGATCTGGACCACGACGCCGTGGACACTGCCGTCCAACCTGGCGATCGCGGTCCACCCGGACGTCGACTACGTGCAGGTTCGCGGCGCCGACGACAAGCGGTACGTGCTCGCCGCGGCCCGCGTCGGGCACTACGCGCGCGAGCTCGGTGAATCGCCCGAGGTGCTCGGCGAGTACAAGGGTGCCGACCTCGTCGGCCTGTCCTACACGCCTCCGTTCGACTTCTTCCACGGTCCGGGCAAGGGCCACGAGAACGCGCACCGCGTGCTGTCGGCCGACTACGTCACCACCGACTCCGGTACCGGAATCGTCCACCTCGCACCGGCTTTCGGTGAGGAGGACATGGAGTGCGCCAGCGCCAACGGCATCGAGATCGTGCAGCCGCTGGATCCGGGTGGCAAGTTCACCTCGATGGTGCCGCCGTACGAGGGTCTGCAGGTCTTCGATGCCAACCCGGTCATCATCAAAGACCTCAAGGCCGCCGGAAAGTTGTTGCGGCACGAGACGATCGAGCACTCGTATCCGCACAGCTGGCGTTCGGGTCAGCCGCTGATCTACATGGCGGTGCCGTCGTGGTTCGTCGCGGTCACCAAGTTCCGCGACCGCATGGTGGAGCTCAACCAGGAGATCACCTGGGTGCCCGAGCACATCAAGGACGGCCAGTTCGGTAAGTGGCTCGAGGGTGCACGCGACTGGAACATCAGCCGAAACCGCTACTGGGGCAGCCCGATCCCGGTGTGGGTGTCGGACGATCCGTCGTACCCGCGGATCGATGTCTACGGTTCGCTCGATCAGCTCGAGGCGGACTTCGGGGTGCGCCCGACGGATCTGCACCGGCCGATGATCGACGACTTGGTTCGTCCCAACCCGGACGACCCGACGGGCAAGTCGATGATGCGCCGGGTCCCCGAGGTCTTGGACTGCTGGTTCGAGTCCGGTTCGATGCCGTACGCGCAGGTGCACTACCCCTTCGAGAACCGCGACTGGTTCGACTCGCACTACCCGGGCGATTTCATCGTCGAGTACAACGGTCAGACCCGCGGCTGGTTCTACACGCTGCACGTGCTGGCGACCGCGCTGTTCGACCGTCCGGCGTTCAAATGCGTTGCGGCGCATGGCATCGTGCTCGGTGACGACGGCCTGAAGATGAGCAAGTCCAAGGGCAACTACCCGGACGTCAAGGAGGTGTTCGACCGCGACGGCTCCGACGCCATGCGGTGGTTCTTGATGTCGTCGCCGATCCTGCGCGGCGGCAACCTGGTGGTGACCGAGCAGGGCATCCGTGAGGGTGTCCGGCAGGCGCTGCTGCCGATGTGGAACGCGTGGAGCTTCCTGCAGTTGTATGCGTCGAAGCCCGGCCAGTGGCGGACCGACTCGCCGAACGTGCTCGACCGCTACATCCTCGCCAAGCTCGCGGCGACGCGGGATGCGATCACCGATGCGCTCGAGGTGACCGACATCGCCGGCGCGTGCGACGAGTTGCGGACGTTCTGCGATGCGCTCACCAACTGGTACGTGCGTCGTTCGCGCAGCCGGTTCTGGGACGAGGACCGCGACGCGATCGACACCCTGCACACCGTGCTCGAGGTCGTCAGTCGTCTTGCGGCGCCGATGCTGCCGATGGCGACCGAGGTGATCTGGCGGGGTCTGACCGGTGGCCGGTCGGTGCACCTGACGGATTGGCCGGCGGCGTCCGAGCTGCCCGCCGATGCCGGTCTGGTCGCCGCGATGGACGATGTCCGTGGCGTCTGCTCGACGGTGCTGGGCCTGCGTAAGGCGCAGAACCTGCGGGTGCGGCTGCCGCTGCCCGAGGTGACCGTCGCGGCACCCGACGCCGAGCGGCTGCGCCCGTTCCTGGGGCTGATCGCCGACGAGGTGAACGTCAAGAAGGTCGACATCACCGAGGACGTCGACGTGCACGGCCGGTTCGAGTTGGTCGTCAACGCGCGGGCGGCGGGTCCGCGTCTGGGTAAGAACGTGCAGACCGTCATCAAGGCGGTCAAGGCCGGCGACTGGACCGAGGTCGACGGTGTGGTCACAGTCTGGCCGGGTCGCTCCGCCGGCTCCGCTCCCGAGGCGGGCATCGAGTTGCTGCCGTCGGAGTACACCCAGCGCCTCGTGGCCGCCGAGCCCGAGTCCACGGCGGCTCTGCCCGGTGGCGCGGGCCTGGTGGTGCTCGATTCGCAGGTCACCGAGGAGCTCGAGGCCGAGGGTTGGGCCAAGGACCGGATCCGTGAGTTGCAGGACGCGCGTCGCGCTGCGGGTCTCGATGTCTCCGACCGCATCTCGGTGACGATGCAGGTTCCGGCCGAGCGTCTCGACTGGGCGCAGCGGCACCGCGAGCTGATCGCCGGGGAGGTCCTGGCGACGACGCTCGAGCTCGGTGAGGTGGCCGGCGACGCCGTCGTCGATCTCGGTGAGGGTGTGCGCGCCACGGTCGCCAAGGCGTGATCGGGTAGCGGTACTCGCGAGCGAAGCCCTGGGGGACCTCCGGTCTCTCAGGGCTTCGTCGTGTCCGGGGTGGTCCGCGCGCTGATCGCGGCGCCCATCCAGCGGCGGAGGTACTGCCGCAGTTCGTCCTCGCTGCGCGGGGGGTTTCCGGGGGAGACGAAGAACGACTGCATCGTCCGCAGTAGGTACTCGACGAGTTCGCGCAGGGCCGGTTCGTCGTACCCGTGCCGATCCCAGTCGACGTCGAACCGTCTGATCATCGTCATCCCGAAGGCGAGTGCCTCGTCGGAGGTGATTCCCTCCGCGTGGGAATGCGTGCCGGACAGCATGATTCCCAGGTGCGGGGTGCGGGGCAGTGCGTCGAGGGTGTAGACGACGGCCTCGACCAGTGCGTCGGCGGGATCGTCGCGGCCCTGGACGTGTTCGGTGAGGCGATCGAGGAAGCCGCCGACGGACGCGATCGCGGATGCCCGCATGAGGGCGTCGGCACTGGGGAAGTAGCGGTACACGGTCTGCCGGATGACGCCCAGCGATTCGGCGACGTCGGCGATGCTCACCGCCGATCCGGTGCGGGAGATGGTCTCGACCGCGGCGGCGACGATGCGCCGCGCGGCCTCGTCGTCGTCGGCCGGCGGTCTGCCGCCCCATCCGCGTCTGCGTGCCACGGGCGGACGGTACCAGCAGCGTGCGGGTACCCACGCAGGTGGCGGCGATTTCGCCGAAACCAATCATACATCCGTGAAGTCAATCGTATGATGACCGCGATCGTGGCCCCGGCCTGCGCGGACGGGCCCGCACCGACGACGAACGAGGTAGTGCGCATGACGGATCTCAAGCCCCGGAAGATGGATTTCGGGTTCGACGACGGGGACGTGCCGTTCCTGTGGAATCCCGACAACCCGGCCTGGTCGAGCATGTCGAACGCGGTGTCGTTCCTGGCCATCGGCTTCGAGAAGATGATCGTGAAGCTGATCCTGCAGGCCAAGCCGCTCATCACCGATCCCGCGGTCGCGGAGGAGGCTGTCGCGTTCATGCGCCAGGAGGGGCACCACTCGACCGCGCACCGCCAGCACGTGAACGGGCTGATCCGGAGCTACCCGGGCCTGCAGAACACGCTCGATGCGGTGATCGGCGAGTTCGATCTGCTCACTGATCGCACCTCGATCGACTATCGGCTCGCGTACACCGCGGACCTCGAGGCGACCTTCACCCCGGTGTTCAAGCTGATGCTCGACAACGAGGCGACACTGTTCGCGCCCGGTGACGACCGGGTCGCGTCACTGTTCCTGTGGCACTTCGTCGAAGAGGTCGAGCACCGCAGTTCCGCGCTGATCATCTACAACTCGGTGGTCGGCAACGAGCTGTACCGGATGCGGATGGCGCCGTCGGTCTTCGCGCACGTGATGAAGTCGATCCGGATCGCGTGTGCCGGCTTCAATCAGCACGTTCCGCTGTCCGAGCGGAAGGTCGACTCGATGTCGATGTTCGCCCGCCACCGTGCCAAGCAGCGGGTGCTCACCGCCTTCGCGCCGTATCTGACGAAGGGGCCGATGCCGCGCGCGTTCGACGGCCTGCCGATCGGCGAGCAGCTCGTCGCTCTGCGCGGCGCTGTCCGCAGTCAGCTGCCCGGTCACGATCCGACGCACGAGAATCTGCCCGTGCTGGCCGACGAGTGGTTCGGCCGGTACGACGGCGGCGCCGACTGCACGCGCTGGTACTCCGCCGCATCGGTGCCGTCGGAGGTGAACTGATGTCCGATCTGTGTTCACCCACCTTCGAGGACCTGGCCATCCGCCTCGGCTTCTCGTGCGAGGAGGCCGGCGGGCTGGTCGAGTTCCGCAACCCCGCGGCACTGGAGAACTGGACGCTGCCGGTCCTCGAATGGATGATCGTCCTCGGCGCGGTGCTGGCCCTCGTGTACGCGATCGTGCGGCTGCGGCGGCACGGTGATCCCACGAACCTGGTGCTGTGGTTCGGTGCCACCGCGTTCCTGTTCGTGATCGAACCGCCGATCTACTTCCCGGCCACGTTCGGCACCGAGGAATACCTGGGCACGATGTTCGCGCACAACGTGTTCACGGTGGATTTCCTGTGGGGTCGGCTCCCGCTGTACATCGTCGCGATCTATCCGCTGATGGCGACGTTGGCGTTCGAGATCGTCCGGATGCTCGGCGTGTTCCGGCGGTACGGGGTGTTCCTCGGCGCGGTGTGTGTCGGGTTCGTCCACCACGCGTTCTACGAGATCTTCGACCAGCTCGGACCGCAGTTGCGCTGGTGGGAGTGGACCCTCGACAACAAGGTCAACCTGCCGTTCTTCGATTCGGTTCCGCTGCCGAGCGTCGTGGTGTTCGCGGCGCTGTGGCCGATGTCGCTGGCGCTGTGTGTCCAGTTCTTCGTGGGTCGTCACGTCGACTCCGGTCGGCACTTCCGGGGCCTCGAGCTGGTGTGGCGCACCGTCGTCATCGGGCTCACCGCGTCGGTCGGCGTGTTCGTCCTGCCGCTCCCGGCGACGGTCCTCGGGATGGGCAGCGACACCGTCCGCGGCATCCTGTACGCGGCCGAACTCGTCGCGCTGACGGTCGTTGCGATTCCGCTCCTGGTCAAGCAGTGGTCGCGGCTGCGTGCGGGGACATCCGACGCCCCCGCCTACTCCAACGACTTCGTCCGGGCCTACGCGATCGTGTACCTGGTGGTGATGGGCGTGCTGTGGGCGAGCGCGTTGCCGGACTTCTTCGGGGCGGTCGACGGTGTCACCGCGAACGGCGATCCCATCGGCAACCTCTGGTACACGATCGCGTGTTTCGCGGTCGCGATCGCCTGTGTGGCCGCCACGTTCACCGTGCCGCGCGGTCCTGCCGGAGACGACAGCGTTCCGCCTGCCGGGGCGGAGCCGGCGACGAACACCGCATAGCCGGAGGTCCCGGTGGGGATGTCGTCCGTGCCGCGTAGTTTTCAGGCATGGACTCCGCCGACCCCACACGCAGCCGTCGGTGGGTCCTGCACCTAGACATGGACGCATTCTTCGCGTCCGTGGAGCAGTTGACTCGTCCGACTTTGCGGGGTCGTCCCGTGCTGGTCGGCGGGCTCGGTGGTCGGGGAGTGGTCGCGGGGGCGAGCTACGAGGCGCGGGCGTTCGGCGCGCGGTCGGCGATGCCGATGCACCAGGCACGACGTCTGGTGGGGGCGTCGGCCGTCGTGCTGCCACCGCGCGGCGGGCTGTACGGGCACGTGAGCCGGGAGGTGTTCGAGGCGCTGCGGGTCCGGATGCCTGTGCTGGAACAGCTTTCGCTCGACGAGGCGTTCGGGGAACCCGCCGAGCTCGCCGGTGCCGGTAAGGCGGAGGTGGAGCGCTACTGCGAGGAGCTTCGGGCGTTGGTCCTCGCCGAGACGGGGCTGGTGGCGTCGATCGGCGCCGGTGCGGGGAAGCAGATCGCGAAGATCGCGTCCGGCCTGGCCAAGCCGGACGGGGTCACGGTGGTGTCCCCGGACGTCCAGCAGGCGTTGCTGGGGGCGCTGCCGGTCCGGAAGTTGTGGGGGATCGGCCCGGTCGCGGAGGAGAAGCTCAAGCGGCTCGGGATCGAGACCGTCGGTGCGCTCGCGGCGCTGCCGGAGGCCGAGGTGGCGTCGATCCTCGGGACGACGATCGGGCCGAGTCTGCAGCGGCTGGCCCGGGGCATCGACGACCGTCCCGTCGCGGAACGCGCCGACGCCAAACAGGTCAGTGCCGAAACGACATTCGCGCAGGACATCGTCACGCTCGCCGAGCTGCGACGGGCCGTCGAGTCGAGTGCCGCGTCGGCGCACCGGCGGCTGGCGCGGGACGGTCGTGCGGCGCGCACCGTGGTCCTCAAGCTCCGGAAGTCGGACATGAGCATCGTGACGCGATCGTTGACGTTGCCGTACGCGACGACCGACCTCCAGACGCTCACCGCGACCGCGCAGCGCCAGGTGATCGACCCGCTCGAGCTGGGTCCGGTGCGCCTGGTGGGGGTCGGGTTCGGTGGCCTGTCCGCGGTGGTCCAGGGGTCGTTGTTCCCCGAGCTGGATCAGGGGGAGGGTGGGCCGGAAGTCGATGCGCCCGAAGATGATTCGTCGGAGCGTCCGGTGTCCGACGCGCGGCCGCGCTGGCATCCCGGGCTGGACGTGTCGCACCCGGAGTACGGCCACGGCTGGGTGCAGGGCGCGGGACACGGCGTGGTGACGGTCCGGTTCGAGACCCGTGGCAGCGGCCCCGGTCTGTCGCGTACCTTCGAGGACACCACGGGGGACTTGGTTGCTGCCGATCCGCTCGACAGCCTGGGGTGAGGTCCGCCTCACCCCGGTACTCTTGCTGTGAACCGGCGTCATAGCTGGGACAGTGGAGCGCATCCTGGCGCTGAGCCGTGAACGATGTTCGACCGAGAAGAAAAGGACGAAGACTTGAAGCTTCGGAAGATGACCATCGCGGGTGTGGCGATCGCGGCCGCCCTGACCATGACTGCGTGCTCGGACGACGGCGGCAGCAGCGAGCGCACCACCGCTCAGGCCACCACGACCACCGCGCCCGCGACGCCGGCCCTGGCTCCGCCGACGCCGGCCGAGCTCAATGCGGCTCTGGCGAAGGCGTTCGACGAGAGCGTCCCGCTGGACCAGAAGGTCGAGCTGGTGCAGGGCGCCGAGGCCGATCCCGAGCTGATCAACCAGGTCGCGAAGGCCGCCAAGGACGCCAATGCGGCCATCGAGGTCGTCGACGTCACGCCCACCGGTGACGAGACCATCACCGCCGGTGTCACGTTGACGGTCAACGGCCAGGCCAACCCGGCCACCGTCGATTTCGTCGCCGAGAACGGTGTCTGGAAGATGTCGCAGCAGTACGCGTGCCAGCTGGTCACGATGGCCAACCTGACCTCGCCGGCCTGCCCCGCGTAGTAGTCGCCTCGTTCACGCCGATGCCGGCGTCACCCGCACGGGTGACGCCGGCATCGGCGTTCGTGTGCCGGGCGGCGATCTACCCGGGCTGCGAGGCCGCCCGTATGCGGTCGGTCGTCGTGGCTGCGATCCGGGTGAGCAGGTCGCCGTCCGCGGCGTCCGGTCCGGTCTCGGCCACCTGGACGACGGTGGAGCCGACCACCGCGACGATCGCGTCGGACACCAGCGTGAATCCCTCACTGGTGGTGGTGAGCCGGAAAGCCGTCGACGCGTCGCCGACGGTCGACCGCTGCAGGGGCTCGAGCCGGTACTGCACTGGTGTGCCGTCGA
Organism: Prescottella defluvii; assembly: GCF_000738775.1. Lineage (GTDB taxonomy): Bacteria > Actinomycetota > Actinomycetes > Mycobacteriales > Mycobacteriaceae > Prescottella > Prescottella defluvii. The sequence goes on from NZ_JPOC01000009.1 coordinate 79,322, forward strand.
AGTCGGTGCCGGTGTAGGCGGTGCAGCCGCGGAGCGTGCTCTGGACGGTCGCGAAGGCGTCGGCCGCGCCGGTGCCCGCGTAGCCGGCCATGTCGACGTCGATGCTGGTGAATCCCGGTCCGGCCAGGTTCTGCTCGGCGGAGGCGGTCGCGCCGGGAACCTGACGGGCCACGGTGTCGAGCACGTTCGCGCACGCGGTGGGGTCGGTCCGCGAGTGCTCGGTGGTGTCGCCGGTGTCCGGTGCGAGCCCGAGGTCGTCGACGGGATCGGGTAGCGGTGCGTAGCCCGGCGGCAGATCCGCGGCCGTGAGCAGAGCTGCCTGCAGCACGGTGGAGTCCGTGATCGGTCCCGACGGTGGCGCGGAGGCCGGGACGGTGACCGCGGGACCCAGTTCGACGGGCGGCGGGGTGGGCTCGTCCGCCGATCCGCACGCGGACAGCGTGGCCCCGACGGTCGCGACCGCCGCGATCGTCGCGGCGGTGCCGGAGAGTCGGCGCCGCGTCACGAGGACCACTCGACCCGCTCCCCGGTGTTCTGCTTCAGGCGCATCTCGTCGGCGGGGTCGCTGAACGACTGGGTGCCCTCCACACTGACCGATCCGTCGACGGGCAGCGGCAGCCCGAGGTCGACGACGATCCGGCCCGCCCCCTGCAGCGAATACGAGTCCACGTCCAGCGTTCCCGCGCCGTTGGGGAGTTCGAACACCGGCGACTGGGGCATCTGCTCCACGCGGATCTCGATCGTGAGCCGATCGCCGTCGCGGGCGGTCAGGGTCGCGGTGGTCACCTGGTTCAGCGCCACGGCGCTCATCACCTGCTGGTGGATCGTCCACACTGCGCCGACGCCGATCGGCTGCTCGGGGAACACGACGGTGCGGTAGACGGCCTGGTAGAACGCCTGCTCGATCATCGAGCGCGCCTTGTTCTGGGCGTCGGGGTCCGGGCGCAGCCGCAGCGCGGTGATCGCGCCGGACGGGTTCATCGTGAACCCGGCGTGCGAATCGGTTGCGGGCGAGAGGAGTTCGTTCAACCCCTCGTCCGCGGTGCGGAGGTCGCCCAGGGTGAGATCGATGGTCGTGGCCGGCGTGCTGTCGGACACGCCCTGCGTCACGAGCGCGGTGAGCGGCATCGTCAGCTCCGGCGTGGAGAAGTCCTGCACGGGCTGGTCGTCGATCTGCTGCTGCACGGTGCCGGTGGTGACGAGCCGGGCCTCCTGCCGCGTCCCCTGCGCCGGCCGGATCTGCACCACCGCGCGCGGTTCGGCTCCGGCGTCGACGATCTCCGTGGTGGCGGCCGTCACCGGGACTGTCACCTCGTCGGATGCGGCACCGACCGCATCGGGGCTGGCCGGGGCGGCATCGCCGCCGCTTCCGCACCCGGTGACGAGGACGGTGAAGGAGAGAGTGGCCGCGATCAGCGCGGTCCCGGGACGAAAGAGTTTCGACGGCAGTGGCACGCCAACAGGTTAGTCGGCGCGGGTGGGATGACCGGTCTGTCTCCCGGGTAGGGGATGATGGCGGGGTGAGTGACGACCGCACCGACAGCGACGACCACGCCGTGAAAGGTAAACCGATTCCCGATCAGCCCGTACCGGACCCCGACCATCCCGTCGAGGCCGCGCCGCGCGGCGCGCGTCTGATGCGCCTGCTGATCGGCGTCGCGGTCGGGATCCTCGCGTTCGATCTGGTGACGAAGATTCTCGCCGTCGCGCTGATCGACCCCAAGGACCCGGTCCGGATCATCGGCGACACGGTCACCCTGACGCTGATCCGCAACCCGGGTGCCGCCTTCTCGATGGCGACCGGGATGACGTGGCTGCTGACGCTGGTGGCGGTCGGTGTCGTGATCGGTGTGATCAAGATCGGTCGCACCCTCGGCTCGCGGTGGTGGGCGCTCGGTCTGGGACTCGTGCTCGGCGGTGCGCTCGGAAACCTGATCGACCGGCTCTTCCGGTCACCGGGACCGCTGCAGGGCCACGTCGTGGACTTCGTGTCGGTGGGCTGGTGGCCGGTGTTCAACGTCGCCGATTCGGCCATCGTGTGCGGTGCGATCCTGCTGGTGGCGCTCACCCTGTTCGGTATCGAACCGAACGGCACGAAGCACGACCCGAAGAAGTCCGACACGACGACCGAGACCTCGGACAAGGGGGATGTGGCATGAGAGAAACACGTTCGATGCCGGTTCCCGACGGGCTCGAGGGCATGCGGGTCGACGCCGGACTGGCGCGACTGCTGGGCCTCTCGCGCACCGCGGTGGCCGTGCTCACGGAGGAAAGCGCGGTCCGCATCGACGGTGCCGCCGTCGGGAAGTCCGATCGGCTCTCCGCCGGCACGTGGCTCGAGGTGGAGTTGCCCGAGCCGCCGCGGCCGCTGACGATCGAGGCCGAACCGGTCGAGGGGATGGAGATCCTCTACGCCGACGACGACATCGTCGCGGTCGACAAGCCGGTCGGTGTCGCGGCGCACGCGTCCGTCGGCTGGACCGGTCCGACGGTGATCGGTGGTCTCGCCGCGGCGGGCTTCCGGATCTCGACGTCGGGGGCGCACGAGCGTCAGGGCATCGTGCACCGTCTCGATGTCGGTACGTCGGGCGTCATGGTGGTCGCGACGTCCGAGCGTGCGTACACGGTGCTCAAGCGCGCGTTCAAGCAGCGCACGATCGACAAGCGCTACCACGCGCTCGTGCAGGGGCATCCCGATCCGAGCAGTGGCACGATCGACGCGCCGATCGGCCGGCATCGCAGCAACGACTGGAAGTTCACGGTCACCCCGGACGGCAAGCCGAGCATCACGCACTACGACACCGTCGAGGCGTTCCAGGCGGCCAGTCTGCTCGACATCCATCTGGAGACGGGCCGGACTCATCAGATCCGCGTCCACTTCTCGGCGTTGCGGCACCCGTGCTGTGGCGACCTCACCTACGGTGCGGATCCGCGTCTGGCCGAGCGCCTGGGGCTGGAGCGGCAGTGGCTGCACGCCCGGGCGCTGGGCTTCGCGCATCCGGCGGATGGACGCTGGATCGAGATCACCAGCGACTACCCGAAGGATCTGCAGCACGCGCTCGGAGTTCTGCGGGGCACGTGAGATGAGTTCGCGGAGGTGGGCGACCGTCTTTGCGGCGGTCGTGCTCACCGGAACCGTCGTCGCGCTCGGGGTGGCGAATCCGGTGCCGCCCGCGCGGGTGTCGACCGACAGGTTGGGCCCGGACGCGGGGGAGCAGGTCGCGGAGTATCTCGACCGCGCGACCGCGTCCCTGGTCGCGGATCCGGTGCCCGACGCCGATCAGCAGGTCGGTGCCGATGCCGAGCACTGGGCGCTGGTGTCGTTGGCGGCGCCGGTGACGGCGTCGGCGTTGCTCGACACCGTGGGCGCCCTGCGGGTGTCCCAGGTGTTGTTCCAGGTTCCGGTCGAGCGGGTGCAGACTCCGATCGTCACGATCCCGGTCGCGGCGAACCGGGAGTCCGTCGAACGCGCGGCGACGGTGGCGTCGGCACGTCTGTCGATGGCGGCAACGGGCGCGGACCGGCAGTCGCAGGTCATGGCCTATTCGGCGGCGCGATTGTCGACGGGGTGCCCGTGCGTGGTGGGTGCGGTGGTCCGCGGTTCGCTCGCGGATCTGCGGGCGCTGGCGGCGGCACCGACCGTGCGGGCGGTCGAGGCATTGCCGTCGGACGCCGTCGCCGGGGCCTTCGCGGTCAGCCCGCTGCTGCCGTCCCAGACGATCGCCGTGGTGCCGGGGTCCGACGACGGGCCGGTGCCGCCGCTGCCGGCGTGATCCTCGGCCGGACGTTCGGTAGTCGCGATCATCGAGCCTTGGGGTGTCGGTCCACGGGAGCGTCTGCGGTGTGCTTGCGGAGGAACTCGACGGTCCGGGCCAGTGCGTTGATGCCGTCGGCGTTGTCGAGGTTGAACTGGTACTCGTGCGCCAGGGCCGGTTCGTGGTCGTCCGGGTAGAACAGTGTGGTCACGTCCACGCCGAGGTCCGTCAGTTTCGTGGCGAGGGCCTTGGACTGTTTCTCGGTCAGTGCGTCCGCGTTGCCGCCGGAGATGTACGCGGGCGGGAACCGGTCGGTTACGTGGTGGAGCGTGGACATCTGCGCCACCGCCGCCGAGTTCGCGAAGTCCTTGGTGCCGGTGTACGCCCAGATGGACTCGGCGGTGCCCCATCCGATGATGCCGGGCCCACCGACCATGTTGGGGACGTCGTAGATGCCGCAGTCGAGTACGACACCGCGCAGTTGCTCGGGCTGCAGCGCCGACTCGATCCCGATCGCCCGCGCATACTCGGGATTGGTCGCGATCGTCGCGAGCTGGCTCGACAACTGCGCGCCGGCCGAATCCCCGGCCAGCACGATTCGATTCGAATCGACGTGCAGGCGTTCGGCATTCGCGAGAACATATGCGTGCGCGTCGCGCAGTTGCTCGACGGCCGTCGGGTACTTGCGGCCGGGCCCGAGAGAGTAGTCGAGCGAGACGACGGTGAATCCGGCGTCGGCGATCAGCTGGAAGTACGGGGCGTAGTTGGTGCGGTGCCCGGAGATCCAGGCGCCGCCGTGCGTCCAGATCACCGTCGGCAGCACCCGTGTCGTGCCCGCCAGGTCCTCGGGGAAGTAGACATCGAGGTAGGCGTCGCCGTCGCCGTCCCGGTACTGCAGGTCCGTGATCGATGCGATGCCGTCGGGGGCGTGCTTCCCGAGCGCCTCCGTCGTCTTCTGCGCACCCTTGTCGAAGACGAAACGTACGAGGATCGCGCCGGGCCGCGGGGTGGTTGCGAAGGTGAGGGCGAAGATCAGGACGCGCGCGAGCAGCAGACCGAGCGACGATGCGAAGCGTCGCCGCCACGGATGATCCTCCGTCCGCCCGGCATTCGTGTTCTCGGGCTCTGTGGGCGTCGTCACCGGGGCGTCCTCCTGCGTCTGGGGTGGCCCCGGATCCGCACCGGTGCGTGACGGGTCACAGTAGCGCGAAGGCTATCGTCGGACCACGTGACACAGCGGGCCCGCAGCGACGATTCCACCGGATTACTGTCGGGCGTCGGGGCCTATCTGATCTGGGGCATGTTCCCGATCTTCTTCGGTCTCCTCGCGCCCGCCGGGTCGCTCGAGGTGCTGGCCCACCGGATGGTGTGGACGGTGCTGCTGATGCTCGGTGTGCTGCTCGTCCTCGGCCGGTTGGGTTCGCTGCGGGGGATGGGTGCGCGGACCTGGGGGCTGGTGGCGGCGGCCACCGTCGCGATCGCGATCAACTGGGGTACCTACATCTACGCCGTCGTGTCGGGGCACGTCGTGGAGGCGGCGCTCGGGTACTTCGTCAATCCTTTGGTCAGCGTGCTCCTGGGCGTGCTGATCTTCCGGGAGCGGCTGTCCCGCGCGCAGATCGCGGCGCTGACGCTGGCGGCGGTCGCGGTGGTGATCATCACCGTCGACTACGGGCGGCCACCCGTCGTCGCCCTCACACTGGCGTTGTCGTTCGCGCTGTACGGCGTGATCAAGAAGGTCATCCCGCTCGATCCGCGCACGAGCCTGACTGCGGAGGGCGTGGTGGCGGCGCCGTTCGCGGTGGTGTACCTGACCGTGCTCGCGGTCACGGGCACCGGTTCGTTCTTCGACAACGGCGCCGGCCACAGTCTGCTGCTGATGGTGGCCGGCCCCGTCACCGCGGTGCCACTCCTGCTGTTCGGGGCGGCGGCGCAACGCATTCCGCTGACGACACTGGGCATCCTGCAGTACCTCACGCCGGTCATGCAGATGGTGTGGGGTGTGGTCGTCATGCACGAGGTGATGCCACCGTCGCGGTGGATCGGGTTCGCCCTGATCTGGGCGGCGCTGGTGGTGTTCACCACCGACGCCCTGGCCCGTGCCCGCCGGACCCGCCGATCGGCCCAGGCGGTGCGGGAGCGCGTCGAGGCGCCGTGAGTGTCGCCGGTGGCGACGGTTCGGGGCCGTCGGTACCAGGGCCTAGACTCAGGGGCTGCTGGACCCGCCGGTGTTCGTGCACCGGCCGTAGATGGAGAGGCGCGCGTGGCTGACTCGTTCGTTCACCTGCACAATCACACCGAGTACTCGATGCTCGACGGTGCGGCAAAGGTCGGCCCGCTGTTCAAGGAAGCCGAACGCCTCGGCATGACCGCCGTCGGCATGACCGACCACGGCAACATGTACGGCGCCAGTGAGTTCTACAACGTCGCCAAGAAGCACGGCATCAAGCCGATCATCGGTATCGAGGCGTACATCGCGCCGGAGTCGCGGTTCAACACCAAGCGTGTGCTGTGGGGTGATCGCAGCCAGAAGTCCGACGACGTCTCCGGTAGCGGCGCCTACACGCACATGACGATGGTCGCCGAGAATTCGACGGGCCTGCGGAACCTGTTCAAGCTGTCGTCCCTCGCATCGATCGAGGGCCAGCTCGGCAAGTGGCCGCGCATGGACGAGGATCTCATCGCCCATCACGCCGAGGGCATCATCGCGACCACCGGTTGCCCGTCCGGCGAGATCCAGACCCGGCTGCGCCTCGGCCACGACCGGGAGGCCCTCGAAGCCGCCGCGAAGTGGCAGGAGATCTGGGGCAAGGACAACTTCTTCCTCGAGCTGATGGACCACGGTCTGTCGATCGAGCGGCGGGTCCGGGAGGGCCTGCTCGACATCGGCAAGCAGTTGGGCATCCCGCCGATCGCGACCAACGACTGCCACTACGTCACCAAGGATGCGGCCGAGAACCACGAGGCGCTGCTGTGCATCCAGACCGGCAAGACGCTGTCGGACCCGACGCGCTTCAAGTTCGACGGTGACGGCTACTACCTCAAGTCCGCCGAGGAGATGCGGGCCATCTGGGACGCCGAGGTCCCGGACGCGTGCAACAACACGATGCTCATCGGCGAGCGGGTGCAGCCGTACGAGGACGTGTGGCAGCACCGGGACCGGATGCCGATCTTCCCGGTGCCCGAGGGTTACACCCAGCAGTCGTTCCTGCACCACGAGGTGATGCGGGGTCTGCGCGAGCACCGGTTCCCGCACGATCCGGTGCCGGAGGAGTACATCGAGCGCGCCGAGTACGAGATCAAGGTCATCAACGAGATGGGCTTCCCGGCCTACTTCCTCGTCGTCGGTGACCTCATCAACCACGCCCGCGAGGTCGGCATCCGCGTCGGCCCGGGTCGTGGTTCGGCGGCCGGGTCGCTCGTCGCATACGCGATGGGCATCACCAACATCGACCCGATCCCGCACGGCCTGCTGTTCGAGCGGTTCCTCAATCCCGAGCGCGTGTCGATGCCCGATATCGATATCGACTTCGATGATCGCCGCCGCGGTGAGATGGTCCGCTACGCCACCGACAAGTGGGGCAGCGACAAGGTCGCCCAGGTCATCACGTTCGGCACCATCAAGACCAAGGCCGCCATCAAGGACTCGGCGCGAGTCCAGTTCGGGCAGCCCGGTTTCGCGATCGCGGACCAGATCACCAAGGCGTTGCCGCCGCCGATCATGGCCAAGGACATCTCGGTGTCGGGCATCACCGACCCCGAGCACGAGCGGTACAAGGAAGCGGTCGAGGTCCGCGCGCTCATCGACTCCAACCCGGACGTCGCGAAGATCTACCAGACCGCGCTCGGGCTCGAGGGCCTGATCCGCAATGCCGGCGTGCACGCCTGCGCGGTCATCATGTCGTCCGAGCCGCTCACCGACGCGATCCCGGTGTGGAAGCGCGCGCAGGACGGCGCGATCATCACCGGTTGGGACTACCCGTCGTGTGAGGCCATCGGCCTGCTGAAGATGGACTTCCTCGGTCTGCGCAACCTCACCGTGATCGGTGACGCGATCGAGAACATCAAGGCCAACCGCGGCGTCGACATCGACCTCGACACGTTGCCGATCGAGGATCCGGCCACGTACGAACTGCTCGCCCGCGGCGACACGCTCGGCGTGTTCCAGCTCGACGGCAGTGCGATGCGAGATCTGCTGCGGCGCATGCAGCCCACCGGCTTCGAGGACATCGTCGCCGTCCTCGCCCTGTACCGCCCGGGTCCGATGGGCATGAATGCGCACAACGACTACGCCGACCGCAAGAACGGGCGGCAGGACGTCAAGCCGATCCACCCGGAACTCGAGGAGCCGCTGAAGGAGATCCTCAAGGACACCTTCGGTCTGATCGTCTACCAGGAGCAGATCATGCAGATCGCTCAAAAGGTGGCCGGCTACTCGCTCGGACAGGCAGACTTGCTGCGCCGCGCGATGGGCAAGAAGAAGAAGGAGATCCTCGACGAGGCCTACGACGGCTTCGCCGACGGCATGAAGGCCAACGGCTTCTCGCAGGCCGCGATCACCGCACTGTGGGACACGGTCCTGCCGTTCGCCGGCTACGCGTTCAACAAGTCGCACGCCGCCGGCTACGGCCTGGTGTCGTTCTGGACCGCGTACCTCAAGGCGAACTACCCGTCCGAGTACATGGCGGGCCTGCTCACCTCGGTCGGTGACGACAAGGACAAGGCCGCGGTCTACCTGTCGGACTGTCGGAAGATGGGCATCACGGTGCTGCCGCCGGACGTCAACGCGTCCCGCGTCGACTTCGCGTCGGTCGGCGAGGACATCCGGTTCGGTCTCGGTGCCGTCCGCAACGTCGGCGCCAACGTCGTGGCGTCGATCATCGCGGGGCGCGAGGAGAAGGGGAGTTTCACCGACTTCTCCGACTACCTCAACAAGATCGATGCGTTGGCGTGTTCGAAGAAGGTCACCGAATCTCTCATCAAGGCAGGCGGATTCGATTCCCTCGGGCATCCGCGCAAGGGCCTGATGCTGGTGCACGCCGACGCGATCGACGCGGTGATGGGCACCAAGAAGGCCGAGGCGATGGGCCAGTTCGACCTGTTCGGCGGTGACGACGCCGACGAGTCGATCGCGTCCGTGTTCAACGTCAAGGTCCCCGACGAGGAGTGGGACACCAAGCACAAGCTCGCGCTCGAGCGGGAGATGCTGGGCCTGTACGTGTCCGGGCATCCGCTCAACGGCATCGAGCACGTCCTGGCGTCGCAGTCGGACACCGCGATCCCGACGATCCTCGAGGGTGACATCAAGGACGGCACCCAGGTGACCGTCGGTGGCATCCTCGCGTCGGTGAACCGTCGGATCAACAAGAACGGCCTGACGTGGGCGTCCGCCCAACTCGAGGACCTCTCCGGTGGCATCGAGGTGCTGTTCTTCCCGCAGGCCTACTCGGTGTACGGGATGGACGTGGTCGAGGACTCGGTGGTGCTCGTCAAGGCGCGTGTGTCGATCCGCGACGACCGCGTCTCACTGATCGCGAACGACCTTGCGGTGCCGGATCTTTCGGCGATCGGTGTCGCGAAGCCGGTCGCGGTGAGCCTGCCGGTGCGGCAGTGCACCAAGGAGAAGCTCGGTGCCCTCAAGCAGGTGCTCACCCGGCACCCCGGCACCTCCGACGTGCATGTGCGGTTGATCGGCAGCCGCGGCACGTCGCTGTGGAAGGTGGACGAGGTCCTGCGGGTGGAGCCGTCGTCGGCGCTGATGGGTGACCTCAAGGCGCTGCTCGGTCCGAGCTGCCTGGCGGGCTGACCCGGTACGCGGCCGTCCGGGTCCGATCGGACCCGGACGTCGGGGTGGGTTAGTCGTCACCGGCGCGTGTCATCGGTGGTGTTCGTGCCACATCCAGTTCCACTGCCCCTGTTGATTCTGTTCCCAGCGCCAACAGCCGCCGTGATGGTGGTGATGGTGGTGGTGCGCCGGTGTCGCGGCGACCACGCTCGGAGCGGCGGCCGGTGTAGCGGTCTCGGCGAGTGCCGGGGACGCGGCCAGCCCCAGGGGGATGGCGGCCAGTGACAGCGTGACAAGGATCTTCACGACCACCCGCCGCACGCTGCGTGCGGTGTCCGCGGTCTGTGTCTGTTGTTCCATGACGCTCCCTTCCGTACGGCACCCGGACGGGTGTGCGTCCGGGGCGCACCGGTGCTGTTGCTGCAACACCCATGATATTGCCGGTTTTGTCCGGTTGTTCGAGACTCCTAGGAGACTCACAGGAAGGCGGCGGCGCCGCGGAACTCACCCCTCGGCGACCGATGCGTCGGTAGGGCCCGGGCTACGCGAGCAGATCCAGTTCGGTCAGTACCGCTGTGCTGCTCAGGCTTTCCACTCCGTCCACAAGATCCAACTGCCACGGCCCGGCGGTAGCGGCCACCAGTTCGTCCCAGGAGCGGGCGGACGGGATCTTGGCCGCGCGGCGGGCATCGGCAACCACTGTCCCGGCGAGTGCGCCGGCACGCAGAAGAGCCGGGATGTTCGCATGTCGCAGGTGCGATGGATGTGCCGCGCGTAGGTAGTTGCCGGCCGAACTGTGGGCGATCACCTGCGCCGATACCTTGCCGATCGACACCGCGGACACGAGGCTGTGCGCCGCCAGGAGCAGTTCGTTTCGCCGCCTCCGCTGAGGAAGGTCCAAGCGGGCAGATCCGGTCTCCTGGTAGACATCGAGGTGCACGTACGTACGTATGAGAATCTCGGTGGCCATGACACACATCCCGGGAATCGCGATGCCGCTTCGCACGTTCCACCCGGTACCGCCTCGACCGAGGCCGCTGTAGGCGTGGAGTGCGAAGTCGCGCAACGCCTTGCTGTCGCTCTCGTACAGGAACGACATGCCGGGGATCGGCAGACTCATGGGTGTGATCACGTCGGCGAGTAGGTGCTGGGCCAGCCGCAGGGCCGCCTCGGGTGCAGAATCGACCGCTCTGAACCTGTCGCCGACGACGACCTGGGTGACGTCGTCGCCGAGCCAGGCCGCGCCGCGGAACTCGCCCTTCATGATCTGCCGAATGGCCTCGACGGGACGCGCGAGATCATGGCCGGCCGACTTCACTCGGTGTGCGCGTCCGCCGAATCCGGGGCCCATGTAATCGATCGGCAGTCGCTTGCCCGCAGTCTCCCAGCTCTTCACGAGGTCTGACGGCATCAGCTTCCCGAGACGATCCCTCACCGCGGTGTCGATCGATGCGTCGAACCAGGTGCACAGCAGTCCGACGACACCGACAGCCCCGACAGCGACAAGGTCGGCCTTCGACCACGCCAGCCGGTGTTTCTGCTGCCAGAGATCCCACGCTTCACGCTGTGTGTCCGTCAGGCACGCATCGAGGTCGACCTCCGTCCACTCCCGCTGGGCACGAATCTCGTCGTTGTGTGCCGTCAGTTCGGCATAACTCTGGTGACGAGGGCCCTGTGCAAGCTGGATGTCAGTTTCCCGATCCTCGAGAGTTGCGCTGATCAGAGCATCGAGATCGGCGAGCCGGCGAGATTGGGTGTCGAGGTTGCGTTCGACGTGGTCGCTCACGCGGTCATCTCCGTGGGTAGGCGCTCGCGAACCAGTTCGAGTGTGGTCTGTGCTTGCTTGGTGTCCTCCAGTTCTGCCTCGAGATCCTTGATGCGTTCGCGCAGCGCCGTGTTCTCGGCAGACGTCGCAGCCTTCTCCTGTTTGAGCGACTCGATCTTCTCGACCAGCAGACCGACGCGGTCGGTGACTTCGTTGAGCCTGTCCTGCAAGCTCTCGACGACGCGACGGATCTTCTCGTCGCGGTCGGGTGCGTCCGCGAGAACCATCCGTGCGACGAGGTCGAGTTTGACGGCTTCTGCTGCGATGGCTTGAGAGCCCAACGGGCTGTAGCGGACTCCAGCCGCGGCCACGCCGCCACCGGCGAGTCCACCTACACCGGTCAGGAGCAGCGTCCCGCCGGCGACGCCGAATCCGCCTGCAGCAAGGGACCCGCCGCCCAACATGGCCAGGCCGGCGGAAGTCGCCGCGGCACCGGTGAGGCCCATGGTGCCGCCGATCGCGGCACCGATGGGTGCTGCCGCCCAACCTGCGGTCAGCGCGCCGGCGCCGATTCCGATGACGGACACCGCGGCGACCCGTCCCCACTTGATCGACTTGCGCCGGAGCGCTTTGACCAGGCCTTCGAATTCGTTTGTCATCGTGGCGAGATCGTTCTCGCGCAGCCCCGCGAGATTTCCGGCGGCCAGCGCGAGCGCGGACGTTCGTGCTGCAGGTCCCCACTTCGTATCGTCGGTCCAGGGACTGAACGTCATGAGTTCGGCGAGGATCACCAGGCACGCAGACCGACTGGGAATCGCCTTGGCGAGAAGCGGTGCAAGCTCGGTCAGGCCGTCCAGCTGCTCGGGAAGCGGCCTGCCTACGAGGGCAGTCAGTTGTTCCGACATCGACTCCGGTTGCGCCTCGGCCGACAGCATCTCTTCGAGTACATCCGAAACGAAACTCCGCAATCGGATTCGCTTCCTGAGTTCGGTGCGGTCCTTGCGCTCCTCCTTCCAATCGATGCCGAGCATCCGGACTTGGAGGGCACGTAGGGCCAGCATCTGATCCGGGCTCAGCCGCAGGTCATCAGCGAGCTGGTCCGACGAAACCTCAGTCATGGGGTCATCCTCTGCACGAGTCGAGACGAATTCGCCGAAACAGTACCGAGCGAATCCGACAATCGGACCGGTCTGTCGAGTTGCCGCGCATCACGCCACGCGCATGCCCGCCGGAAGTCGGCCGATCGGTGTGCGTAGTCGTCGGTGTCCGGCGACGAGTGCGGCGGCAGCTACCGCGGCCTGGATGCCCACGCCCAGTGGCCAGATCGGTCCGGGCCGTGCCGTGGTCGGTGCGGTCGGCGCGTTCCGGTCGGTCAGGCAGGGGATGTCCTCGTCGCCGCCGCGCTGCGCGTCGCGGACGCTCGAACTGATCGAGCCCATGATGCCGAAGTCCTGGGAGGTGTCGGGTCCCTTGGGGACGGCGTCGGAGACGATGACGAAGGGATTGGCCGCGAGCATCCAGGCGGTGCGTTCGGTGTGCAGGAGCGTCCACGACGTCGTCCGGGTCTCGCTGCACCTGTAGTGCCCGTTGCCGTTCTCGCCGTCGGGTTCCCAGCCGACGACGGCGGGGGCCTGGATCTCCTCGCGCGTCAACGCCGAGCCCAGGCCGAAGGCGATCGGCGTTCCGACCGTGAACGCTGCCACCAGGAGGTAGGTGGCGGTCACCGCGAAAAGCGGTCGGTGTGAGCGGGCGGAGATCCCGATTCCGATCGCGCACATCAGGCCCAGTTCGAGCGCCACCATGAGGATGAACACCGGCAGGCTCGCGACATGGACGCCGCCGCTGAGCACGGCCCACACCAGGGCCGGCACCGCGACCGCGAGGAATACCAGGGAGGCGGCCCACGCGGCCAGCCATTTGCCCCACAGCAACTGTCCGGGACGCAGCAGGGTGCTCTGCAGGATCGCCAGCGTGCCCGACGCGCGATCGCCGCTGACGGAGTTCGCCGACATCGCCGGCACCACCAGCAGCGCGAACAGCAGGACGAACCCGACGACCAGTTCGAACAGGAACTGTCCGGCCATGTCGGCCGAGTTGTCCGCCGCCTGCCCGAGTGCAGTGACGCCGCAGATCAGTGCGAACCACACCACGAGCAGCACGTACCAGCCGCGGGTGCGCAGTCGCTGGCGGAACTCGAGTCCGAACACCGTCAGGACGCCGTCGAGGTATCCGAGGGTCGGTCGTGTGGTGGTCACCGTGCGTCCTCCTGCATGCTCAGGTATGTCTGCTCCCAGGTTCCGGTTGCAGGGGCGAACTCGGTGACGGCGACACCGTCGGCGACGAGTGCCTGCAGTGCCGCGGCCGCATCGACTTCGTTCTCCACCAGGATCACCCGGTCTCCGGGGCGCCGGTCCGCGGACGTGTCGAGTCGGCGTCCGGCGCGCAGCAGCGAGGCGTCGAGGGTGTCCGGGTCCAGGGCGCGCACGACGAACCGGCGGGCCTGCGCTCCGGCCTCCGCGATCGTCTGCATGCGCACCGTCCGGCCGTCCGCGACGAAGACGGCGCGATCGGCGGTCTCGTCGAGGTCGGACAGCACGTGCGAGCTCACGACGATCGTCCGCCCGTCGGCTGCCAAGCGGCGCAGCAGGATTCGCAGGTCGATCCGGGCACCCGGGTCGAGGCCGGAGGCGGGTTCGTCCAGGAGCAGCACGCGGGGATCGTTGACGAGGGCGCGCGCCAGGGACAGTCGCTGCTGCTGTCCACGGGACAGGGCGCGGGCGGGGGCGTCGGCGAGGTCGGTGAGCTTGACGGTCTCGAGGAGGTCGCCGGCCCGCTCGCGTGCGGCGTCCGGCCTGATGCCGTACAGCCGAGCCACCGCTGTCAGGATCTCCCGTGCGGTCAGCGACTCCCACACACCGAGGGTGTCGGGCATCCAGCCGAGGAGTGCGCGCACGGCCGCGGTGTCGGTGAGAGGATCGTGCCCGCAGATGTCGATCGAACCGGCGTCGGGACGCAGCAGCGACGCGAGCATCAGCAGCAGTGTGGTCTTTCCGGACCCGTTCGGCCCGATGAGGGCGGTCACCTCGCCGGGATGTGCGACGAAGTCCATCGAGCGGACGGCGTGGACGGCGCCGAACGCGCGTGCCAGGCCGTCGGCGCGGATGCCGGTCTCGGTGGCCTCGGGGGTCTCGGGGGTCGAGGGGGTCATCGGCCGAACGCTACTGCGGTTCGGACAATTACGACGTCGAACTCACCGGCGAGCGTCGTGCGGGCGGGTCAGTCCGTCGGCGGGAGCGGGCGGTCGGCCAGCATCACGCGCCGGGTCCACCACACGAGTACCGCCACGGCGGCGGCGGTGAGCACCGCCGTCTGCAGGACCTGCGTGACGGCGAGGACGAGGAGGAACACGCCGAGCGCAGTGGCCACGGCCTCGATCTTGTAGAGCGGCCACGCGGTGCCGGCGATGTCGACGGTGAGACCGGCCCGGTGACGGGTGTGCCGAGGGGGTGTCGCGGTCGTCATCGTGGTCACCTCGTCTCCTGGTTTCGGCCGGCTCTCCCGGTGAGTTCAGAGTACGCATACTTCGAAGTTCGGTCCAGCGAACAATTGACGGAGGCGGACGAAACTCCCGACGTCCGGGCATTCGGGTGGTCGAGATCATGTGCGCGGTGTTCACTGGTTGCATGCCACTCATCGGTGAATACGAGCCCAGTCCCAGTTCCTGGGCCGCGGACCAGGTCGATCTGTACGAGCGCTCCGGCGGGACCGAGGGGACGACGATGGAGGGCAAGCCCGTCGTCATCCTGACAACCAAGGGCGCCAAGTCCGGCAAGCTGCGCAAGACGCCGCTCATGCGCGTCGAACACGACGGGCAGTACGCGGTGGTCGCGTCGCTCGGCGGCGCGCCGCAGCATCCCGTCTGGTACCACAACGTGGTCGCCGATCCGCACGTCGAACTCCAGGACGGTCCGGTCAAGCGGGACATGATCGCGCGCGAGGTCACCGGCGAGGAGAAGGCCGAGTGGTGGAAGCGGGCGGTCGAGGCGTGGCCGGCGTACGCCGACTACCAGACCAAGACCGATCGTCAGATCCCGGTCTTCGTGCTGGCGCCGCAGGACTGATCCGCCGGAACAATCGCTGTCGCCGCGCCGAACGGCCCGGACCCGGGTAGCCTGCGAGGAGCAAGCTCTCGATTCCGGACCGTTCGGGCGGAGGCTGAAATGGCGCCGAAAACTGTTGCAGATCAACTCGTTTCACAGTTGCTTGATGCGGGTGTGCAGCGCATCTACGGCATCGTCGGAGACAGTCTCAATCCGGTCGTGGACGCGGTGCGGCGCACCGGGGGAGCGGCGTCGGGTGGCATCGACTGGGTGCACGTCCGGCACGAGGAGGTCGCGGCGTTCGCGGCCGCCGCGGAGGCGCAGATCACCGGGCGGCTCGCGGTGTGCGCGGGCTCGTGCGGTCCCGGGAATCTGCACCTGATCAACGGCCTGTACGACGCGAACCGTTCGGGCGCACCGGTACTCGCGATCGCCTCCCACATCCCGAGCACGCAGATCGGGACCGGGTACTTCCAGGAGACGCATCCCGACCGACTGTTCGTCGAGTGCTCCCGATACAACGAGATGATCAGCGTCCCCGCGCAGGCGCCGCGGATCGTGCAGAGCGCGATGCAGCACGCGATCGCGCAGTCCGGGGTCGCGGTGATCACGCTGCCGGGCGATGTCGCCGATCAGCGGGCGGAGGGTGCGGCGCCCCCACTGGTGCGGACGGGTACACCGTCGGTGGTGCCGGCCGACGACGACGTCCGAGCGCTCGCCGACGCGATCAACGCCGCGTCGGCGGTCGCGATCTTCGCCGGTGCCGGGGTCCTCGGCGCCCGCGACGAGTTGCTCGGCCTCGCGGACACGATCGGCGCCCCGATCGGTCATTCCCTGCGGGGCAAGGAATGGATCCAGTACGACAACCCGTTCGACGTCGGCATGACCGGGCTGCTCGGCTACGGCGCGGCGCACGACGGCATCCACGGGGCCGATCTGCTTCTGCTGGTCGGGACCGACTTCCCGTACGACCAGTTCCTGCCCGACGACGTGCGGACCGCGCAGATCGACATCGCGGCGGAGAAACTCGGTCGGCGCACCGGCGTCGATCTCGCGGTGCACGGCGACACCCGATCGGTGCTGCGGGCGCTGGCACCGCTCGTGGAACGCAAGTCCGACCGCGGCTTCCTCGACCGAACCCTGGACCGGCACGACAAGCTCATGGCCCGCGTCGTCGGGGCCTACACCGAGCCGGTCGGTCAGCGGGTCCCGATTCATCCCGAGTACGCGGCGTCGATCCTCGACGACCTGGCCGCCGACGACGCGATCTTCACCGCGGACACCGGAATGTGCAATGTGTGGACCGCCCGCTACCTCACGCCCAACGGCCGACGCCGATTCCTGTCGTCGGCGCTGCACGGTTCGATGGCGAACGCGCTGCCGCACGCGATCGGCGCGCAGTTCGCGCAGCCGGACCGTCAGGTGGTGGCGATGTCGGGTGACGGCGGGCTGTCGATGCTGCTGGGGGATCTCGTCACCGTCGCGATGTACAAGTTGCCGGTCAAGATCGTCGTGTTCGACAACTCGACCCTCGGCATGGTCAAGCTCGAGATGCTGGTCGACGGTCTGCCCGATTTCGGCGTCGATGTCCCGTCCGTCGACTATGCGGCCGTTGCTGCGGCGCTGGGGATCCACTCACGGCGGATCGAGGATCCGGCGGATCTCGAGGAGGGACTGCGGTCGGCGCTCGACCACGACGGCCCGGTGCTCGTCGACATCGTCACCGACCCGAATGCGTTGTCGTTGCCGCCGACCATCACCGGCGAGCAGGTGCGCGGTTTCGCGCTGGCGATGTCGCGGATGGTGATGAACGGTGGTGTTGGGCAAGCCGTTCAGATGGCGAAGTCCAACCTGAGGAACGTGCCGCGTCCGTCCCAGTTCTCGCGGAAGGACTGACGCCGCCCGCGGGCGGCGGGGCGGTTGCGCGGTACCGGGTACGCAGTGGGAACATGGTTGGGTGTCAAATTCGCCTGAACTCGCAGAACTGAAGGTCACCTCGCCCGCGCTCACCGCGGACGAGATCGATGCTGCTGCCGAGCGAATTGCGCACATTATCGACGCGACACCCCTGCAGCTCAGTGATCGGCTGTCGGCGCTGACCGGCGCGCGGGTGTACCTCAAGCGTGAAGATCTCCAGGTGGTCCGCTCCTACAAGCTGCGCGGCGCCTACAACCTGATCATGCAGTTGAACGACGCCGAGCGTGCCGCGGGCGTGGTCACGGCCAGTGCCGGCAACCACGCGCAGGGCGTGGCGTTCGCGTGCCGGTCGATGGAGATCCGCGGCCGCATCTACGTGCCGGCCAACACGCCCAAGCAGAAGCGCGACCGGATCATGGTCCACGGTGGCGGTTTCGTCGAGTTGATCCCGACGGGGGAGACCTACGACGCCGCCGCGGCCGCCGCGGCCGCCGACGTGGAGCGGACGGGCGCCACCATGGTGCCGCCGTTCGACGACACCCGCACCGCGGCGGGCCAGGGCACCATCGCGGCGGAGATCCTCGAGCAGCTGGGGCACGCGCCGGACAGCGTGATCGTCCCGGTCGGTGGCGGCGGCTGCATCGCCGGCATCGCGACGTACATGCACGAGCGGGCACCGCAGACCACGATCATCGGTGTCGAGCCGGTGGGGGCGGCGTCGATGACGGCGGCCCTCGTCGCCGGGTGCCCGGTGACCCTGCCGGAGGTGGACCCGTTCGTCGACGGCGCGGCCGTCAAGCGGGTCGGTGACCTGCCGTACGCGGTGGTCTCGGTGCTCGGCGCGAGCGTCGTCTCGCATGCGTCACTACCGCTGCTCGCGACCACCCGCACGAGTGGGTCGGGAAAGTTCGTGATGACGCAGGTCGACGAGGGTGCGATCTGCACCGCGATGCTCGAGCTGTACCAGAACGAGGGCATCATCGCCGAGCCGGCCGGTGCGCTGTCGGTGACCGCGCTCGGTCAGCTCGACGTCGAACCGGGGAGCACGGTGGTGTGCCTGATCTCCGGCGGCAACAACGACGTGTCCAGGTACGGCGAGATCCTCGAACGCTCGCTCGTCCACCTCGGTCTCAAGCACTACTTCCTGGTGGACTTCCCGCAGGAGCCGGGTTCGCTGCGACGTTTCCTCGACGAGGTGCTCGGGCCGGACGACGACATCACCCTGTTCGAGTACGTCAAGCGCAACAACCGGGAGACGGGTGCGGCACTGGTCGGCATCGAACTCGGTTCGGCGGACGGGCTGACCGACCTGCTCGACCGGATGCGTGAGTCGCGTCTGCAGGTGGAGCAGCTCGAGCCCGGTTCCCCGGCGTACCGCTACCTCACGTAGCGGGGTCGTCCTCCGTCGCCGCGGTGGTGCCGAGCAGTCGGTCCACCACCCGGCGGTGGAGTTCCGGGTCGGTCTCGGGGAGGCCGAGCAGGGCCGCGAGGTAGATGCCGTCACCGACCAGGCGCACGATCTCGGCCTGGACCGGATCGTCGATCTCGGCGATCAGTCCGTCGTCCCACGAGCGCATCACGTCGGCGACGGCCTGCTGCACCTCGTCGTGCTGCCCGTCGGCGCTGCGCATCGCCGCGATCATCGAGCGGTACAGCGCCATCTCCTCCGCCGATTCGGCGCCGGGATACTGCAGGTAGATCTCGGACACGGTCCGGCCGCCGGCGACGGCGTCGGCGAGTTGCCGGTCGGACCGGTCGCCCAGGCGGCGGACCATCGACGCGAGCAGGGCTTCCTTGCTCGGGAAGTGGTACAGCAGTCCGCCCTTCGAGACGCCGGCCGCTGCGGCGACGGCTTCGAGCGTCACGTGGGCGACGCCGACGTCGTGCAGCAGGCTTTCGAGGGCGTCGAGGATGCGATCGCGTGTGTCGGAGGCCATGAAAATCAATGTACCGGCTGGACGGTCAACTGCTACCCTGGTCGAGGTGCTATACCGGCTGGACGGTTCACCATCTGGTCGGTTTCCGTTCATCCGAGAAGAACGCGTGGGGAGAAGAGATGTCATTGGACGCGGTGCGGGATCCGCACGAGGTTCGGGCCAGCCGGAAGGACTGGCTCGGGCTGGTCGTGCTGGCCTTCGCGGTCCTGCTCATCGCCGTCGACGCAACGGTCCTGGACCTGGCGCTGCCGTTCATCAGCGAGGACCTGGCGCCGAGTGGCACGCAGTTGCTGTGGATCATCGACGTCTACTCGTTCGTGCTCGCCGGTTTGCTGGTCACGATGGGCACGCTCGGTGACCGGATCGGACGCCGCAAGCTGCTTCTCATCGGTGCGGCCGGGTTCGGGTTGGCGTCGCTGATCGCCGCGTGGTCGGGCAGCGCCGAGATGCTGATCGCGGCCCGCGTCCTGCAGGGCGTGTCGGGTGCGACGCTGATGCCCGCGACGCTGGGTCTGATCCGGACGATGTTCGTCAATCCGCGCCAGCGCACCACCGCGATCGGTGTGTGGGGCGCGATGGCCGGTGGCGGCGCGGCGGCCGGTCCGTTGGTCGGTGGCTGGTTGCTCGAGCACTACTGGTGGGGTTCGGTGTTCCTGATCAACATCCCGGTCATGGTCGGGCTGCTCATCCTCGGGCCGCTGGTGATTCCGGAGTCCAAGGACCCGTCGCCGGGGCGCTTCGATCTAGCCAGTGCCGGTCTGTCGATGCTCGCGATGGTGCCGATGGTGTACGCGGTCAAGGAGACTGCGGTGCACGGGCCGAGTTGGACGCTCACCATGATCGGTGTCGTCGGTGCCGCTGCGGGCTGGGCTTTCGTTCGCCGGCAGCGCCAGTTGGACGATCCGATGATCGACCTGTCGCTGTTCGCGCGACCGGCGTTCTCCACCGCGGTCGTGACGAACCTACTGTCGATCTTCGCGCTTGCGGGCGTGCTGTTCTTCGGGTCGCAGTACCTGCAGTTGGTGCTCGGTTACAGTCCGCTCGATGCCGGTCTGCTCATGTTGCCGGGCACGCTCGTCAGCGCAGTCGCCTCGGTCGCGGCGGCGTGGCTCGTCCGGCGCTGGGCGCCTGGTCGGGTGCTGAGCGTCGGTCTCGCGGTCGCGGCCCTGGGTGCGGCGGCGTTGATCACGCTGGGGACCGACACCGGGCCGGAAGCGTTCGTCGTCGGATTCATCCTGGCTGGCGCCGGCGTCGGTGTGGCGTTGACGCTCACCTCCGACCTGGTGGTCAGCGCGGTCGAACCGGAACGGGCCGGTGCGGCGTCGGCGGTCTCGGAGACCGCATACGAACTGGGTGTGGCGCTGGGTGTCGCCGTCCTCGGCAGTGTGGTGCTCGCGATCTTCCGTCGTGGCCTGGACGTCTCGGCGCTGGAGCCCGATCAGGCGCACATCGCGCAGGGCACGCTCGGCGGCGCGGTGGAGGTGTCGAAGTCGATGCCGGCCGATCAGGGCGCGGTGTTCGTCGATGCCGCGCAGTCGGCGTTCGTCGACGGCATGCACATCGCAGCCGGCGCGACAGCGATCATCCTGTTCGCAACCGCACTCCTGGCGGCGCGGATGTTGCGTCAGCGCTGACATGTAGCTGCAAGGCTCGAGCGGCCGGCCCGATCTGTGGATCGGGCCGGCCGCTGCCGTATCCGGGTGGCGATGTCGGACTCGGGACCTTTGATTCAACGTTCAACGGGTGATTCTCGGGGTGATTTGCCCCTTCGCGTGCTGTCGTCGTTTCTGCTACTCCGCTGAGGTGCATGCCAGGGAGCTATCGTGCTGACCAGTATGTTTCGGAAAACCAGCTGGTTCCGTCGTGGTGCAGCGCGCAGATTCGGGCGATATCGGCCGTTGCGGTCTGTGCTTGTATATCCCATGTCGGGGTGTTCGTTCATTCATCATTCATTTCGCCGTGGCCGGATTCGGTCGAGTGTTCACGAGAAGGGCCTCGAATTGTGGGGAGGTTGGCTTTGATCTGTCGCGAGCCCTGCCGTGCCGGCCTGATCGTCTTCCGATCGGGCGGCCGGGGTGCGTCAGCGCTGGGTCGGCCCGAACGCTCCAGACCGGGAAGAGGCGCTTTCGTGAAATTTGGTCGCAGACAGTAGCTACTCTGTCGCGATGTCGGCCCTGGGTGACGATCCCCTGGGGCGATGGGTACAGCGGGGGCTGTACCGGGGGTCTCGCCCCCCAACTCAGAGCTTCTTCGTCATTGCGTAGGGGGGGATAGGTGTGAGTCAGACAATCACGCCGTCAAGCGAATCCGAGATGGGTGGGATTCCGGACACGCGCCGACTTGCCGGTCCGGTCGTGCCGCTCGTGGCCTATGTGGCGGTGGATATTTCGGTTCCGCTTCTCCTCGTGTGGCGCACACCCATCGCATGGCCGGGCCTGCTCGCACTGGTTGTCGGATGCGTGGCCGTGTGGATCTGGACAGGCTTGTACCGGGTCCGATTCACACTGTCGGTACTGGACGACTTCCCGATACTGCTGCTCGGGCTGGCCGGCGGTGCCGGTGCCGTGGTGGTGAGTGGGCGGGCGGTGACGGACGGCGAGCTTCCGGACGTGTCGGACACTCTAGGACTCGTTGCGGCAGTTGCGGTCCTCGCACGAGCGATGCTGTACACCGTCGAGCGTCGTGCGAGGACCGCCGGTCGTCGCTGCGTCGGACGCGCTGTGATCATCGGTGACAGTCCGACGGGTCGCGAGCTCTCGGCTGCAATGAGCGCCCACCCCGCTCTTGGCGTGGTCCCGGTCGGGCGGGTGTCGGTGCCCGGCTCCAGTGAGGACGAGCGACTCCGCGAGAGCGCGACTCTCGGGTCGATCGACGAACTGGGCAGGGTCGTCCAGCTTTACGGCGTTTCTCACTTCTTCGTCGTGGGCATGGTCGACGAAGGCAGGCTCACCGATGTACTTCAAGTGGCCGGAGACTACGGCGTGCAGGTGTATCAGACGGACCGGTTCCGGCTGGCCAAGTGGCATCGAGCAGCTGGAAGTGACCAGCTGTGGGGCATTCCGGTTCGTGACATCACGCCGAGGCGCACTGATGGCGCAGCCTATGTGCTCAAGCGGCTCTTCGATTTCCTGGCCGCGTCGGCTGCGCTCGTCCTCCTGGCGCCGGTCATGGCGGTGGTGGCGTGCGCAGTGTGGTTCGAGACGCGAACGGTCATCTACCGTCAGGTGCGTATCGGCCGAAACAATCGGGAGTTCGTGCTCTACAAGTTCACATCGATGTTGCCTGTCCCCGAGGAGAATTCGGAATCCTTGTGGTCGATTGCGGAGGATCGTCGAATCGGTCCGGTCGGACGATTCATCAGGCGCACCTCGCTCGACGAACTCCCTCAGTTGGTCAACGTGATACGAGGGGATATGAGCGTCGTCGGGCCTCGCCCGGAGCGCCCGGAATTCGCCGAGCACTTCGCCCAGACCGTTCCCGGATACCGGTACCGACTCCGTGTCCCGGTGGGCTTGACGGGTTACGCCGCGGTGAACGGACTCCGCGGCGACACATCGATTCATGATCGCGCTGTGTTCGACAACGTCTACATCGCGAACTGGTCCCTGTGGCTCGACGCAAAGATCATTCTCCAGACCGTCATCAGTGTGTTCAGGGGACGAGGTGCCTGAGATGGAGTCGAATCCCGCGCCGCAACAGCTTCGTGTGCTGGCGCTCCACCCGAGCGGAATGGTCGGCGGAGCCGAGATCTACCAACTGCTGTTGGCGGAAGCCACCGACCGAGTGCAATGGGACGCGGTGATTCTCGCTCCCGGCAGGTTGGCTTCCAGATGGAACAGTGCCGGCGGTAGCGCCCACGTGTTGCCCACTGGCACGGGGGTCGGCGAAATATCCAGGGCGGCAGCAAGGATGGTCGGTGCGGTCCGACGGTTGCGCCCCGACGTCATCGTTGCGCACGGCGTCAAAGCCGGGTTGATCGCGGTGCCGGCTCGGCTGTGGTTGGGCACCCCCGCCGTCTGGGTGCGTCACGACGACTCGTTCGCGCACACCTGGGCTCGCCTGGTGGGGCGTCTGCTCACCGGCGAGATCTCCACCTCGAAGAGGGTGTCCGTGTTCGGCCGATCTGCGCGTCGGGTCGTCGTCGAACCGCCGCGGCCGTCCCCGGCCGCTCGCTCCACGGTGGGTTCAGCGAACACGGTGCCGGGCGTCGGTTCCGCCGTCGGCGCGCACGGGGTGAGATCGACTCTCGTACTGGGTATGGGTGGCCGGTTGGTGCCGGAGAAGGGGTTCGAGGACGCGATCCGCGCGATAGCACTGTCGGCAGCAGGCGAACGACTCTGGGATCTGGTGATTTTCGGCATCGACGACCCCGCACATCCGGACGAACGAGCGCGACTGCACGCGTTGGTGCGCGAGCTCGGCGTGGACGAGCGTGTCTCGATCCATGCCGCGGTCGACGACTTCCCTTCGCGCGTGTACGGATTCGATGCGCTCGCCGTTCTCACCCGGACCACCAGGGGCTCCGACAGCACCGCGGAATGGTTCGGCATGGTGGCACTCGAGGCCATGTCGGCGGGCATCCCTGTCGTCTGTGTGGAGTCCGTAGGCGCCTGGGTGGGGGAGGGCGGACTCGTGGTCGCCGCATCCGATCCGTCCGATGTCGATCGTGCACTGCGTGCCCTCGAAGACCCGGAATTGCGTTCGCGGATCGGTCGAGCGGGCTTCCGTGCAGCTGCCGACCGTCTCGACGCGGCCGGCGCCTCGGACCTGTTCGTCGAATACCTGGCGTCTGTCGTCCATCGGCCGGGAATCGGCGTTGCCGGTACGGCTCGGCTGAGTGTCGTTGTCACGGTGCGCGACGAGGCTGCCACCATCGCGGTGCTGCTGCACGAGGTGATGAACCAGATGCGTCCGGATGACGAGTTCGTCATCGTCGACGGCGGTTCTCGCGACGGCACCTGGGAGTATCTCGTCGACGAGGCGAGCCGAGACGAGAGGATCCGCCCGCTCCGTGCCGAAGGCGCTGGCATCTCCGCTGGTAGAAACCGTGGGATCGCTGCCGCACGCAACGAGCACATCGTCTGTACCGATGCCGGCTGTGTGCCGGCCGCGGGTTGGCTCGAGGCGTTTCGGTCTGCCATAGCGCAACATCCCGGCGACGGCCTGTGGACCGGTGTCTACGACGTGTCCGCAACCGGGGCGTTCCAACGTGCGTTGCGGGCCGTCGGTTATCCCGATCCACACGAACTGGCGGTACCGACGCCGTGGTCCGACCTGTACGGCAGGGTCCTCGGCCGCGTCTTCGACCCGGCTAGGCCGACCGGCCGTTCGGTTGCGATGACCAGGGATGTCTGGGAAAGAGTCGGCGGATTCCGGGAGGACCTGCAGACCGGCGAGGACGTGCTGTTCGGGCAGCAGGCGGTGGCGTCCGGCGCGACACCGCGGCTGGTCCGCGATGCCGTTGTGCGCTGGGACCAGCGACCGACGCTTCGAGAGAACTTTCGGATGTACTACAGATACGGCCTCGGTTCCGGGGCGTCACGCCGCGCCTCGCTGCTCGGCCGGGACCTGTTGAGGGCGTTCGCGTATCCGGCCGGAATCGCAGTTGCGCTGTCCGGGAATCGCGGCGCTCAGGCCGGGGCGCTGGCTGCTGCCGCAGCCTACCTCTCCCTGCCCGTGCGCCGGGTGCTCCGGGAGCGAGGCGGAATCGCGACTTTGGCGCTGGTGCCGGCGGTCGCTGCCGGACGAGACCTGTCCAAAGCGGCCGGAGCTGTGGCCGGACTGGTGGGGCAGCGGGCATGACCGTCCATTCGGAACCGGCTAGGAGAACGGTCACCCGTACAGGTCATGACGACGACTCCCGTCGCCGAAACCTTCTGGAGATGCGTGGCCGCGACTGGGCGACGGCTCACGGTATCCGCACGCCCTCGACCGTCGACTCCGACGGGGACGGATCGCTGCTGGTGAGCGAGTACGTGCCGTCGCTGTCGTCCTCGGGAGCGAACTACGTCGAGGCGGCGTTGGCGCTTGCGGGGATGGTCTCGGCTGCACCGGAACCCAGCTTCGGAATCTCCGCCTCGGGATGGCGGGCTCCCCGGACGTCGCTTCTCACCCGTGCGGCTCGACTGTGTGCGGCCGGTGTCGATCCGGTGGTCTTCGTCCGGGCACGGCGACGGGTGGCACGGATCCCTTCACAGGTGACCGTGCACGGTGACTTCCACGTCGGCAACGTTCTCAACCTCGGCGACGGGGTCGTGTGCCTGCTGGACTTCGAGCACGCGGGACGCGGTCCTCGCCATGCCGATGCGCTGCGTTTGGTCACCACGCTCGACAGGACCTCCGACGCAGAGTACGGGCTCGAACTGCTACTCCGCGCTGCCACCCGTGATGACCGCGGCACAATCGCGGACCAGCTGGAATGGCTGGCGTTGCGGCACTTGGCCGATCTCGTCACCGGCCGAGTGAGCCGTTCGCGCGTGGACGCCGCGCACGCTCGGTGGCACTTGGCTCGACACTGGGCGCGAGATATTCGGAACATGTTGTGACGCTGAAGAAGAATCCGGTGGAGGTCTCGGCCACGTCGTCGAGTTCCCCGCACGGGCGCGCGCGCCACCTGGCGACCGCCGTCGGGTCGTTGGCGACCGGGGAGGTCCTCGGCAAGGTGGCCACGTTGGTGACCTTCGCATGGTCCGCCCGCTTGCTCGGGCTCGATGAGTTCGGCCTGTTCACCTACGCCCTCGGCATCGGCACTCTCCTCGCGACCATTCCGTCGTTGGGTCTGGAAGCTCGGCTCATCCAACTGACCGGACGTGACCCTCGGTTGCTCAACGAGTACCTCGGTCCGCTGATGGTTGTGCGGCTGGTCCTGACGGTCGCGGCGTTCGGCGCCGCAGTGCCGTTCGTGCTGGCGAGAGATTCCACGAGCGCTCGTCTCACGATCGTCCTGATGGTGTCGGCGGCCGTGATCGACGTCATGACCGACGCCCAGCGGTCGGCGTGTGTGGTCCTCGAACAACAGCAGGCGACGGCAGCGGTGACCGTCTTCCAACGAGCGCTCACGTTGGTGGCGGCGCTGGTGCTGTTGACAATTTCCCCGAGCACCGTGAGCCTCGCGGTGGCATTCAACGTCGCCGGCCTCGCCGCGTGTACGGCCATGACCCTCCTGGCTCGTCGGCACGGGGCACGAACGGAGTTCCGCCGGGTCACCTGGGGGAAGACGAAGACCATCCTCCGGGCAGCACCGGTGATGGGGGTCAACGAGATCGTCGGTGAGGCGGTCACTCGTATCGATGTGATCCTCATCCAGATGATCCTGGGCGATGCAGCCGTCGGCGTGTACGGCGTGGCCTACCGGCTGATGGAGACCGCGTTGTTCATCACGTGGTCGGTCGGGCACGCTCTCGCTCCCGACCTGGTCCGGGCCAAGGACCGCGACGCGTTGGGCAGGACCGTGGGTGTGGGTGTCGTGCTGATGTTCGTCGTCTATCTGCCGTACGGAGCAGTACTTGCCACTCGCGGTCAGGACTTGGTGGACCTTCTGTTCGGCAGCGGATATCAAGCCGGTGCGCTCTTGGTCTGCCTGGCGCCTGCACCGTTGGTGTTCGGGCTCGGTCAGCTCGCCAGGAAGGCCCTGTTCGCGCGCAGTCCGACGCCTGTGGTTCCGATCGCTACGGC
The DNA here is from genome assembly GCF_000738775.1 of Prescottella defluvii. Taxonomy (GTDB): domain Bacteria; phylum Actinomycetota; class Actinomycetes; order Mycobacteriales; family Mycobacteriaceae; genus Prescottella; species Prescottella defluvii. The sequence continues at coordinate 106,255 of NZ_JPOC01000009.1, forward strand.
GTTGGCCCTGGTGATCAACATTGCGATGAACTGGATGCTGCTGGCCAGTGGGGGTCTCGTCTGGGCCGCGATCGCGAAGACGACCGCCTACGCGGTCCAGATGTTCGTCATGTGGGCACTGCTCGTGACCGTGGCGCGCGTGCACGGCGTGGTTCGGGGAGTCGCGGTCGCGGTCGGGGCCACGGCCGTGTCTGTGCTGCTGCTGACGAGTGGTCTTCCACTGGTTCCTGCGCTGCTCTCCGCGGGTGCGGCCTACGGGCTCGTGTGGATACTTCTCACCCGCCGGTTCGATCCCGTTATGGCGCAGCGTATTCGAGTGCTGCGGGGCGGGCGGCACACAGACGGTCGGGAGCTCGAACATGCGGCGTAGTGAACTGGGGGAGGTTACCGAGGAACAGCAGCAGGCGGGCGCTCCGCGTGAACCGGAAAGACCGTCGCCCATGTGGGCGGCATGCCGGACAGCCGTTCTACTTCTCCCGGTGGGTGGTGTGCCGGTATCGGGCGTCCCGTTGAACGCGATCGTCATCGTCTTCGCGATTCCTGTCGTGTTGACGGTCTTGTACGTCCTACGGGGAGGGCGCCCCGTGATCTCGGCGCCCGCAACAGGTCTGCTTCTGCTGTTCGGGGTGGCCCTGCTCGCCTCCGTCTTCGGGTCGGACGATCTGAGCAGGGCCCTGGAGCTGGTGTTCGTCACCTTCGCCGGCATCGGCTTCACAGTGGCGCTGACATTCTGTGTCGACTCCATCGACCGGATCCGCATTCTCTGCGGCGACCTGGTGCTGGCGCTCAGCGTGTGCGCCGTGTGGGCGATCGTCTCCATGCCCGACCTGGCGGTGCGGTTCGGTGGCGGTGCCATCGACGGGCGCGCCACCGGCCCGTTCTCGCAACCGAACGAGCTGGGTATCGCCTGCGCTGCCGGTCTGCCGATGGCCCTGGTGCTGTTCTGCCATGCCGACACGCGGAACCGTCGACTGCTCGCGGGATTCGAGATGCTGTTGCTGGCACTGGCACTCACCTTGAGCTTCTCCCGGGGGGGATGGGTCGCCGCGGTGTTCGGATGCGTCGCGGTGATCGTCGTCCTGCCGTCGGCCCGACGCACGGTGGCGGTGCTGGTACTGGCCGGGATCGCCGCGGTTGCATACGTGTCCGCACTGTCTCTGAGCCCGGGACCGGCGGGGCAGATGTCGACCACCGGCCTGGTGGTGGAGCGCTTGGGGAGCATCGGCCAAGTGTCCGAGAATCCGGACGATCATCGCGCGGAGATCTGGGAGGAGTCGCTGCGTCAGATGGACGAGCACCCCGTGCTGGGGACTGGACCGGAGGGCTTCAGACGCAACGCGGAGAGCGGCGACGGACCGTTGGCGAGCATCCGGCCTCCACATCCACACAACATTTTCTTCTCGTATCTGAACGAGATCGGACTACTCGGAGTGATTCCTTTGTCGCTGTTCATCGGTCGTGCCCTCGGGAATGTGGGGAGAGTCGCGAGATCGGCAAGACGCGGGCCGTCGGCAGCAGCCGTGGCCGCCGTGATCTTCATGCCACTGGTCGGACTGTCGGTCATGCTGTTCCACGGCCTGGTCGACAACCCGTTGGCGAACCCGATGATCGCCTACACGTGGTGGACCCTTCTCGGGTTGGCCGGACTCGGTGTATCGCTGTATCGCGGCCGGGACAGCGAAGGCGGGGCGCACGCATGACCGAGCGAACGAGAGAAGGGGTTCTGGGCTGGGCGCGACGCCACCCGCTGGCCCTGTCGTGTCTCGGGGGTGCCGTCGCCGTGATCCTTCTGGGCCTCGCCGTCATCATGGCCATGCCCACCACGTATCGGGCGACGTCGGTGCTCGCGGTGCGGGCTGCGCCTGAGACGCCGGTGTCCACCGATGCGCTCCGCCTGATCGCACACGAGTACGCCGTCCGGATCACCTCGTCGGAGTCGCTGAACGCTACGGCGCGCGACCTGGCGATCGATCCACGCGAGCTACGTTCGATGATCGAGGTCAAGACGGATGCGGACGCGACCGTGATCCGTGCCGTCGCCGAAAGCGAGGACGGACTCGAAGCGGTCGGCATCGCGAACCATCTTGCGCAGTCGGGTGTGCGACAGTCCTTCGACGACAGCGACGTGCGTGTCCAGATCATCTCGCTCGCCGGACTCGACGATGCGGCGACGGGGCCGCCACGGCTGACCTATCTACTGCTCTTGGTGGGCATGACGGTGACCCTGGCGGCCGCGCTCTGGTACGTCGTGAGCGGGCGCCGATCTGCGTCACCGGTTCCGGAGGAGATCGATTCCGCAGCGGACTTCTCGCCGGCACCTCCGTCTGAGCCGCCGTTGGTTTATCCGCCGTTGCTGCGTTCGGTGGACAACTGTGACACAGACGTTTTCGACGCGATACCGCGTACCTACCGCCCGGCGAACGACCGGACGCGGGCCGAACCGTTCTCGCGAGCCGTCCGATACTCCGAGGGGAAGGACTCGTGATGCCGTCGGTGGAGACGGCCCCGACGGTGACGGACGAGCACCGGTCCTCGCGTCGAGACCGCCGCCGCAGACGCAGCCTTCGAAAGACGGTGACGCGACTCCTGCTCGCGACAGCACTGATCCTGACGCTGTTCGTCGGGGGCGCGGTGGCATTGATCCATCACTGGCTCGCCGAGATCGAACGGATTCCGGGGGTTTTCGCCGACCTCCAGGAGTCGGCCCGGCCGCCGACAGTGACCGATGGCGGTCAGACCACGTTCCTGCTCATGGGGTTGGACGTCCGGGCAGACGACGCCACCACCGGATCCGATGCGGCAGAATCGAACAGTGGTAGTCGCGCCGACGCAATGATGGTCGTGGCCCTGCAGGACGACGGTTCGGGAGTGCGGGTCGTATCCGTACCCCGTGACAGCTGGGTCGAGATCCCGCGGCACGGGATGGACAAACTGAATGCCGCGCACGCCTACGGTGGTCCGTCGTTGCTGGTCGAGACGGTCGAAAGGATCACCGGTGTGCGGATCGATCACGTCGCCACGGTCGACTTCCGCGGGTTCGCGGCACTGACGGATGCTGTCGGCGGTATCTCCGTGGAAGTTGCCGGTGACACCGCGAACTGGGGGCACGAGTTCACCGAGGGGAAGAACTTCCTCGATGGCGAGCGGGCGCTCTGGTACATCCGACAACGCATGGATCTACCGGGCGGCGATCTCGATCGCGTCCAGCGTCATCAGAACTTTCTGCGGGCGATGATGGACACTCTGTCCAGTCCCGGTACGTATCGTTCGCCCCAACAGGTGAAGAACGTCGTACAGGCTGTAACGCGGAACATCAGTCTGGATGCGGGGCTGGATGATTCGAGTCTGCTGGGCTTGGCGCAAGTACTGCGACGGACCGATCGGGAGAGCTTCGAGTTCTTCACCGCCCCCGTGTCCGGGACCGGACTGGAAGGGGATCGGAGCGTGGTCTACCTAGATGTGGATCGAGGCGCCGAGTTCTGGCGGGCAGTCGCTCACGGTGACCCGATCACCCCCGGCCTTGGTGCGAAAACCCTTCCAGCCGTAACGAAGTGATCGAGAACAATGAACTCGGACGTCATGCGACCCGGTCGACCCGGTCGAAGATCCTCATTCGGTGACCCGGTGCCGATGCGTGCTCGCCTCGCCGGAGTCGCGGGGCGAACGGCCGCACGCGTTTCCCGCCTCACCGGTCGGGGCCGTGGGTCGACCGTCGGAGGCCGCGTCGCCCTCGCCATCGATCCCGCTGCCCTGCGCCGCCTCGGCGGATGGCGGACGACGGTTGCCATCGTCGGGACGAACGGCAAGACCACCACGAACCTTCTCGTCACTGCCGCGCTGTCGGCGGTCGCGCCGGTCGCAGCCAATGTGCGGGGGTCCAACAAGCGGCACGGAATCGTCGCCGCACTCGTCGACGCGCCGCTCGCGCCGTTCGCGTCGATCGAGATCGCCGAAGGTGATGCTCCGTCCACGATCGCGGAACTCGAGCCCGATGTCGTCATCGCGCTCAACCTCAGTCACGAACAGCTGGATCGAGCCGACGAGCTTCGATCGGTGGAACAGGCACTGCGCGAATCATTTTCGCGTCTCCCCGAAGCGACTGTGGTAGCGAACTGCGACGACGTCGACATCGTGTCCGCGGCCCGGGACGCCCACAAGGTGATCTGGGTGGCCTGCGGTGCTCCCCGCGTCGATCGGGCCGTCGGTTGCCCGCGCTGCGGAGGTCTGATCGAGTGGGCCACGACCGGCACCGCCGGACTCGCAACGTGGTCGTGTACCCACTGCGTGCTTACCCGGCCCGCACCCGACTGGACGATCGAAGGCCGGACCCTCTCCGGACCCGGCGGGGTGAATGCGAGGGTGGACAGCAGGTTGCCCGGCCGCGCCAATCTCGGCAACGCCGCCCAGGCGGTCGCTGCAGCAGTGGCGCTGGGAGTGGATCCACTAGAGGCCGTTCGCGGCGTGTCGTCGGTGGACAGCGTCGCCGGACGGTATCGAGTTGCCGAATGGGGTGAGCACCTCGTACGTCCGATGATGGCCAAGAACCCGGTCGGTGCGGAGGAATGCCTGTCTGTGGCGGCGACGGACGGTGCCGCTGTGGTCGTGGCGGTGAACGGGCGCGCGGCCGACGGCCGGGATCCGTCGTGGCTCTGGGATGTCGACTACTCCAGCCTGAGCGGGGAACAGGGGGCTTCCGCACCGCCGCCGACGGTGATCGTTTCCGGCGATCGCGCGGCGGATCTGTCCCTGCGCCTGTTCCATGCCGGGGTCGACCACGAATTGGAAGGTGATGTGGCCGCGGCGATTCGGCGGTGCCCAGCCGGCCGAGTGGACGTTCTGGCCGATTACACGGTGATGGAAGAGCTGATCGGGGTTCTCGACACCGAGCCCGCAGCGGTCACCGAGACCGCGGGCGCCGGGGGCTGCAGACCGCCCGACCGGGACGTCCCCGTCGTTCGATCCAGACCGTGTGACAGGAACGCCGGGAACGGTGCGTCCACGGTGCGAATCGGCCTGGTGCTTCCGGCCGTCCTCGGAGCCGGCGGCTACAGCGGGAACGCCGTCGTCCTCCGAGATCGTCTCCGCCGCCGAGGCCTGAGCGCGGTGATCGTCCCCACCACTCTCGACGATCCGGCGCCCTCTGCTTTGGACATCTATGTCGTCGGGGGGCCGCTCCGAGAGGAATTGGTGCTCGCTTGCGGCGTTCTGCGCCGGCACGGTGGGATGTCCGCTGCTGTCGAGCGGGGGGCTCCGGTGCTCGCGGCGGGCGGAGGACTGCACATCCTGGCCAGTCGATTCGCATTGCCGAACGACAGCTCGTCCACGGGCCTCGGCCTTCTCGACTGCCACACGGAGTCGGCCAGCACCGCGGACTTCCCCGCCTTGCGGCAAGTGGTCGCGCGCCCCCTCGTCGACGGACTGACCGACCCCGTGATCGGGTTCGAGAACCCAGGGATCCGTACGATTCTCGGCAAAGACGCGGCACCGTTCGCCGAGATCGAGCCCGGAGCCCCTCGCGCGTCGGAGCACACGTGTCTCGGTCGGGAGGGCGCCGTGCAGGGTTCCGTTGTCGGCACCCTTCTCCACGGTCCGGTTCTGGCCTACAACCCGCAGCTAGCCGATCTGCTGTGTGCACGCGCGCTCGGTCTGTCCCGAGTGGAAGAACTCCCGGCCCTGAATCTGTCGCCTACCTCCCGCGTCCGCGTCGAGCAACTACGGCGGCCGAGCTCGTGACGTCGGCGGACGGACGGTCCCTGCGGGTACTCCACGTCGCCCAGCCCACGACCGCCGGCGTCGCCGCGGTCGTCGCCCAGTACGTCTCCTCGCTGATGGATTCGTCCCGGGAATCTCGTCGCCGATTCACGGTTGCGGTGGCCTGCCCGACGGACGGTCACCTGCACACCGACATCGTGACGGCGGGGGCCGAACACCTTCCGTGGTCTGCGAACCGTAGTCCCGGTGTGGGAGTGCTCGGTGAATCACGAGATCTGGCGAGAACGGTACGTCGCTGGAGGCCGGACGTGATCCACCTGCACAGCGCAAAGGCCGGACTCGCGGGACGGCTGGCCGTGCGGGAGCGGATTCCCACAGTGTACCAACCCCATGCCTGGTCGTTCCAGGCTGCCCGGGGTGTCACCGCGGCCGCCGCCGTCCGGTGGGAGCGGGCCGCGAACCGCTGGACCACGCTGACGGTGAACGTGGGTGGGCACGAGCGACGCGTCGGCGAAGTTCAGGGGATCGCCGGTCCGTTCCATCTGGTGTCGAATCGGGTCGACGTCGCGGAGTGGGGTCCCGATGATCGGGGAGAAGCGCGGCGTCTGCTCGACATGCCCACGGATGTTGCGGTAGCTGTGTGTGTTGCTCGCCTGTGTGAACAGAAGGGGCAGGACCGCCTGGTCGCGATCTGGGACCGGGTGCGTGCCGCAGTTCCGGGTGCACTGTTGTACCTGGTGGGACCCGATCAAGGCGATTCGAATCTTCCTCGGCCGTTGCCGGAAGGAGTTGTCCACGTCGGTGCAGCGGTGCCCAGGCGGTGGTACGCGGCGGCCGATGCCGTGGTGATGGCTTCCAGGTGGGAAGGGTTACCGATGGTGGCCCTCGAGGCCGAGGCGGCAGGCCGTGTCGTGGTGGCGACCGAGGAAGCAGGTGCGTCCGGATTTCTCGATCCGGTGGACGAGGTGGCCGGCACGGACCTGGATGCACTGGCGTCGAGGGTGATCCATCGCTTGGCCGATCGCGGAGAATCCGCTCGGGTGGGTGAACTGGCCCGTTTGCGCGCCGAGAAACGACCAGGGCTCCGTTTACTCTCCGTGGAGTTGGGTGAGTTGTATGATCGCGCTATGCGGCCTGAATATTCCCCTGGAATATGGGAATCCAGGCGGCATACAGATCCACCGCTGCAAAATCCGTTATCCGGATGACTGACGCTGTGTGCGAGGTGGCGCGGATGAAGAAGATGCGACGTATTCGGAATCGTTCTGTGCTTGCTCTGGGTGGGGTCCTCGCTCTCGGCGCACTGAGTGTCGCGATGGCGGACAAGGATCCGGGGTTTCCGGAGGTGGGAGCCCAGTATCACGGTTTTTGGAACTATGAGGACGAACAGACGGCGAGCCAGGCGTTGTATTCGCTTCGCTCTGCAGGTGGGCGGAGTGTCCGCGTCGACATGGGCTGGAAGACCGTAGAGCCGGTTCAGGGCGAATACGCCGCGTGGGCGCTGGCCAAGTACGACAAATCCATCGATCTGGCGCATTCTGTCGGATTGGATGTACTTCTCACAATTCAGGATTCGCCGGAATGGGCGAATAATGGTCGATCGAAGCAGTCTTCGCCGAAGGACCCGAACGATTTTGCGAAGTTCGCCAGGAGTATGGCAGAAAGATATTCCGGTAAGGTGAGCGCAATCGAGGTTTGGAACGAACCAAATAATCCCGACTTCTTTGTTGCACAGCAGGAAGGCCGGGAGGCTGAAGAATATGTGAAAATGCTGCGGGCCACCCACGAGGCTGTCGAGGGCTCTCGCGTGGGGAACAAAATGGCTGTGGTTGCCGGTGGCTCGCAGTATGTGGACGACCGATGGTGGGACGCACTGCTCCGGGGCGGTGCCTGTTCGTCCACGGATGCGATCACGGTCAACCCGTATCAGTTGCCGTCGGATGCCGGGCCGGATCGGCCGGATGACGGTGTCGGGTCTCTGCGGCATCTCGATGTTCTGGAAGCCGTGCTCGATGCCAACGGTTGTTCGGACAAGTCGATCTGGTTCACCGAATTCGGATGGTCCACGCACGGCGAGTCGCCGGCCTCCAAGCCGTGGGCTCGAGGGGTCACCGAAGACGCTCAGGCCGAATATCTGACCACGACACTGAGAATCGTCAAGGACGAGTATCCCCGCGTGGATCGCGTGTACTGGTACAACCTGCGAGATCGAGGGTCCGAAGCTTCCGTGCAGAACGGCAACTATGGACTCCTACGGCGGGATCTGTCGGAGAAGCCCGCGCTGATCCATCTGAGGGACATCCTCACTTCGTAGCGGGACGTGAGCCAGGTCGCGTGTTCGGCGGCGCCGTCCAGCGGTGGAAGATATTCGGGATCGCTCGCTTGCTGCGGTAGTGCCAGAAAATTCACCGTTCAGGGTCGGCACGTCGCAGGGGATCGGGCCGCGCCTGTGCCGGCGACATGCTCGGAGCATTTCGTCGCGACCTGGTACCGGCGTCACATCAAATTCCTTGCAGGGCAGTGGTGTACGTCACTCGGGCATGCTGAAGTGAGTGACGACACCGCCGCTGCGGCGACTTTGCTGTCGTGAAAGTGTGCGCGCCTGTCCAAACGAACGGCCGACGAAGTTAGACGGGCGACCAGTACGTTAGGGTGATTTCGGGGGTGAAGTTTCCGCCTGGTCGCGGGTGCTTCGCGGTTCGCTCCGATCTCGCTCGATTCGGCTCAATCACTCTGTAGTGCAACATTTTTGTCAGAATGTCTGAGGTCGCCTGCGGTCCGAAAGTCCGAAATCAAACGTTGGTTCGTCTCAGCGCGTGTGCCCTCCGAGCGTGTATATGGATGGTTGTCCAACTTGCGCCGTTCAGTGGAAGGGATCGAATGGCAAGCCTTGCGGCCGCGTCGCGCGTTGCCCGAAGACTGCTCGCCGGTCACATCGTCGACATCCGAACTTGCGCGCACCCCGGTGGCGCCGCCCGGGGGTAGTTGCGAGCCGTTCCCGGTCCTCGAACGGGTCACCGGAGTGGTGCGGGCCTGATCTCGAGAACCCTGCGCGCCAGGTCGGTGAACTCCGCCATGTCCACAAGAACATTTGTGTGTGTAACGAAAGGTAAAACCATGCGTAACCGTGTCTTCCTTCGCCGTGCCGAAGAGGGGGTGGTGTCTCGGTGGGCGGCGCTGGGGTTACTTTTCATGGCCCTCACCCTGGTCTGGACGTCCTTCGCACTAGCCCCGGTTGCTTCGGCGGACCCGGGCGAGACCACGACGACCAGTCCGGCCACCTCGACGACGACGGCGCCCCGCGCGTCCACGACCACGCCGACGGCGCCGGTCACGACCACGACGAAGGCTCCGGCGACCACGACCAAGGCTCCGGCCGCCACGACGTCCGAGTCGCCCGTGACCACGACGAAGGCTCCGGCCACCTCGACGTCCGAGTCGCCCGCGACCACAACCACGACGACGGCCCCCGCGACAGAGAAGCGGGAAGCAAAGGCCGCCACCCCTCGTGGACTGAACCCGGACATCCAGGTGAAGATCACCGACGTCCAGGTCGAGGGGAAGAACGGCGAGCAGATCACCGTCGGCGATTCCGTCTCGGTGAAGGGCACGTGGGACGCCTCGCAGGCCGACCCGCAGCCGGGCGACGAGTTCACGGTTCAGTTTCCCAAGGAGCTGAAGATCCCGGCAAACCAGCCGGTCGAACTCAAGGGCGGTGGCGTCGTCTGGGGCGAATGCAAGCTTGTGGCCGCCACCAACCTCATGACCTGCGTGCTCACGGACGCTGTGCTGGAGAACCCCGAGGAGGTGCGCGGCACGTTCGAGGTCTTCGTCAGGGCGGTCCAGTACACCGAGTCCAAGGACGTCGACTTCACGATCAACAATGAGCTGAACCAAGAGGTCCCGCTGCCCGGTGGCGGCGGTATCGGCGACGGTCAGAACCTCGGCGATGTGAAGAAGGTGGGCAAGCTCCAGTCTGACAAGCAGGCCGTGCGCTGGACCATCGACATCCCCGGCTCCGATCTGATTGCTCGGGATCCGGCGGGCACCGGCAAGGTGACGCTGAGCGACACGCTCTCGGAGACCATGAAGCTGTGCGGCGACGGCCGTCTGAACGCCACGCTGGCGTCCGGTCGCCCGAACGACCTCAAGCCGGTCGCGAGCGGCGTCTCCATCACCCAGGCCGAGGCGGGCGAGCCCGTCAGCATCGCGATCGACAACGGCAAGGCCTTCGAGGCGAACAAGCTCTACCGCATCGAATACACCTCGTGCACCTCCAGCGGCGTGGTGGACCCCAAGGACACGCAGTACACCAACTCCATCGACGTGGGCAAGGGCGCGAGCGCTGGCGTCGGGCAGGACTGGACGCCGGACACCAAGGCGAAGAAGTCCGGCAGCTGGGTCGGCGGCTCGCGCTACAACGAGATTGCTTGGACCATCATGGTCCCGGGCAGCGTCATCGCAGCCAACGAGCACAAGGTGGCCATCGCGGAGACCCTTGGTGATGGGCACGAGGTTTGCGTGAGTGGCCTTGATGTGAAGATCAAGAAGTCCAACTACCTGCCCGGCGCGGACGGCAAGGCCCCCGCGAGGACCGACGCCAGCGGCCAGTTCACGATCACGAACACGGCGAAGGCGGGCGAGCAGTCGTTCGACATCAACTTCGAGGTGAAGGACAAGAGGTCCTTCGACGCGGAGCAGTACTACTACGTCGAGTTCCGGAGCTGCCTCGCCGACAAGGCCGTGCCGGATGACAAGAACGTCTTCGCCAACGACGCGAAGGTCAACGGCGTGGACGTCGACGCGTCGGTGAAGGGTCCCGGCTTCAGCGGCAAGAAGACCGGCAATCTCAACACCGTCCCGAAGGACGTCGCCGGCGAGGCGCAGCCTGCCGGCACCACCATCGACTGGAAGGTGGAGGTCCCCGGACGCCACCTCGAGGGGCTCACGGAGCCGGCGGTCCTCTCGGACAAGTTCTCCGACACCCTGACGGTGTGCGAGGTCACCGGTGATCTGAAGAAGGACCTCAACTTCAAGGTCATCGCGAAGGACTTCCTCGGCAACAACCCCGCCAACCCGGAGCGCGACCTGACGGCCGCCACCGTGGTGACGCGCACCGCCGGCGGCATCGACATCACGCTCCCGAAGGACGCGGCCAAGGGCGACTACAGCCGCGAGACTCGGTACTTCATCGAGTACACGCTCTGCACCACCAGCGGCGGCGTGGACGATCGCGGCACCGGCTACAGCAACACGCTCTCCTACACGGGTGACAGGGAGCTCTCGCACGGCGTCACGCAGCAGTGGGGCGGCAGCGGCACCGGTGAAGGCGTTTCGCGCGGCTCGTTCTCGCTGCTGAAGAAGGCCGACCAGTTCTCTGAGGAGTTCCCGGAGGACACCGAGTTCACGGTGAAGGTCGAGGAGTTCGCACCCGGGAAGACTCCGGGCGTCGATCCGGCGAGCAGCACCTACGAGATCAAGGTGAAGGCGGATGGCACGCCCGTCAGCGGCGTCAACAACCGCGGCAACGGCTGGCAGATCCGGCTGACCGAGATCAACCTGCCCACGGTTCCCGGTGTCGCCTTCGAGCCGGGCAAGTTCGCGCCGGCCGAGGGCGTGACGCTCAACGCGGACCGCTCCGAGGCGGTCGTGGCGATCACGCCGAAGACCAACGTCGCCGTCGAGCTCGTCAACAAGGCGGTGCTGGGCTCGGCGAAGATCACCAAGACCGTCGTCAGCGAGCCGGGTGTGACGCTGACCGGCAATGAGGTCTTCGAGTTCAAGGCGGAGATCGATCTCGGCGACGGATCGGGTAACGAGACGCGCGCGTTCACGCTGAAGAACGGCCAGTTCCGTAACCTGGACAAGCTGCCGATCGGCGCGAAGGTCACCATCACCGAGGTGCAGCCGACGAACACCGACCTCATCACCTGGTCGGAGCCGAAGTTCGAGGCCAGCAATACGCTGACCATCGGCAAGGACGCGGCGGCGAACACCATCTCCGTCACCAACGAGGCCAAGGTCACCCAGGGCACCTTCGAGGTGAGCAAGAAGCTCACGGGTCCGGAGGCGTTCGCCGAAAACGTCCCCGAGACGTTCGACGTGATCGCCGCCTGGACCGACGCGAACAACGTTCCGCAGTCCAAGACGCTGACGCTCCCGTCCGACGGCACCGCGGTCCCGTTCGGTGAGAGCCTGCCCGGCGGCACCAAGGTCACGCTGACCGAGACGGTTCCGGACAACGGCAAGGGTCTCGCCTACGGCGTGCCCGCCTACACCGGGGACGTCACGATCGGCGAGTCCGGCGTGGTGACCATCGGCAAGGACCTCCGCGAGGTCGAGGTCGTCAACTTCGTCGACAAGAACGACGGCACCCTGCGCGTCCTCAAGCAGGTCGAGGGCGAGGCCGCCGGCAAGATCGGCGACGACGTGGAGTTCACGGTCGAGGCCAGCTGGAAGGACGGCGTCGACTACGCCAAGGAGACGCTGACCGTCAAGATGGGCGTGGCCACGCCGCTGAGCGCCAAGCTGCCCGTCGGCACCGAGGTGACCTTCACCGAGGTCGGCCGCCCGGATGTCGCAGGCGTGGAGTGGGGAACGATCGCCTGGGGCACCGACCCCAACGGTGCGTCCTGGCTGAAGGACAACGGCAACGGCACGGTGACTGGCATCGTGTCCGACGACCCCACCGAGGGGCGTCTGATCACGCTGACGAACGAGGCCCTGTGGGCCTTCGGTTCGGTCGAGTTCACGAAATTCATCCTCGACGGCGATGAGGCCGTCCGGGCCATCGATTCCGACCTGCCCGCAGGCGCGGAGTTCCAGGTGAGGATCGACGGCATCGATCCGGCGCTCCCCGCGGGCACCGATTTCCCGGCAGTGGGCGAGACCATCACCCTCAATGCCGAGAACGGCTTCAGCTGGAAGTCCGGCGAGGTTCTGCCGCGGAACACCGTGATCACCTTCTCCGAGGTCGATCCCAGCCCCCTGCCCGGCATGGACTGGGCGCGGCCGTACTACTGGGTGTCCGAGGACGCCGGTGCCGCGGACTACCGCAACACCGTCGCGATCGTGCCCGGAGACGAGGCGAAGGTGGAGATCCACAACCGCCCGATCCCGACGACGGACGTGAACATCGAGAAGATCGTGACCGGCCCCAAGGGCAACCAGGTCACGAAGGATCCGTCCACGACCTTCCAGGTCACGGCCACGTGGACGGACATCGACGACGAGGCGCGTTCCTGCGTCCTCGACGTCAAGCCGGGCGCGTCGGTCACCCCGACCTCCGCGTGTGACGCCGCCGTCGTCGATGGCCGGGTCCAGTTCCCGCTCGACACGGAGATCACCTTCGTCGAGACCGGCGCCCACACTGACGTGACCAACGTCAAGTGGGGCGACGTGAAGTGGGGCGTCAAGGACGGCAGCGCGGACGTCGCCGGGATCGACGGCGAGAAGGCCGGATCCACCGTCATCCTCACCGGTGACGCGAACGCACCGGTGGTCCTGGGACTCGAGAACGAGACGAGCAGCAACGGGCTGATCATCATTCCGCTCCCGATTCCGCTGCCGCCGTGGGACGGATCGTGGACCCCTCCGGGTTCGGGCTCCGTCGGACCGACTCCGCCGGTGTCCGGTCAGCCGGGCGAGCCGTCCAATCCGGGCGACTCCGGCCACAATGGTGCTCCGGGCAAGCCTGCTCCGGGTAGGCCGGCCGCGGCCCAGCCGGACCAGTCGTCGTCCCTGCCGGTGACCGGTGCGAACGTCATCTGGCTGGTCGGTGCGGCGCTGGCGCTGATCGCCGGTGGCGGATGGCTGACCCTGCGTAACCGCAGGCGGGTGTCCGGCGAGGGATAGACCTCAGCCGCCACCCCGGTAGCGGGGCGGGTGCGATCCATACCTGGTCGCGCCCGCCCCGCCACCACCCCGATCGAACACCCCGCACCAGCCGACCATCCATCTCGCGGCCGCCCGTTCGGCCGCCCCACGAAGGAGAATTCTCGTGCTCATCCTCCCGTTTCCGATTGTCATCGGCGACATCCAGACCACCGGTTCTGCCGTGATCGACGGGCTCGGTCGCCTGTCCGTGCTCCTCTACGATCTTCTCGGCGGCGCCGGAAGCATCACGATCAACAGCTAGTTCGACGCATCTGTGGAAGGGGCTCCGGTCCGTGAGTGATACCAAGATTCCTGGCCCCGATCGGCCGCGGCCGCGCGCGGGCCAGATTCTCGGCGAACTGCTCCTCACGGCCGGGGTCCTCGTCCTGCTTTTCGTTGTCTACGAGGCGTTCTGGACCAATCTCGTCTCCGGGCGGCTGCAGGACGAGGTCAACACCCGACTGGAGCAGTCCTGGGGCGACGACGCCCGGGCGGCCGGCGACGAGCCGGTCGCCCGGCCGGCCCCCGCCCTCGGCGAGGGGTTCGCGCGGGTGCACCTTCCCGCACTCGGTTCCGGCGCCGCGTACGCCGTGGTCGAGGGCACCCGCAACGAGGACCTGCGGGCCGGCCCCGGCCACTACCCGGAAACCCAGATGCCCGGTGAGGCGGGGAATTTCGCGCTCGCCGGGCATCGCATCGGTACCGGCGCGGTGTTCCAGCATCTCGATCAACTCGAGGCGTGCGACGCCGTCGTCGTGGAGACCGCGTCCCACTGGATGACCTACCGACTGCTCCCGCTCGAGGCCCCCTCGGCCGACCGACGCGCGGCGGCGGACGCCTGCCTGAGCCCCGAGCAGGCGGACCGCGTCTCCGACGGCGACTACGCGCACCTCCAGGGCCGGCACATCACCGTGCCCGGCGACATCGAGGTCGTCAACCCGATGCCCGGCGCCCCGTGGGTGGAGGCGGGCCCCGGGCTGGAAAGTATGCTCACGCTGACCACGTGCCATCCGCTGTTCTCGAACGCCGAACGCATGATCGTGCACGGCATTCTCGTCGAGACGATCCCGAAGTCCGCGGGCCACCTTCCCGCGGCATTGCAGGAGTGATGAATGTACGGCTTTCTCTGGCGCGCACTTCCCGGCCCCCGACCGGTGAAGGCCCTGCTGGCGATCGTTCTCGCGGTCGCGCTCGTGCTGCTGCTCATGGAAGTGGTGTTTCCCTGGGTGTCCGAGCTCCTGCCCTACTCGGACGTCACCGTATAGCCCGGCAGTCCCGCTCCGCGTCAGCCGATCGAACCGGTGTCGAGAACCGCGAACGAGTGCCCGGGTAGCACGATCGCCGACGCCGTCTCGTCCACCGTCGGCTCCTCCCACCACAGGATCGGGACCCCGCCGATCGGTACCGTCACCGCGTCGGCGCCCAGATTGCACGCGATCCGCAATTCGCCCCGGATCAGCGCGATCCAGCGTTCGTTCTCGTCGTACTCGACCCTGAGGTGTTCGAGCCACGGGTCGGTCAGCTCGGCGCGACTGTGCCGCAACGCAATCAGCGCCCGATAGCACTCGAGCAACCGCGCGTGCGTCGCGATCGCGGTCTCGGACCAGTCGAGCTTCGACCGCTCGAAGGTGCCGGGGTCCTGCGGATCGGGGATGTCGGCGCCGTCCCAGCCGTGTTCGGCGAACTCGCGGCGGCGGCCCTCCGCGGTCGCCTTCCCGAGATCGGGCTCGGGATGGGAAGTGAAGTACTGGAAGGGCGTTCGAGCGCCCCATTCCTCGCCCATGAACAGCATCGGCGTGTACGGGGAGCACAGCACCAGCGCGGCCTTGATCGCGAGCTGACCGGCGGTGAGATACGTCCCGGGCCGGTCGCCGGTGGCCCGGTTGCCGACCTGATCGTGGGTGCAGGTGTAGGCGAGCAGGGCGTCGGCGGGAATCCGGCGGATGTCGATGGGCCGGCCGTGGTTACGCCCCCGGAACGTCGAGTACGTGCCCGCGTGGAAGTAGCCGTGGGTGAGCGTGTGGGACAGTGCCTGCAGGGAGCCGAAATCGCCGTAGTATCCCTGTCTTTCGCCGGACACCGCGGCGTGGATCGCGTGGTGGACGTCGTCGTCCCACTGGGCGTCGAGGCCGTAGCCGCCGGCGGCCCGCGCCGAGATGATCTTGGGATCGTTGAGGTCGCTCTCGGCGATGAGGGTCAGTGGCCGGCGCAGGTGCGCCGACAGCCGGTGCACCTCCACCGCCAGATCCTCGAGCAGGTGCACGGCGGTGTTGTCGACGAGCGCGTGGACCGCGTCGAGGCGCAGCGCGTCGATGTGGAACTCGCGCAGCCAGTACAGCGCGTTCTCGATGATGTAGCGGCGCACCTCCTGGCTGTGCGGGCCGGACAGGTTCACCTCGCGGCCCCACGAGTTTCCGCTGTCCGCGAGGTACGGGCCGAACCGGTCCAGGTAGTTGCCGGACGGGCCGAGGTGGTTGTAGACGACGTCGAGGACCACGGCCAGCCCCCGGCGGTGGCAGGCGTCGACGAAGCGCTGCAGGCCGTCCGGGCCGCCGTACCCCTCGTGCACCGCGTACCAGAGCACGCCGTCGTAACCCCAGTTGCGGGGACCGCCCCACGCGGCGACCGGCATCAACTCGACGAAGCCGACGCCCAGGCCGACCAGGTGGTCGAGCCGTCCGATCGCGGCGTCGAACGTGCCTTCGGTGGTGAAGGTGCCCACGTGCAGTTCGTAGACGATGTTGCCCGCCAGCCGGCGGCCCGTCCACGCCGAATCCGTCCAACCCGCGGGATCGAGTCGGTGCAGTTGCGAGGGCAGGTGGACCCCGTCCGGTTGCCGTCGCGAGCGCGGATCGGGCAGCGCCGGCGGAGTGCCGTCGAGCACGAATCCGTACCGTGCCCCCGGTCCGGCGGCGACGTCGGCGCGCCACCAACCGTCGGGGGAGCGGGTCATCTCGTGCCCGTACCCGTCGACCTCGACGCGCACCGACTGCGGAAGCGGGGCCCAGACCTCGAAGGTGTGCACGGGATCAGCATGCCCTGATCCCGTGCACGACGCAGCCGCTCTGCGGTCAGCGGATGAGAGTTCCCAGGTCCACCGGCAGCTGGATGCCGGTCACGTGCCGGGCCTCGTCGGAGGCCAGCCATGCGACCGCGTTGGCGATGTCCTCGGGCTGGCTGATCTGGTCCGGCAGGCTGCCCATGAAGATCGGTCCCAGGTTGGGGTGCTCCTGGATGAGGGCGTGCATGTCGTTGACCTGCATGCCGGTCGCGACACCGTTGGGGTGGACGGTGTTGACGCGGATGTTGTGCTCGCCCAGTTCCACCGCGAGGGTCTTCGCGAGCCCGGTGACGCCGTGCTTGCTGGCGACGTAGTGGCCGAGGAACGGCAGTCCGCGCAGGCCGGCGACCGAACTGGTGAGGACGATCGAACCGCCCTCGCCCTGCGCGATCAGGTGCGGGATCGCCGCCTTGACGGTGTAGAAGACGCCGGTGAGGTTGACGCCGAGGGTTTCCTCCCACTGCTCGGGCGTGATCTCCCACGACATGTTGCCGGAACAGATGCCGGCGTTCGCGACGACGACGTCGAGACGGCCGAGGGCCGCGATGCCGTCGGCCAGGGCGGCCGACAGTGCGTCGAAGTCCCGGACGTCGGTCTTTGTGGCGACGATCTTGCGGCCGAGTCCCTCGACGAGGGCGACGGTCTCCGCGAGATCGGCCTCGGTGGCGCCGTCGTAGGCGGTGGAGCCGAAGTCGGCGCACACGTCGACCGCGATGATGTCCGCACCCTCGGAGGCCAGGCGGACCGCCTCGGCGCGGCCCTGGCCGCGGGCGGCTCCGGTGATGAAAGCGACCTTGCCGACGAAACGGTTCGCGCTCATGGGTATGTCCTCCAGCTCTCGACGATCATGTGAGCTGGACCATATTCGGTTGCCGGGGTGAGCGGACATTCCTTTCTCGCTGACCGGGAGGGCGACGCCGTGCGGCGGGCCAGGTCAGCGCAGGATGTTCGCTGCGCGGGCCGCCTTCAGCCAGTCGGGGTACTCGGAGAGCAGCCGGCGGTAGAGTTCGGCGTCGGACAGGGCATCGACGTCGCGCACGGAGAAGAAGCCGGCGTTGTCGACCACTCGACCCTCCAGCGTGTCGAGCTTCTCGAGCACACCGAAGCTGCTCTTGCCGATGCCGATGAACTGCCAGAACGCCGCTCGCGACGATGCCTGGCGCATGAGCGCCTGGATGGCTGCCTTCTTCTGGAAGCCGCCGTCGGTGAAGAACAGCACCAGGGTCGGGGTGCTGGTGCCGCTGTCGATACCGGCGAGCACCTCGGACATGATCGGAATCTCGTCGTTGATGCCGCCGATCTGCTTGTCGTAGTCGATGCCGCCGTGCACTCCGTGGAGGTGTACATACGTGTCGATCCACTCGTCGACACCGTCGACGGTCACATCGGGCAGTTTCGCGAACCGCACTCCGTACAGGTACGCCTCGAGCATTCCGTCCGCATCGAGTTGCGTTGCCACCGGGACCATACGACGGACGATCTCCTGCACTTCGCCGCCCGAGTACCGGCGACTCATCGAACCGGTCTTGTCGATCACCAGGATCACCCGCCCGACGTAGTCACGGGCGCCCTTGGTGAGCAGGACCTTCGCGACCTCCTTCTTGCGTAGGTCGAGCTTCTGCCGCTTCTCGAGCGACAGCCTCGCCTCCGCGGGCACCGAACGGACACCGTCGGCATCGACCGTCGCCGTGCCGGTGGTGGACGGACGCGGTGTCGACGCAGCGCCCGCCGCGGCCGTCGATGTCGGCTCGGACGGGGAATCGTCCACTGCGACACCGTGCTCGGTGACCAGTGCGACCAGCCCGCCGTTCCAGCCGGCGCATACGTTGCGGACCTTCCACGTCCCGTTCCTGCGGTAGACCTCGAGCAGGACCGCCGAGCGTTCCGTCGTGAGACCGTCCGTGGCGGCGGTGATCGATTCCCCGCCGGTCTGGTCGAACGTGACGGCGAGCGCCGGCACCGCCGACAGCGGTCCGGGCACCATCTCGTCCACGGACACCGCGACCGCGATCATCGTGACATCGTCGGGGATCGCGGTGAGGTCGAGCCGGACCTGCCCCGACGGATCGAGTGTCACTGCCCCCTCGGCGGAGACCGGGTTGTTGAAGAAGACGAGGTCGTCGTCGCTGCGGACCTTGCGATCGTCTCCCAGTTGGAAGACGAACAGGTCGACACTGCCGGGCACGGTTCCAGTTACCGCAATTGCGGCGGGCTGATCGGTGATCGTCGTGTTGGCGCCGCGGGTCAGGGTGGTCACGGTGAAACGGTCTCCTTGTCGGGGGATTCGGGGCATCGACTCGCCGCCCGTGCATGTTTCGGGTAGGGCTGCTAGGTTCGCACGTGCGCCCCAGATGGGCCTACACCGGAGGTAGTGGTTTCACGCTCGAGTCATTCGGCGACTCAGTGTTCCGTGCACCCTGCACCTACCTCCGAGGTTGCTCGATTCCTCCCCGGTAGGTCGTCAACGCGTGGGCGGTGCGCTTCTTCGGTGTTGTCTCGCGTTGAACCACATCCTCGGCTACCGATCAACCGAGAGGTCATCGCACGATGCCGGCAACGTTCAACCACACGATCATTCCCGCCACGGACCGCCATGCGTCCGCTGCGTTCTATAGAGAACTGCTCGACCTGAGCGATGCGCCTGACTGGGGAATCTTCGCGAACCTGCACCTCGAGGGAGGTGCACTGCTCCAGTTCGCTGAGCCGCCCTTCGACATCCAGATGCAGCACTACGCCTTCCTCGTCGACGACGAGCAGTTCGATCGGACCTGTGGGCGGCTCCGGTCGGCGGAGATCGAACACTGGGCCGATCCGCAGATGTTGCTGCCCGGGCGGACCAATACGGAACACGGTGGGCGGGGCGTGTACTTCAAGGATCCGGCTGGACACGCCATCGAGGTGATCACCCGCCCGTATCTCTAGCGGTGCAGGTGTCGCTCAGGGTCGGTCGAGGCGGACCAGCAGGGCCACCGGGAGCCGCTCGAACACCCTCGTCAGCTGCGCGGTGCCGGCATACAGCTCGCCCGTGAGCCGGTCGAACCATTTCCCGTTCGGCAGCGCGACGCTGGAACTGCCCCAGCCGGTTTCGTTCAACCGCACACTGTGCCGGGTGGCGAGGGCGATGACATCCGAGGCCTGACCGGCCGGGCCCCGGGCGAAGCCCACGAGGTGATCGTGGGCGGGACCGACCGCGAACACGGGGCGGTAGTGGCCGCCGACGAAGCTGTCCGGGCGTTCCCGGCGCAGTCGCAGCGCGGTGCGGGTGATGTGCAGTTTCGCGGCGCCGGACTCGTCGAGGGGCGGCGTCTCGACGCCGGGTGTGTCCATCGACTGCAGGAGTTCGCGGCGGGGCCGGTAGTCCACCGGCCGTCGGTTGTCCGGATCGACCAGCGAGTCCTCCCACAGCTCGGTGCCCTGGTACACGTCCGGGATGCCGGGCCCGCACAGTTGCAGCAGTTTCTGGCCCAACGCGTCGGACCGGCCGTGCGGGGCCAGTTGCTGCGCGATCCGGCCGAGGCTGCGGCCGACCGGGCCGGCGACGACCACGTCGATCCAACTGTGCAGCGCGTGCTCGAAGTGCTGGTCGACGTCGGTCCAGGTGGTGCGCAGGCCCGCCTCGCGGGCGGCCTTCTCGCCGTACCGGTGGAGTCGTTCCCGGAGGTCGGCACCGGGGGTGGAGCCGTCCGCCGGCCACACTCCGAACATGTTCTGCCACAGGAAGAGTCCAGTGACACCGTCCGGGCTCGGGGCGGCGATCTCCCAGTCGGCGACACAGCGGGCCCACAGGTCCGGGACCTGCGACAGCACGCCGATGCGTGCGCGGACGTCCTCGCCGCGTTTGGTGTCGTGCGTCGACAGGGTCGTCATCGTCCGCGGCCACAGCCGGGCACGGTCGGCGGCGCGGAGGTGGAACTCGGCGGGGGAGCAGCCGAACCGGCCGGGGTCACCGCCCACCTCGGACAGCGAGACGAGCCGAGGTGTGCGGTAGAACAGGCGGTCCTCGACCGCCTTGGCGGTCAGCGCGCCGCACACCTGATGGAAGCGAATGCTCGCCTCGTTGTCCGGATCCGTGAGCGCACCGGCCAGTGTCGTCAGTGCGGCAGACCATTCGGGGTGGCGCGCGAGTGTCGCCCCGATCGTCCGGGGAACCGTGCCGGCGAGAGGTGCGTAGTCGGCGCGGTACGCCGGCACGTGGACGAGCACCTCGACGAGGGCCTCACGCAACTCGTCCGGGTTGCAGAAGGTCGGCGACTCACGCAGCACCGCGCGGCTCAGACGTCGCACATCGGGTGCCAACTCGGTGCGCGCGGCACCCCGGCGGAGTTCGATACCGTTGTCGCGCAGCCACACCGCGTCACCGGGGGCGTCCGCGCGACCGGCCAGCGCGGTCAGCGTCGACTCCCCGGACGGGTCGACGAACACGCCGGCGTACTCGGCGAGGGCGTCGTATCCGGTGGTCCCGTCGATCGGCAGCGTCGGGTCCAGGGGTTCGCCCGCCGACAGGACCTTCTCGGCGAGCAGCCAGCGGTCGGGGCCGACGACCTCCCGCAGGGTGTGCAGGTACCGGGCCGGATCGCTCAGCCCGTCCGGGTGGTCGACGCGGACGCCGTCGACCAGGTCGTCGCGCACCCACGACGCGAACTGGTGGTGGGTGGTGTCGAACACCCGCGGATCCTCCTGTCGGACTGCAGCGAGGTCGTTGATCGTGAAGAAGCGTCGATAGCCGACGACACCGTCGCGCCACCCCACCAGTCGATAGGCCTGCCTCTCGTGCACCTCGCGGGGGCCACCGTCCTCGGTGCCGGGGGCGATCGGGAACCGCTGGTCGCCGAGCGCGAGCATCGGCGAGCCTCGGCCGCGGTCGAAACGCAGAGCGTCGAGGTCGGAGTCGTCGTCCAGGGCCGGTAGCGCGATCCGTCCGCCCGCCCCGTTGTCCTCACGCCAGTCGATGTCGAAGAACCGGGCGAACGGCGACCGGCGGCCGTGGGTCAACACGTCCCACCACCACCGGTTCTCCCGCGGACGTCCGACCCCGACATGATTGGGAACCAGGTCGACGATGATCCCCATGTCGCGTTCGGCGAGTTCCGCGGCCAGCGCCGCCAGTGCCGCCCGCCCGCCGAGTGCCGCCGAGACCGTGGTCGGGTCGGTGACGTCGTACCCGTGCATCGACCCGGCGGTGGCGGTGAGGATCGGCGAGAGATACAGGTGCGAGACGCCGAGTCGGTCCAGGTAGTCGGCCAGGCGCCGGGCGTCGTCGAGAGTGAACGCGTCCCCGCGCAACTGGAGTCGGTAGGTGGCGGTGATCGGCCTCATCGCAGTCGGTCCCGGCGCAGTACCAGCAGGGACCTCGACGAAACGGTGATCGAATCACCCGGCAGGACAACGGCATCGGTGTCTCCGGCGGAGTCGGTGGTGTCCAGTTCGCCGGTCCATGGGGTGTCGGCCTCGCCGTGCGGGACGGTGAACTCCAGGGCCTCGTCGTGGGCGTTGAAGAGCAGCAGGAACGAGTCGTCGACCACCCGCCGCCCGCGCCGGTCGGGTTCGGGGATGGCGTCCCCGCCGAGATGCACCGCCAGGCCCTTGCCGAATCCACTGTCCCAGTCCGCGGTGGTCATCTCCCGTCCCTCCGGTGTCAGCCACGCGATGTCGCGGCTGTGCTCGGCGTCGCGGACCGGGCGTCCCGCGAAGAATCGTCGTCGGCGGAACACCGGGTGCGCGGCCCGCAGTGCGCTGACCCGCCGGGTGAACCGAACCAGGTCCGCGCCGTCGTCGAGCAGTGTCCAGTCCATCCACGACAGCGGCGAATCCTGGCAGTACACATTGTTGTTGCCCTGCTGGGTGCGTCCCATCTCGTCGCCGTGGGCGAGCATCGGTGTGCCCTGGCTGAGGAAGAGTGTGGCGAGGATGTTCCGGCGCTGGCGGGCGCGCAGGGCGAGAACGCCCGGGTCGTCGGTGGGGCCCTCGACACCGCAGTTCCAGGATCGGTTGTGGCTCTCGCCGTCGCGGTCGTCCTCGCCGTTGGCCGCGTTGTGCTTCTCGTCGTACGACACCAGGTCGGTGAGGGTGAAGCCGTCGTGCGCGGTGACGAAGTTGATGCTCGCCCCGGGTCTACGACCGGTCGCCTCGTACAGATCCGACGACCCGGTCAGCCGTGAGGCGAACTCGCCGAGCGTCGCGGGTCGGCCCCGCCAGTAGTCGCGCACGGTGTCGCGGTACTTGCCGTTCCACTCGGTCCACAGGCCGGGGAAGTTGCCGACCTGGTAGCCGCCCTCGCCGACGTCCCACGGTTCGGCGATCAACTTCACCTGACTCACCACCGGATCCTGCTGTACCAGGTCGAAGAAGGCGGAAAGCCGGTCCACGTCGTGCAGTTCGCGGGCGAGGGTGGAGGCCAGATCGAAACGGAAGCCGTCGACGTGCATCTCGGTCACCCAGTACCGCAGTGAGTCCATGATCAGTTGCAGCGTGTGCGGGTGGCGCGCACCCAGGCTGTTGCCGGTCCCGGTGTAGTCCCGATACAGCGCGCGATCGTCGTCGTCCAGGCGGTAGTAGGCGGCGTTGTCGATGCCGCGGAAACAGATCGTCGGCCCTCGGTGGTCCCCTTCGGCGGTGTGGTTGTAGACGACGTCGAGAATCACCTCGATCCCGGCCGCGTGGAAGTCGCGCACCATGGCCTTGAACTCGGTGACGACGGCGCTCGGTTTCCCCGCCGACGAGTACTCCGCGTGCGGGGCGAGGAACCCGAAAGTGTTGTAGCCCCAGTAGTTCCGCAGTCCGCGGTCGATCAGGACCTGGTCGTGCAGGAACTGGTGCACGGGCATCAGTTCCACCGCGGTCACGCCCAGCGACCGCAGGTGGTCGATCACCGCCGGATGCGCCATGCCGGCGTACGTCCCGCGGAGGCCCTCGGGCACGTCCGGATGCGTCGCCGTCATGCCCTTGACGTGTGCCTCGTAGATGAGGGTCTCGTGATACGGCGTCCGCGGGGGCCGGTCGGCGCCCCAGTCGAAGAACGGGTTGATCACGACGGTGGTCATGGTGTGCCCCAGTGAGTCCCCGCCGAAGGCGTACAGCGACGAGTGACCGTCGAACGCGCCGTCGAAGGCCTTGCCGTACGGATCCAGCAGCAACTTCGACGGATCACAACGCAGCCCGGAGTGCGGTTCGTACGGTCCGTGGACCCGGTAGCCGTACCGCTGCCCGGGGGAGACCGACGGCAGGTATCCGTGCCACACATACCCGTCCACCTCGTCCAGGCGGACGCGGGTCTCGGTGCCGTCCCGTGCGACGAGACACAGATCCACCGCGTCCGCGACCTCGGAGAACAGCGAGAAATTGGTGCCTGCGCCATCGAAGGTGGCGCCCAGGGGATACGCGGCGCCCGGCCACACCTCGACCGTCGGGAAGTCGGTGCGCTCCATGCTGCAGAACCCTAGGCGACTCCGTCGCCTGTGCGCCTGTCCGGTGGCGGCGACCACCAAAACGGCGCACGGGTGAAGGTCTGAATTTCGGACCGGACGGAATCGAGAGAATTTCCGAAGAATGCCGGTTGTCCGGATCGATCGAGGTAGCTGACCGCGTTAGCGTGGAGGGGCCAACTTCTGTTCTCGGACGAGGTGATTGCTCATGTTCACGGTTCGTGTCGTGGCGCGAAGTGCGACGGCGCTCCTGTTCTCGGCGGTGGTCGGAGTGGGGATGTCGACGGTCGGCGGCGGGGTCGCCGCGGCTCAGGAACCGCCGCCGATGCCGGGGATCCTCGGCATCGAGTTGGACGAGGAGGACGGGCGGCCCACCGTCGAGGTGGATTACGTCGATCTCGCGGGCGTGCACCGGGAGGTCGAGATCGACCTGCAGACGGGCCGCATCATCGAGGACGAACCCGCGGGCGGACCGTCAGCGCCGTCCGGTTCGGGGTGACGGTCGCAGCCGAGGTTTGCTGTTGGGCTACGATTCCGGCGTCCAACATGATTCGGACAGCGAAAAGGGTGGAAGTCCGGTGTGAATCCGGCGCGGTCCCGCCACTGTGGTCAGCGACGTCGTCGCTGCGAGCCAGGTCGCCCCGCTGTCCTCTCCGGCTTTCGAGGCGTGCGACCTCGGAAAGGAACCTCCGTGCCCTTCTTCGCCCATCTGCCTGCGCGCTCCCGATACCGACGTCTGCTGACGGCCCTCTGCGCGGCCGGTCTCGCCACCACCGTCACCGCGTGCGGGCAGGCGGTGTCCGGCGAAACCGCCTCCGCGAGCGGCGAGGCCGCCTACGTCGACGCCGCCAACTGTGGCATCACGACACAGCACGACCGGACACCGTCGAAGGCGGTGACGCTCACGTCCAACGCCACCGAGACGATGCTGGAACTGGGGCTCGAGGATCGCATGGTCGGCACCGCCTACCTGCGCGGCCGGGAGATCGCCCCGGACTACGCCGCCGCGTATGCCGAGGTGCCGATCCTGTCATCGGAGCAGCCCACGATGGAACAGCTCATCGACGTCGCCCCCGACTTCGTGTACTCCGGCTACCCGGACGGATTCAGCGAGAAGAACGGCCACACCCGCGAACAACTCGCGCAGGTCGACGTCAAGACGCATCTGAACCCGGAGGGCTGCGCGCAGGGCCCGGTCGAGATCGAGGACATCTTCGCCGAGATCACCACGATCGGCGGCATCTTCCGGGTGCCGGAGCGGGCCGCGACCTCGGTCGCGGCACTGCGCGCGCGACTCGACACCGTCCGTGACCGCGTCGGCGGCGAGCAGCCGATCAAGGTGTTCCTGTACGCCTCGGGCACGGACAAGGCGTCGACCACCGGCGGCAACAGCATGGCCACCGCGTTGATCGAGGCGGCCGGCGGCACCAACGTCTTCGCGGACGTCCCGGAACGTTGGATGAGCGTGTCGTGGGAGCAGGTCGCCGAGCGTGCGCCCGACGTGATCCTCGTGCGCGAGGAGGGGACGACGCCGCAGTACCAGTCACCGTCGGTCGCGCAGAAGATCGCCGACCTGAACGGAGTTCCGGTGATCGCGGCGACCCCGGCGGTCCGGGACCAGGCCTTCGCGACCATCACCCTGTCTCAGTTGCAGCCGGGACCGTACTCGATCGACGGGGTCGAACATCTGGCTCGTCAGTTCCATCCCACCGCCTTCGAGTGATCGGCCAGGCGCAGCGCGCCAGATTCCGGATCGTTCTGCTGGTGGCGACGGCGGTGCTCGTCGTCGTCGCCACCGCGGGCATCCTCGTCGGCTCGGTCGGCGTCGACGCCTCGACCGCGTGGCGGATCATCGGACACCGGATCCTCGGGCCGGACTGGATCACGCCGGACTGGACCCGCGCGCAGGACCTGATCATCGCGGACGCACGACTGCCCCGCGTGATCCTGGCCGGCGTGGTGGGTGCCGGTCTGGCGTTGGTGGGCACCACCATGCAGGCCGTCGTGCGCAATCCGCTGGCCGATCCGGGGATCCTCGGGGTGTCTGCCGGTGCGGCGGTCGGCGCCGTCGCGGTGCTGCGGTTCGGCCTCGGGCCGCAGGCCGTGGCGATGCCGATCGCGGCGTTCCTCGGTGCGCTCGCTGCGATGCTCGTGGTCCTACTCGTCGCGCGGGGGCGCGGAGCCCTCGAGCCGACACGGTTGGTGCTCGCCGGCACCGCGGTGTCGTCGGTCCTGGGCGCGTCGACGTCGTTGATGGTGTTGACGTCCCCGGACCAGAGTCTCGCGGGTCAGGTACTGCAGTGGACGCTCGGCGGCTTCGGCGGCGTGCGCTGGGACAAACTGGTTGTTCCTGCTGTGGTGCTGGGGATTTCGTGCCTCGTACTGCTGCCGTTGGCGCGCAGTCTCAACGTGCTGCTCGCCGGCGACGAGAGCGCGACCGCCCTCGGCCTCGACGTGCGGAGGATGCGGTTCGGGCTGATCGTGCTGTGCGCGGTCCTCACCGGTGTGCTCGTCGCGGTCAGCGGTGTCGTCGGATTCGTCGGGCTGATGATCCCGCACATCGCACGGATGCTCGTCGGCTCGGATCACCGGCGGGTGCTGCCGGTGGCGCTCGTCGTCGGCGCGGGGTTCGCGATCGCGGCCGACCTGGTGGCCCGCACCGTGATGATCCCCCAGGAGATCCCCGTCGGCATCGTCACCGCACTCGTCGGTGGCCCGTACTTCGTGTGGCTGCTGCGCCGCACCACGACCAGATGAGGCGCGAGTGCTGAAGTTCGACCACGTCACCGTGCGAGCCGGGACCAGGACGCTCGTCGACGACGTCACGCTCGACGTCGACGAGGGCGAGATCGTCGCGCTCGTCGGGCCGAACGGGAGCGGCAAGTCGTCGCTGCTGCGGACCGCGTACCGCGCCCTGAAACCGGTGTCGGGGACGGTGACGCTGGGCGGGCGGGACGTGTGGCGGACTCCCGTGCGGACGCTCGGCCGCACCACGGGCGTCGTCACCCAGCACACCCCCGCGGACTTCCCGCTCACCGTCGCCGACGTCGTGCTCCTCGGCCGCGCCGCGCACAAGGGGATGTTCGACGCCGACGACGCCACCGACCACGACCTGGTGATCGCGGGACTGGACGCGGTGGACATGGCCGATCGGGCCGACGACGACTTCGCGACGTTGTCCGGCGGCGAACGGCAGCGCGTGCTGGTCGCGCAGGCCCTGGCCGGGGAACCGTCCGTCCTGATGTTCGACGAGCCCACCAATCACCTGGATGTGCGCCACCAGTACGCCCTCATGAGAGTTGTTCGGGCACAACGATGCACCGCCGTCGTCGCGTTGCACGACCTGGGGCTCGCCGCGCGGTTCTGCGATCGGGTCGCCGTCCTGCACCGCGGACGGATCTGGGGCGTCGGAACACCGCGGGAGATCGTCACCTCGGCGCTGCTCGACGAGGTCTACGGGGTGCGGGCCGAGATCCAGGACCATCCCGGCGACGGCAGCCCCATGGTGGTGGTGCTGTGACCGGCTGGGGCGTGCTCACCCACGTGGACTCCGGACGGTCGGCGCGGGAGAGCATCGAGCGCGCGATCGGGCTGGCACGCGTGGCGGAGGGGGCCGGCTACGACTCGTTCTGGATCGCCCAGCACCGCTTCGGTGACCAGCAAGGAGCGATGCCGAGCCCGCTCGTGCTGCTGGGCGCGTTGGCGCGGGAGACCACCCGCATCCACCTGGGCACCGCGTCGATCGCCGCCGGATTCGACGATCCGCGCCGACTGGTCGAGGACGCCGCCGTCGTCGACGCACTGTCGGGTGGGCGCCTGCAACTGGGACTCGGGAGCGGGTCGTCGGCGCGTGCCACGCAGGCGTGGGGCCTCGACCACGACGACCGGCACGATCGGTTCTGGCGCGTCGTCGACGACGTCCTCGACGCGGCACGCGGTGGCATCGGTGACGCCGCCGCCCGTCACGAGGTGGTCCCATCGGCGGGAGGACTACCGGCCCGCACCTGGGTGACGACCGGCAGTGCACACGGCGTGGACGCGGCGGCGCGCCGCAACCTCGGGCTCATCGTCGGACGCCGCTCGGTGGGACCCGACGGCCCGCTCGCCGAGGACCGGCGGGTCGCGGACCTCGTCCGGCGGTACCGGAAACGCTGCGGAAGCCATGCGCGCGTGGCACTGTCGCGCCCGATCGTCGCCACCACCGACGCCGCTCTCGCCGCACGGCTGCGTGCCGACGAACGGCTGGTCCGACGGCGCCCGGACCTCACCACGGGGGGAGTGGCCGTCGGGACGCCGGAGCAGATCGCCGCGGGACTGTCCGACGATCCCGGATTCCTCCACGCCGACCACGTGCTGATCCACACCCGGCCCCTCGCGGTGCCGTACGAGGTGGAGGCGCAGAGCCTCGCCCTCGTCGCCGAACGGGTCCGCCCGCTGGTGCGGTGACCGCCCCTCTTCGCGCTCAGGTCGTCCATCGGAGTGCGGGCAGGCGGGGAGATCTGGCGTTGCGGCACGAGTGTGTTCGGCAGTGCCGACGAACCGGTGGGTGAACCGGCGGGTGAATTCTTCTTCTCGTATCACCGGTCGGAACATCCGCCGTCGTCACGCCGGTATTGTGCCGGTTTGATGTCGGCCGATGGGGAGGCCCGATACCGGGGACGACCCGGTGGCATCTTCGTTCGAGCGGATGTTCCGATTCAGGGGAGGACAGTCAGGTGATGAGTTCGAAGGTCGGGCGCGCCCGAGTGCTGGCGGTTGCGGTGGTCGTGTCGGCAGGTTCACTGCTCGCGGTGCCGGCCACGGCGTACGCAGACAGCGGCACACCCGCCACCTATGACGTTTCGTCCGGTGCCTACCTGGTGAAATCTACGAAGAACTCCGACCGCAAGGTCACCATCTCGGTGTACTCGCCGTCGATGGACCGCAACATTCCTCTCGAGGTCATCCTTCCCGCGGACAGGAGCGCGCCCCGACCGACGCTGTATCTGCTCAACGGCGCTGGTGGTGGCGAGGATTCGGCTACCTGGCAACGCAAGTCCGACGTCATGGACTTCTTCAAGGACGAGAACGTCAACGTCGTCACCCCACTCGAAGGTGCCTTCAGCTACTACACCGACTGGGAGAAGGACGATTCGAAGCTCGGTCGCCAGAAGTGGCAGACGTTCCTGCTCGAGGAGCTCCCGCCAGTCATCAACGCGGAGTTCGGCACCAACGGCGTTCAGTCGATCGCCGCGATCTCGATGACCGCGACGTCGGTGCTCAACCTTGCCATCGCCAAGCCGGGCTTCTACAAGAGTGTCGGTTCCTACAGCGGCTGCGCCGAGACCAGTACCTGGGCCGGTCAGAGCGCGATCCAGGTCGTGACCGGGGCGCGCGGCGGCGTCGACGTCACCAACATGTGGGGTCCGCTCGACGGCCCCGGCTGGGTCGCGAACGACCCGGTCGCCAACGCCGAAAAGCTGCGCGGCACCGACCTCTACATCACCACCGGCTCCGGCCTGCCCGGTCCCCACGAGACGCTGGACGGACCGGGGATCAACGGCCAGGTCGGGGTGCTGGCCAACCAGATCATCGTCGGCGGTGTCATCGAAGCCGCGACCAACTACTGCACCCACAACCTCGCAAATCGACTCGCGCAGTTGAATATCCCGGCAACGTTCGTGTTCAAGCCCGGTGGCACCCACTCGTGGGCCTACTGGCAGGACGACCTGCACAACCACTGGCCCGCGATTGCACGCTCGATGGGAATCTGAAACCGCCAACGGCATGATCCTGGGGGGCTGGCGCCTGACGCGCCAGTCCCCTCGGCGGTTCCGGCGCCGGGACGATGGTCTTGCACGCCGAGTCGCCGACGGACCGGCCGGCCAGTCCGATCCACCTGCAGCCCGGGGAGAACCGCCCTGGGTGAACACTTCGACATGCGAAGGTGAGGGCACGATTCGGACGGGGAGGCGCGAATGGGGTGGAAGCGGCCGATCCTGTTGTCGACGCTGGGTCTGCTGTTCGGGATGCTGACGACGGGCTGGATGCGTGACAGCGACGAGTCCTTCTGGCAGGCGCAGATGGTGTGGATGAACCTTCCCGCCGGGGCCCTGGCCGTCGCGCTCGGCGTCCCGAGCGAGATCTGGCCGCAGTCGCGGTGGTTGGCGTGGCTGGGCAGTGCCGCTGCGCTGCTGTATGCACTGAAGCAGAGCCCGTACGTGCTGGCCGGCGTGATGGTGATCGGGATGGGCGGGGTGGGCCATCTCCCGGTGTTGCTGCTGCCGTTCAGCTGTCTGCTGTTCGGTGCGGCGTGGATCGCCTTCGGGGTCCGTGCCGGCGGTGCGCCGCAGACGGCCGGGAGGTGGTCGCGTGGGCGGTGATGCGGATGCCGAGTTGTGGCTGCGGGGCTATCTCACGACGACCCTCTCGCGGGAAGACCTGGGCGCGTTCTTGGTGGGGCTCGAGGAGTCGTTCACCGCCGACGTCCCCGAGCTCGCCTCCGACGCCGAACTGCAGCGAGACCTGCGGGCGGCCCTGCGCAGCCAACTGGCGGCCTTCCTCGATGCGAGTCGGCTCTCGGCCGACGGACCGGCCGGCGCCCCGGTGTCGCAGGAGGCGCACGGGCTGGCCCGCACCGTCGCGCAGCGAGGACTGGAACTGCGGGTGCTGTCGCAGCTCTATCACGCCGGCCATCGCGCGATGCTCGCGTTCGCCACCGCGTTTCTCCACCACGAGGATCTCGGCGCCGACTTCAAGCTCGAGGTGCTCGCCACGATGTGGTCGCAGACCAGCGAGCTGCTCAACGCGATGCTGGACGAGCTCGCGGCCACCTACTCGCAGGAGCGGGAGCGACTTCTGCAGGGGGCCTTCGCATCCCGTGTGGCAACCGTCCGCGAGATCCTCGACGGCGGTGGGGACGCCGAGCAGGCTTCGGCTCGCCTCGGCTATCCGTTCCTCCTCGCGCACACGGCCGTCGTCGTGTGGGCCGACGATCCGACGCTGGTCACCGGGTCACTCGACGGTGTCGTGGCACGAATCGCCGGGCCCCGGCGGAGCTTGTCCGTTCCCTCGGGCGCGCACGGTGTGTGGTCGTGGATCGCCGACGATGATTCCGATGCGGGTCCGCCGACTGTCGATCCACAGTCGATTCCGGCGGGTGTCCGGGTCGCGGTCGGCGGCGGCGCCCGCGGCATCGAAGGATTTCGGCGCAGTCACGGTGAGGCGCAGGCCGCGCAGCGCGTCGCGGAAGCCGGGAGGCGGCGTGATCCGGTGACGCGGTACGCGGACGTCGAGGTCGTGTCGATGATGTCGGCGGATCCGCCCGCGATGCGGGTGCTCGTCGAGCGGGAACTCGACGGCCTCCTCGGCGAGGAAGCCGCCTCCGCGCGCCTGCGCGACACCATGCGGGCGGTACTGGCGTGCAACGGAAACCAGGAGGCGGCGGCACGGCGGTTGGGGATCCACAAGAACACCGTCCGCTACCGCATCCAGCGCGCCGAGGAGATCCTCGGCGTCGACCTCCTGGCCCGCCGGCAGAAACTCGAACTCGCGCTCGAATGCCTCGAGGTCTTCGGGCTCTGACTTCCGAGCCGGGGTTACCAGCGCATGATGCTGATGTGGCCTTGGTTGTCGGTGATGGCGATTCCGTAGGTGAGTGTCATGTCGAGGCTGTTGCTGGTGGCGTGGCAGAGGGTGGTTGCGGGGTAGATCAGTGGTGGTCCTCCGGTTAGGCATTGGACGTCGTCGATGGCGGCGGGGACGCCGCTTGTCGTGAGGTCTGTGGCGGCTTGGCTGCGGACGGCGTTCTCGATGTCGGTGGGGGCGAGTGCCCCGGTGTCGGGGTTGGGGAGGAGCTGTGCGGTGGGTGGGGGTGTGAATACCGGCGGCTCGTCTTCCGCGATCTCCATTTTGATGGTGGGTTGGTCGGGTTCTGTGTCGCCGCAGGAGGTGAGGGCCAACGGCAGCAGCAGTGCGGCGAGGCAGGTCCGTGGTCGCATGGGGTGAGTGTGTCAGTGCCAGGGGCTGGTCGGGCCCGCTCGTCCCGAGACGGCATGATGATCCGGTGACTCGGTCCTTCGGTTGGGTGGGCTGTGCCGACGCCGGTGCGGTGTCGTGGTTGGCGCCGTTTCCGTATCCGTACGACGCGCCTTCGGGTGGGTGGTTGGCGGAGCTGTATCCACACGTTCTGCGAATCCTGCATCCGGCCTACCAGTCGCACAGCCCTGACCGGGAACCGATACCGGTGTCGTGGGCACAGGTCGCTGCCGCCCGTGGCACACGGTTGCAGCCGAGAATGAGCTTCTCCGACGTCGGGTCCTTTGGAGGGGCCCGACGAGACCGTTGACGGCGTCTTCGACATGCGACCAGAGGCTGGGTCGCTTCCGTCCGAATGGATCGGCGCCGTCTACGAGCACCTGGACGATGCACACATGGGCCTGCTGTGGGCGGGATGGGGGACGTTCGTGGATGTGGAGATCACCGGGGCCACGCGGGTCGGCGACCCGGCGGGTTGGGAGTATGTGGTGCTCTCGGCGACTCGTGTGATCGACGAGCACACGTTCGTCGCGCGAACACCCAACTTCTGGTGGCCCGAGGATCGTTCGTGGTGTGCAGCCACCGGCGTCGACGAGGAAGACACCCTCGTAGTGTCCACGGACCTCGCGCGGCTGGAAGCGATCCACGCAGACTCACGGCTGGAAACTCAGCTGTACTCGCGCTGACTGGCCCACCGACGTCGCGACCGTGGAGATGCAGTGGACCGAGGTGCCGCGTCACCGGACCGCGGTGAACGTGCTCCGGGGCCCGATCGCCTGACGAGTCGGTCAGGGGACCGTCCAGGCGCCGGCGCCGGATGAGATGACCCATACCCGGTAGTTGATCCCGTCGACCCCACCAGGCGCCGTGGCCACGGCGACCACCGTCCCGGAACCGGTCTCGACCAGTGTGCCGTCGGGGCTGTCGAGGTATGCGACACCCGTTGCGCCGGTAGAGATGTTTCGCCAGTGGACGTGAACAGCGATGTCCGGCCCCAAGCGGGTCACTCCCGGAGTATCTGGATCGGTGGTGGCGGTCACGTAGGTGTAGCCCGACCTCGGGGGTTTGCTCGAACCGATGCTGAGGGGTGGCCGAGAGGCTGTAGGCGCGATACGGGCAGGGATGCGCGGCAGTCGACAGGTGTCCGCGCGCTGACGGCGCTAGTCTTCTCATCGTGATGGGGGAGACATCTATAGGTAGCTGGTCATCGATGCTGGTCGGCATCGCGACGGGGGCACTGACGGCACTGCTGCTCAATCTGCTCGCCATCGGGGCGCTACGCGACGTGTGGGGAATCGACCCGCACCCGTCGGCCGGCGCGATGTACTGGGTGTGCCTGCTGCTCCCTCTGGCCGTGGGCATCGCGATTGCCGCAACGCTCGGGTTTCTTCACCGGCGCGCTCGCCCCACGGCCGTAGCCTTCCTCACCACCTACGTGGTGCTCGGCGCCGGAATGGCTGCATTCCAGAACTTCCTGGACACATTCGCCGACCACATGTGATACGTCCCGGGCGTCGCCCCGGAGGAAGCCGATCTCGATGCCGTCGGTCCGCAGGGTCTCGAAGTCCTGCCGCGAGTTGGTCAGTGCGGTGAACCGGCGGGCGCCGGTGTTCGATCACGCATACGTCGACCTCGACCAGGTGGTCGATGTCGACGCCCCGACCGCTCAGCGACGCAGGAATTCGAGTGCGACTCGCTCGAACGCGTCCTTGGCCTCGATCATCACCCAGTGACCGCAGTTCGGGAAGATGTGAAGCTCGGCGTTGGGCGCCAGTCGGAGCGGGACGAGTGGCATGTCGGGTGGGCACTGCCTGTCGTCGAGTCCCCACGTGAACAGGGTCGGGCACTGAACCTTGCGCATCATCGACCAGTAGGGCGGGGCGTCGGAGTTCTCGAGCGCCCGCTGCTGGGCATCGGCTGCCTCGGAGCCGTACATCGCGGCCAGCGTCTTGTGGGACGCCGGATCCTTCGCTGTCTCCCAACGCTCTTCGATACGTTCCTCCGTGACCACCGCACGGTCGTGCACCATGCACTCGAGCCACCGCACCAACTTCTCGCGACTGGGTTGATCGGCGAAGTCCCGCAGCAGGCGTGTGCCCTCGCTCGGCGCCTGGCTGAAGATGTTCGGCCCGATTCCACCGATCGTGATCAGCTTCTCGACACGGCCGGGATGCTGCATCGCCACCTGCGCGCCGACGACCCCGCCCATCGAATTGCCAATGATCGCAGCAGATTCGATGCCGAGCGCGTCCATGAACCGCGTCACCGACTCCGTCGCGGCCCGCATCGGGTGGCCCTTCACCGGGTCACTGACACCGAACCCGGGGAACTCGAGCGCGTAGCAGTGGAAGTGCTCGGCGAAGACGTCCAGATTCCCTCGGTAGTTGCGCCATCCGCTCACCCCGATCCCGGATCCGTGCAGCAGCAACAGGGGAGGGCCTTCCCCGGCCTCGTGGTACCGCAGGACACCCTTGTCGGTGACGACTTCCCTCTTGCTCCCCTCGTAGGTGATCTCCGCTACCGGCGACGCCATCGTTGTGGACATCAGTTCTTCTCCCTCCCATGGCCGACGCAGTCACCCTCGAACTGCGCCTTCGGCATACCGTCACGAGCACAGTATCAACATGTTGTTACAGAGCAACAGTATGTTTTATGAACATATTTTGATTCGTAAGGTGGCGGTCATGAGGGCGCAGGGCCGCGAAGCCGGCCCTGTCCGGTGCAGGGCCTCAGGAGCTGTGTCGTGCCGGAAGCGGCGGCGATGGCAGAATGGCTGCAGAACACAACAACTTGTGATGTCGAAGATTCAGTGGCGGTGGGGGAAGATTCCGGTGGCAGAGGAAGTTGACAGCAACCCGCTGTCCGAGGTGCTCGACGACCGCCTCGGCACTCACATTCGACGGATCGCGCGGCTGATCATCGATGCCAAAACCGCCGCCCTGCGACCGCTCGATCTCACGGTTCCGCAGTACTCGACGCTGCTGTCGGTCAAGCACCTCGAGCCGACCTCCGCAGCTCAGCTCGCGCGAACCGGGATGGGCACCCCTCAGGCAACGGCGACGATGCTCTCTACCCTCGAGAACAAGGGCCTCATCAGCCGCCGGCCCTCACCCATGCACCAGAAGCTCATCGAGGTCCGCCTGACTGCGCTCGGCGCGAAGACGATCGAGGAGGCCGACGACCTCGCTGAAGGCATCGAATCTCGACTGCGTGCGGCGATCGGCGAAGAACTGTTCGACAGCGTCCTCAGAATCGAACAGGTAGCAGAGGATCTGCTGCAGTGACAGCCCGCTCGTGACGCACACCGCATGCCCTCACGCAGCATGCGGAATGGCGCCCAACTCGGACTCCGATGGAGTGCCCCGGAATCCACGCTGCCGGCGCGGCTGCAGTGGTTCTCGCGTTCGTTCCTGCCGACGATGGACCGGATTCGAGGGTTGCTGCCGTGGATGCGGCGACGGTGAAGACTAACGTCCCGAACTTGGTTGCACTGCAGGGATGTTCGGACGCCGAGCGGAAACAGGTGACGTCGTCGACTGCCGCGTCTGCACTCCTCGATGCGCGGACCGGTGCGGTCCTGAGCGTCGAGGCGGGCAACGTCGTACCCGACGGGGCAGCATCGGCCATGGTCCCTGCGCCCTAGAGTGCGTCCGTCGCCGGCGCCGACCAGCGCGCCACGAATATCACCCGCCGCACCGTGAACTGCTCCCCAGAAGTTGGACTGAGAATCGAGGTCCTAGCTCCTGGCGAGACCGGCCCTGGCTAGCCGAGTTGAGCACACTGACTCTTGTTGCCGTGGAGGGTCATTCGAAAGAGACGCCGAGGATGCCGAGATTCGTTGTGGATGCGGCTTCCTCGACCCATCCCATCCACTCACCGATCTGCTCGGCCGCCCGAGGGCTCAGCGAAGCATGTTGTTCCGACATGACCGCTTGCCACTGCTCCCATACCCGTCGGCAGTCCTCGTTGGTCCACGGGCTGAACTCCCGGAACCACTCGAGCCGGGCCGCATCGACGTTCAAGGCATTCAGTTCCGCGTCCATCCATTCCGTCCAGCCGGGCCGGATATCCGCCAGCCAACGACATTCGAACTCAGAGGCCAACGTGGCGTATGCCTCGTTGAAGGTGTCGTTCCAGTCGCTGCCGGTGTCCTCGCCGAATATCAGCCTTCGCAGCGCTTCGAGTTGACTGATCTCATCGGGCTCACGCTCTTCGAGGTCGGCCTCGAGGTCTTCGCGGTTCTCCTCGACAAGCCGGGCGAACAGTTCGGCATCGCGCGACCCGCACGCGGCCTCGATTTTGGCGATGTCGGCCAGCGCGAAGCTGATGAAACTACCCATACTTCGCACCATACTGGCGGGCACTGACGCGGCACTAGCCTCGCGCCTTCGCGCCTTTGATGTGCCGGCCTGATCCCTTTCGGGTTGGTTGTTTCGGCCGGTAGCGGCAGCGGGAGCCCGATGTCCTCGGCGACCCGTTCGACGCCGGTCATGAACTCGCCGATCTTCTCGGGATGTCAGTGCGTGACGTAGAAGGTCAGGCGAAGGACGTCGTTGAATGT
>NZ_JPOC01000010.1 GCF_000738775.1 Prescottella defluvii
CCGGTGTCCGCCCCACCCGTCGACCTCGGGGAGGACCAATGACGACGGACAACCGATCGGGAGACTCGCTGTTCCCGGACGTCACCGAGCACTACGGCGCGGAGTCGGTCCCCGAGGTCCCGGTGTCCGAAGCCAGTGCGGCGCTGCCGGTTCCGGACGAGACGACCGCCACCGAGCCGGTGGTGGCCCCCGACCCGCTCGCAGTGCCCGACCCGCCCGACCCGCCGGTCGTGCCGGGTCCGGGTGAGGTGTTCCGGACCGATGCCGCACCCGAGCCGGTTGCCGCACCCGAACCTGAAGCCGAGTTCGACCAACTGCCGACGTGGCTGGTGACCGCGCCGACGGAGTCGTCGGCGGAGAAGTCGCCTCGCAGGCGGGCGTTGCTGATCGCCGGCGGCGCGGTTGCGCTCCTGGTCATCGCCGCGGTCACGACGGTCGTCGCGCTCGGCACCGGCGACGAGATCGCCGGATCGCCCAATCCTGTCGCCGGGTCCACCGCGGCGCCGCGGACGAGCACGACGGTTCCGCAGGCTCCCGCGCAGCCCGCCGGATGGTGCGCGGATTCGGTTGCCGACGGCAGGAGCGTCGGACGCGGCCCGGGAAGTGCCGACGACGGCCCGGGCGCGATCCGGGCGTTCGACTACGCGTACTACGTCGACCGCGACGGCAGCAAGGTCGCGTCACTGATGGTGACGCCCAACGCCGTTCCGGACATCCAGAAGTGGATCGACGAGGTTCCGCTCGGTACCGAGCACTGCGTCACCGTCGCCCCCACCGCCGATCCGAACGTCTTCGAGGTCGATCTGGGCCTGCGTTCGCCGGCCGGTTCCGACGGCGTCATCCGCCAACGAGTCACGGTCGCGCCGTCGCCGACGGGATTCAAGATTGCCAAGGTGGAGGATCTGCGATGAACAACGTGCTCACGCTGCGCCGCACCCCGAAGGTGCCGGAGCCCGATCGGGTGTCCGCGATGGTCGTCGCCGGATCGGGTGGCGCCGCGACCACCACGACGGCATACGGGCTGGCGACCGCGCTCCGCCTCGGCACCGGCAAGGACGTCTCGGCGATCGACGCGACCAGTGACGGCGGAAACCTGCTTGCGCGAGCCGGATTCGGCGCCGTCGACCCCACCCGGTCGATCCGGCAGCTCGAGTCCCGTATGGCGCTCACCTCCGCCGGCGTCGTCGTAGTGGGCAGCGGCGACGCGCAGGCGAGCGATCCCGCGATCGTCGACGAACTGCTCTCCGCCCGGCACAGTGCCCGCGTCCACGACGTCGGCACCGCGCTGCGCTCGCCGCGGCTGGCACCGCTGATCCGCTCCGGTGCGGCACTGGTGGTGGTCGCCCCCGCGCGCTCCGAACCGCTGAGCCGGATGCGTGACGCCCTCACCTGGGTGATGTCCGCCTACGGCGCGCAGGTTCTCGGTGGCACGATCGTCGTCGTCTCGCACCAGATGCCTGACGCACCGGTGGATCTGGCGCCGATCCGGGACGCGCTGTCGCCGCGGATCGCCGGGTTCGTCGAGGTGCCGTTCGATGCGGCCCTCGCGCAGCCCGGCGTCATCGACCATCGTCGACTGGCCACCGTGACGATCGACGCCTGGACCGACGTCCTGGACGTGCTCGGCGGACTGTTCTCCCGGCCGCAGCGGTCGGGGGCGGAGACCGAGGAACTCGCCTGAACGGACGAAGGGACCCTTCACGCGCTGGTGGCGCATGAAGGGTCCCTTCAGCTGGAGGCAGGCCGATCAGGCCTTGAGATCTCCAAGTGCATCGATACGCGACACGGCGTCGGCCATGATGCGATCGATCAGTTCCTTGCAGCTGGGCAGGTCGTCGATCATGCCGACCACCTGACCGGACGCGAGCACGCCGGCCTCGGTGTTGCCCTCGACCAGACCGGCCTTGAGCAGCATCGGGGTGTTGGCGGCCATGATGATCTGCTGCCACGTGCGGTCGCCGGACTTCTTCATGGCGAGCCCGTCCTTGGCGAGGGTGGACCACTTCATGCCCGTCATCGCCTTGAACTTGAGGGCATTCTTGGTGGCCGCGACGAGTCCCTTTGCGTAGCTGGACTTCTCGAGTGCGTTCACCAGGTCGGTGTTGAGCACGCGGTGCGGCATGCCGTCGACCTTCACGGACACCGTGGTGTCGGTCAGGCTGCGCTTGAGGTACTCCTGCTTGACCGAGTCCGGCACCGCCGAATCGCTCGTGAGCAGGAAGCGGGTGCCCATCGCGACGCCCGCGGCACCGTACGACAGCGCCGCGGCCAGGCCGCGACCGTCGAAGAAGCCGCCGCCGGCGACGACCGGGATGTCGACCGCGTCGAGCACGGACGGCAGCAGCAGGGTCGTTGCGACGCCGCCGGTGTGGCCACCGCCCTCACCGCCCTGCACGATCACCGCGTCGGCGCCCCACGAGGCGACCTTGACGGCGTGCTTGGCGGCACCGATCGACGGGATGACGACGATCCCGTTGTCCTTGAGCTTGGCGATCAGGTCCTTCTTGGGCGCCAGCGCGAACGAGGCGACCTTGACACCCTCGCGGATCAGCAGGTCGCAGCGCTTGGCGGCGTCCGACGCGTCGGCGCGCATGTTGACGCCGAACGGCTTGTCCGTCAGCTGCTTGGTCTTGATGACCGCAGCCTCGAGCTCCTCGTACGTCATCGTCGCCGAGGCGAGGATGCCGAGACCGCCCGCGTTGGCGGTGGCCGCGGTCAGGCGCGGGCCGGAGACCCAGCCCATGCCCGTCTGCACGATGGGATGCTCGACGCCGACCAGTTCGGTGAACGGCGTCTTCAGCACCTGGCTCACAGGGAGACCTCGCGGTCACGCAGGCTCTTCGGGTCGATGACCTCGCGGATCAGGCGCAGCTCCTCGGCGGTGGGCTCGCGGGTGATGCCCGCCGAGTCCAGGCCGGCGATCTCGAAGGAGGTGTTGGCCTTGACGTCCTCGGCGGTGACGCCGGGGTGCAGGGTGACCGCGCGCATCGTCTGGCCGGGGCCCTGG
Source organism: Prescottella defluvii (assembly GCF_000738775.1). GTDB lineage: Bacteria > Actinomycetota > Actinomycetes > Mycobacteriales > Mycobacteriaceae > Prescottella > Prescottella defluvii. The sequence goes on from NZ_JPOC01000010.1 coordinate 3,008, forward strand.
AAGTCGAACACACCCAGGTTGGTGATCACCTGGTGGTTCTTCAGGAAGCGGAACGCCGGGTTCTCCGGGTCCACCTTGTCGTAGCCGACGCCGCACACCACGTCGACCTTGTCGGCGAACACGCGCGAGGAGTGCTTGCCCACCCAGTAGCTGGTGGCGTGGTTGATGGTGTTGCCGGGGGCGCCGCGCAGGCCGAACATCTGGCGGGTCGGCTTGTCCAGCGGGCCGAACGCCGACAGGTTCTGGTTACCGAACTTGTCGATCTGGTTCGCGCCCATCACCACGTGGCGACGGCCGGAGGCGACCACGTCGAACACCTTGGAGAACGGGATGTAGCCCTCGATCGGCGCGCTGGCGCCGATGGCGGGGGCGTCGGCCAGGATCAGGGCCTCGCCGTCGGTGATGATCAGGTCCGGCTCGGTGGTGAGCTTGGCCAGGCGGGCGCCGATCAGCGGCAGCGTCGCCATGGGGGAGGCGAAGATCTCGCCGGCGTCGGCGAACAGTTCGGCGCACGCGATGGCGCAGTACTCCGCGCGGGTTACCTCGGTCATGACTTCTGCTCCTCTGCGAACTTGCGCACGGCTGCCTGGTAGTCGTCCTCGCTGCCGGACAGGTAGGTGTCGGCGAAGGCCTGCCATGCCTCGGGGGTCTTGGCGGACTCGGCGTAGTGGCGCTGGAACTTCTCGTCGCGCTTGTAGCCACCGGCGAAGGTGAAGTGCGCGCCGTTCGGGGCCTCGCTGACGGTGTCGACCATCGCGCGGTTCAGGATCAGGGCCTGATTCGGGACGGACTTGACGAGTTCCTCGGTCGAGACGATCTTGTCGACGCTGAGGATGCGCTGCTCGGCCGCGAGGCAGAACAGGTCGTCGAAGTACGGGTCGACGCCGGTGTAGGCGGCGTTGCCGCGCTCGTCGGCCAGGTCCAGGTGGACCAGGGCGGCGTCGAGGTTCAGCGCGGGCATCGCGATGACGGACTCGGTGCGGCCGTCGGCGTCCGGGTACGGGGACGCGACGGTCTTGAGCTCGTCGCCCCAGACGGTCTGCGCATCCGAGCCGAGGCCGGCGCGGATCGGCATGAACGGCAGGCGCGCGGCGGCGGCCTGCAGGCCGGCCTTGACCATGCCCTCGTCCATCTCGCGGGACTCGATGGTCCCGGCGACACGAGCCTGGGCGAACCAGGGATCGTAGAACGGCGCCGAGTCCAGGGACACGAAGCCGTAGTAGGCGCGCTTGACCTTGCCTGCGGAGATCAGCAGGCCGAGGTCCGGGCCGAGGTACCCGACGACGGTCAGGTCCTTGACATCGCTGCGCAGCAGCGCGCGGACCAGAGCCATCGGCTTGCGCCGCGAGCCCCAGCCGCCGATGCCGATGGTCATCCCGCTCTGGATGCCGGCGACGGCCTCATCCAGTGAGCGGCGCTTGTCGCGCTTCTCAGCCATTACTTGCTGTCTCCCTTGGGTGCGGTGGTGTTCGACTTGGGCTTGCCCGTGGCGACGAACTCGTCGCGGTGCTCGTCGGCGACACCGGCGAGGTTGAGCTCGAACGTGAAGCCCTGCTCGATCCGGTAGCTGGTGTGCACGTCCATCACGTCGATGCGGTTGATGGCTTCCTTGGCGCGGCGGATGACGCGGGTGTCCTTGGCCGCGATCTCGCCGGCGACCTTCAGTGCGCAGGCATCGAGTTCGGCCCGCGGGACCACGTCGTACACGGAACCGAAGTGCTTGAGCGTCTGGGCGTCGACGTTCTTGGCCGTGTAGTACAGCGTGCGCATCATGTGCTGCGGGACCAGGCGGGCGAGGTGCGTGGCAGCACCGAGTGCGCCGCGGTCCACCTCGGGCAGGCCGAAGATCGCGTCGTCGGACGCGACGATGACGTCGGCGTTGCCGACCAGGCCGACACCGCCGCCGACGCAGAAGCCGTTGACGGCGACCACGACGGGCACCTCGCAGTCGTAGACCGCGGAGAAGGCTGCCGCGCAGCCGCGGTTGGCGTCGATCAACGCGCCGTGACCCTCGGTGGCCTGCATTTCCTTGATGTCGACGCCGGCGTTGAAGCCGCGTCCCTCGGCGCGCAGGATCACGACGTGCGTGCTGGGATCCTTGCCCGCCTCGAGGATGGCGTCGGCCAACTCGAACCAGCCCTTCGAGGGGATGGCGTTCACGGGCGGGTAGTCGACGGTGACCGTGGTGATCCCGGCACCGTCCGAGGTCGAAGTGATGCCCATGGCATGTTCCTTACGTCTGTTGACCGAACCAAGCGATTGCTTGGTAAGTTATCACAGACGGGTACGAATGACCCGTGCCGCTTCAGGGAGGATGAACGTGGATCTCGGTCTCGAAGGCAAGGTCGTGCTGGTGACCGGCGGCGTGCGCGGAATCGGAGCCGGAATCAGCCGGTCCTTCCTGCGTGCGGGTGCGACGGTGGTGACGTGTGCGCGCCGTCCGAGGGAGGACACCGCCGAGCCGCTCGAGGTCGACGGCCGCGGTGTCGACTTCATCCCGTGCGACGTGCGTGACGCCGACCAGGTGCAGTCGATGATCGACACGATCGTCGCGAAGTACGGCCGGCTCGACACCGTCGTGAACAACGCCGGCGGCGCCCCCTTCGCGATGGCGGCCGACGCGAGCCCCAAGTTCCACTCCAAGATCGTCGAGCTGAACCTGCTGGCCCCCCTGCTGATCTCGCAGATCGCGAACGCCGTCATGCAGAAGCAGGACGACGGCGGGTCGATCGTGATGATCTCCTCCGTCAGCGGCAGCCGGCCCTCCCCGGGCACCGCGGCCTACGGTGCCGCCAAGGCGGGCATCGACTCGCTCGCGGCCAGCCTGTCCGTCGAATGGGCGCCCAAGGTGCGCGTCAACTCGATCGTCGTCGGCCTGGTGCAGACCGAGCTGAGCCACCTCCACTACGGCGACGAGGCCGGCATCGACGCCGTCGGCGCCACCGTCCCGCTGGGTCGGATGGCACTGCCCGAGGACATCGGCAACTGTGCGACATTCCTGGCATCACCGTTGGCGGCCTATGTCAGCGGTTCGACTCTTACCGTCCACGGCGGCGGCGAGCGCCCGGCCTTCCTGGCCGCGGCAACAAACTAAGGAGAACCAAGTGAGCGGATTGCTTGACGGCCGAGTCGTCATCATCACCGGCGCCGGCCGTGGAATCGGTCGCGCGCACGCGCTGGCCTTCGCGGCGGAGGGCGCCAAGGTCGTCGTCAACGACATCGGTGTCGGCGGCGACGGCTCCAACACCGGCGAGACCCCTGCCGAGCAGGTTGTCGCCGAGATCAAGGCCGCCGGCGGCGAGGCCGTCACCAACGGTGACGACGTCGCGTCGTGGGAGGGTGCCCAGAACCTGATCCAGACCGCGTTGGACAATTTCGGCACGCTCGACATTTTGGTCAACAACGCGGGCTTCCTGCGTGACCGCATGCTGGTCGGCATGAGCGAGCAGGAGTGGGATTCGGTCATCCGCGTTCACCTCAAGGGTCACTTCGCCCCGCTGCGTCACGCCGCCGCCTACTGGCGCGCCGAGTCCAAGGCCGGACGCCCGGTGGACGCGCGCATCATCAACACCAGCTCGGGCGCGGGCCTGCAGGGCTCCATCGGCCAGGGCAACTACGCCGCGGCCAAGGCCGGCATCGCCGAGATGACCATTCAGGCCGCCGCCGAGCTGAAGAACTACGGCGTCTCCGTCAACGCGATCGCCCCCGCCGCGCGCACCCGCATGACCGTCGGCGCCGGTGGTGCGATGGCCGAGGCGATGGCCGCTCCGGAGGAGGGCTTCGACGCCATGGCGCCGGAGAACATCTCCCCGCTGGTCGTGTGGCTGGGCTCCGCCGAGTCGAAGAACGTCACCGGCCGCGTGTTCGAGGTCGAGGGCGGCAAGATCACCGTCGCCGAGGGCTGGCGCCACGGCCCCACCCAGGACAAGGGCGACCGCTGGGATCCGAAGGAACTCGGACCGGTCGTCGCCGACCTGCTCGAGAAGGCCGAGACCCCCACCCCGGTCTACGGCGCGTAAGTCACGCCGCAACGACAACGCCCGTGCGCTTCGTGCGCACGGGCGTTGTCCGTTTCGGTTGGGGTTACGCGGGGGTGCGGATGATCAGGACCGTGCCCGGGAAGTAGGCGGCCAGTTCGCTGCGCGCCTGCTTGAGTGCCGCGGTGCCGTAGCCCTGCTTGCGGGCGCCGGGCGCGACCCACACCGCGACGTCCACCTCGTTATCGGCGAGTTCACCGAACACCAGGCCGACGCTGCTGGGTTCGTCGCCGGTGGTGCATTCGGCGACCAACCACGCCGCCGACTCGTCGTCGATCCGCTTCAGTCCGGCCGTCCGCTCCTGTTCGACGCGGTCCGCGCTCCACGGCGAGCCGGACTCGTCGAGGCGTTCGGTGGACCGAGCACGGAACAGCGCGGTATCCGCGTCGGAATCGGTGAACGGGCGCACGCGAACTCCCGCCCCGGTGCTGAACGGGCGCTGCTCGGGCAGCCACTGGAGGGTCGCGTCGAGATCCTCGAGTTCGGTGCGGATGCGGTCGCGTTCCTTGATCGTCAGGCGGTCGAAACGCAGGTTCAGCACGGCCTCTGCGCAGAAGTCGGACGTCTCCAGCAGGTCGCGGACGGCCGCGACGGCGGCTGCGCGGTCCTTGCTCTCGACGATCGCGTCCAGGACCTCGTGTCGACGGTCGAGCGCCTTCAGCAGGGCCGAAGCGATTTCGCGCCGGTCGATCACCTGATCATGGTTCTTCACTGTCATGTCGCGGCATTCCTCCTCGGGAACCGGTGTGCCCGGCGCCGGTGGGCCGGGCGTCGCCCATCATTATTCCCGCCGACGGCCGCGCTGGGGAGTGTCGCGCGCTATTCGCAGATCACCACGGGGATCTGCCGATCGGTCCACGCCTGATAGTTGTCGAAGTCGGCGTAGAGGTCGACCAGACGCGGCCACAACTCGGCCCGCTCCTCGTCCGTCGCGACGCGCGCCTGCAGCTCTCGCACGTTCGACTTGATCTGCACGGTCACCGACGGATTCGCGCGAATGTTCAGGTACCACATCGGATTCTTCGGCAGTCCGCCCTGCGACGCGACCAGGATGACCCGGTCGCCGTCCTCGAGAAACAGCAGCGGACTGATCCGGGGCTGGCCGCTCTTGCGGCCGGTGGTGGTGAGCAGGCAGACGGGGATCCCCCACGGGAAGGCGCTGCCCACGCGCCACTTGCCGCCGAGGCGCCCGCCGGTGGCCCGATACAACTTCACGTTGAACTTCGACATCCACTTGATGATGCCGACCGTGTACTTCGAATCGAGCCCCGACGGGCGCGTCGTGGTCATCTGTCAGGGACTCCGATCAGATTCGTTCGATGATGGTGCCCGTCGCGAGCGCGCCGCCGGCGCACATCGTGATGAGCGCGGTCGAGCCGTCGCGGCGCTCGAGTTCGTGCAGCGCGGTGGTGATCAGGCGGGAACCGGTGCTGCCCACGGGATGCCCGAGCGCGAGCGCGCCGCCGTTGACGTTGACCTTGTCCATGTCGGGACCGTGGACCTGCGCCCACGACAGGGCGACCGACGCGAACGCCTCGTTGACCTCGAACAGGTCCAGGTCGCCGATCTTCATGCCGGCCTTCTCGAGAACGCGCGAGGTGGCCTGCACCGGGCCGTCGAGGTGGTACTCGGGCTCGGCGCCGACGAGGGCCTGACTGACGATGCGGGCACGCGGCTTCAGGCCGAGCGCGCGGGCGCGATCCTCGTCCATGAGCATGACGGCGGCGGCGCCGTCGGAGATCTGCGACGACGTACCGGCGGTGTGGGTGCCACCCTCGAGGACCGGCTTGAGCTTCGCGAGGGACTCGGCGGTGGTGTCACGCAGGCCCTGGTCGCGGCGCACGACGTTCATCTCCGACGTCGGCAGCTTGTCCGCGCCGATCACCGGTGCGGTGACCGGGACGATCTCGCGGTCGAAGCGGCCCTCTTCCCAGGCCTGCTTCGCGCGCGCCTGCGACTGCACACCGAGCGCCTCGAGATCCTCACGGGTGAGGCCGCGACGCTTGGCGATTCGCTCGGCGGCGTTGAACTGGTCGGGCATGTCGATGTCCCACGACGCCGGACGGCGCGGGCCGGCCTCGGTGCCGACGTTGGCGCCCAGCGGAACCTGGCTCATGGCCTCGACGCCGCAGGCGATGCCGATGTCGATCGCGCCGGTCGCGATGAGGCCCGCGATGAGGTGGTTGGCCTGCTGCGCGGAACCGCACTGGCAGTCGACGGTGGTGGCGCCGGTCTGCCACGGCAGACCCGCCGCGAGCCACGCGGTGCGGGTGACGTTGTTGGACTGTGCCCCGGCCTGCGTGACACACCCGCCGATGACCTGCTCGATCAACACCGGATCGATGCCCGCGCGATCGACGATTCCCTTCTGCACGGCACCGAGGATCTCGGCCGCGTGCAGGCCCGACAGCCACCCGCCACGCTTTCCGATCGGTGTGCGAACTGCCTCGACGATTACTGGTGTGCCCACGGTGGGCTCCTTTCACTCTCTTCTTCGAAAAGTAGAACAGGTTCTCTCGGCAAGGCAAGGGGCCCCGCCGCTGATATTTACCTAGTCTTTCCCCGATCGGCGCTCTGTGATTCAATGCATGTAGAACGTGTTACACATCACTTCGCGGCCGGACCGCGAGGGCAGGAGACAGCAGTGGCGCAGCCCAATATTCCCGCAGGGTTCGACTTTACGGATCCTGACATCTACGCGCACCGGCTCCCGGTCGAAGAGCTCGCCGAGGTGCGCAAGACGCAGCCGGTGTACTGGGTCGACCAGCCGGACGGTGTCGGAGGCTTCAACGACGGTGGCTACTGGCTGGTCACCAAGCACGAGGACATCCGGGACGTCTCGATGCGCAGCGACGTGTTCTCCACGTGGGAGAACACCGCGATTCCGCGCTTCAACGACGACATGGAGCGTGCACAGATCGAACTGCAGCGCTTCGTGCTGCTGAACAAGGACGCGCCCGAGCACACCAAGCTGCGCAAGCTCGTCGCCCGTGGCTTCACGCCCCGCGCCATCAACGGGCTCAAGGCCGAGCTGACGCGGCGCGCCGAGGCCATCGTCAAGGCCGCCGCTGCGGAGGGTAGCGGTGACTTCGTCACCCAGGTCGCGGCCGAGCTGCCGCTGCAGGCTATCGCCGAGCTCATCGGTGTGCCGCAGGAGGATCGCGGCAAGGTCTTCGAGTGGTCCAACCAGATGACCTCGTACGACGACCCGGAGTTCGCGGACATCGATCCGGCGGCCGCGTCGATGGAGATCCTCGGCTACGCGTACCAGATGGCGGAGGCCCGCAAGGCGAACCCGGCCAACGACCTCGTCACGACGCTCATCGAGGCGGACGTCGACGGTGACGTGCTCAGCCCGGAGGAGTTCGGCTTCTTCGTGATCGTGCTCGCGGTCGCCGGCAACGAGACCACCCGCAACGCCACCACGCACGGCATGAAGGCCTTCATGGACAACCCCGAGCAGTGGGAGCTGTTCAAGAAGGAACGTCCGAAGACCATGGCCGACGAGGTCATCCGCTGGGCCACCCCGGTCGCGTCGTTCCAGCGCACCGCGCTCGAGGACACCGAGATCGGCGGCGTGCAGGTCAAGAAGGGGCAGCGCGTGGTGATGAGCTACGTGTCCGCCAACTTCGACGAGGACGTGTTCGAGAACCCGCACAACTTCGACATCACCCGTGACCCGAACCCGCACCTGTCGTTCGGCGGTACCGGCGCGCACTACTGCCTGGGCGCCAACCTGGCCCGCATGGAGATCGAGCTGATCTTCAACGCGATCGCCGATTTCCTCCCGGACATCACCGAGGCCGGCGACACCCGCCGCCTGCGCTCCGGCTGGCTCAACGGCATCAAGGAGTACCAGGTCGACTACAAGACCGGCGGTTGCCCGGTTCAGCACTAGTCTTCGACACCCACCACAGGCGCAGTAGCGCCGGCGAGATCCCTCATCCCTCGCCGGCGCTACTGCTCTGTTTCGGGGTCTTCCCGGGGTGATCGAGAGAGACACGGGCGCAACGCGAGTGGGGCGGTCACCGAATCGGTGACCGCCCCACTGCCGTGCTCGGGACTCAGATCTTCTTCAGGGTCTTCATCGCTCGTTCGACCTCCCAGAAGGCCCGCAGCGACTGCAGCTTGCCCTCCGCGTTGACGCGGTAGACGAACACGCCCTCGGCGTCGACCTGATTGCCGGCGATCACCGTGCGGATGAAGCCGATGTTGACGTTCTCGTCGCCGCACACCAGCGAGTCGTTCACGAAGAACTCGAGCGAATCGGTGTTGGCGATCGTCATGTCGTAGAACTTCGAGATCGCCTCACGCCCGTGGTGGCCCTTGCCCTCCGGATCGAAACCCGACGGGCCGACCGGATCCTCGACCCAGCCGTCCTCGGCGAACAGATCGAGCCACTCCTCCTTGCGTTTTCCGCTTGCGGCGGACTGCGACGCCTTCGCGGCGATGCGCGCGGGGTGCTCGGTGCCTGTTGTCGTCGTCGTCATATGTCGCTCCCTAGTGGATGTACTGATCGGCGAACTTGCGCAGCGAGTCCTGCTTGGCCTCCAACGGGGCGTCGAATCCGAGTCCGTCGAAGATCCACGGGACGACGATGTTGTCGGTGATGCCGGCGTCGGCCATCTGGGCGTAGCCGTCCTTGCCGAACCGGTCGATGCACACCGCTTGGATCTCGAAAGGTTCGTCGCCCCGACCGTATTCGGCGCGCAGTTCCTTCAGTCGGGCCATCGTGGTGACGAGGTCGTCGAACTTCATCATCGCCGACGTCCAGCCGTCACCGATGCGCGCGGCGCGCTTGAGGGCGACCTCGGTGTGGCCGCCCACGTAGAACGGCACCGGCTTGCTCGGAGCCGGGCTGATCTGGAGTCGATCGAAGTCGAAGAACTCGCCGTGGTACTCGACCATGCCGCCGGCGAGGGTCAGCTTGATGATCTCGATCATCTCGTCGACGCGGGCGCCACGCTTCTTGTACGGGGCACCGCACCACTCGAATTCCTCAGGCGCCCAGCCGATTCCGACGCCGAATCCGAAGCGGTTACCCGTCAGGTTGGCGACCGAGCCCACCTGCCGCGCCAACAGCAGTGGATTGCGGGAACCGAGCTTGAGCACGTTCGTGTAGAAGCCGATCGTGCTGGTGACGGCGCCCATCGCGGCCGCCGCGATCAACGGGTCCACCCACGGTGTCTCGGCATTCCACATGCGCGAGCCGTCGGGGGTGTACGGGTAGTCCGCGGCGGCCGTCTCCATGAAGAACAGGGAGTCGGGCAGTGCGATGTTCGCGAAACCACACTCCTCCGCGGTCTGTGCCAGGGCGGTCAGCTGCTCCAGCGGGCTCATCGCGATGCCTACTGTGAACTTCATGGTGAAACCCTCCTAGTTGGTGGGACGGTCGGCGCCGACCACCCACATCGCGAAGTACTGCGAGCCACCGCCGTAGGCGTGGCCGAAGGCCTTCCGGACACTGTCGACCTGGTGGTCACCGGCCCGCTCCATCACCTGCATCGCCGACTCGGCGTAGCGGATCATGCCGGACGCGCCGATCGGGTTGGACGAGAGCACACCGCCCGAGGCGTTGACCGGCATCTGGCCGCCGATCGCGGTCTCGCCGGCCTCGGTGAACTTCCAGCCCTGTCCCTCCGGCACGAAGCCGAGGTTCTCGAGCCACATCGGTTCGAACCACGAGAACGGCACATAGATCTCGGCCTCGTCGATCTCGGTGAGCGGGTCGGTGATGCCCGCGGCCTTCCACAGTGCGGCCGAGGCGTCCCGGCCGGCCTGCGGGTTCGCGACGTTGCGGCCCGCGTACGACAGCGGTTCGGTGCGCATCGCGGTTGCGTGGATCCATGCCACCTTGCGGCCCTCGGAAAGGATGGCTTCCGCAGCATCCTCGTTGCCGATGACGATCGCGCAGGCGCCGTCCGACGACGGGCAGGTCTCGTCGAAACGAATGGGGTCCCACAACATCTGGGAGGCCATCACGGACTCGAGGGTGATGTCCGGCTGCTTGAGGTGCGCGTAGGGGTTGAGCGCGCCGTTGCGGCGGTCCTTGACCGCGACCATCGCACCGATGTGGTCGGGAGCGCCCGAACTGCGGATGTACGAGCGCACGTGCGGTGCGAAGAACCCGCCCGCGCCCGCGCCGACCGGCATCGTGAACGGCACCGGGGTGGACAGTGCCCACATCGCGTTGGATTCGGACTGCTTCTCCCACGACACCGCGAGTACCCGCTTGTGGACACCGGACTGCACGAGGCTGGCCGCGACGTTGCCGGTCGAGGCGCCGACCGATCCGGCGGTGTGCACGCGCAGCAGCGGCTTACCGTTGGCGCCCAACGCGTCCGACATCGCCAGCTCCGGCATCATCGAACCCTCGAACAGGTCGGGGGCCTTACCGATGACGATGGCGTCGATGTCGTCCCAACCGACGTGGGCGTCGGCCATCGCGCGGTCGATCGCCTCGCGGACCATGCCGGCCATTGTGACGTCGTGACGCTTCGCGACGTAGTAGGTCTGACCGGTGCCGAGGACGGCCGCCAGTTGCTTCGCCATCAGTTTCGTCCTTCCATGACTGCGACCAGGTTCTGCTGCAGCACAGGGCCACTGGTGGCGTGAGCGAGGACGCGCTGCGCGTCACCGCTGAAGATCTGTCGGGCCGCGTAGCCGATGCGCTCGAGGCCACCGGCGAACATCGGGTTGCCGGTGAGCGGTCCGCCCGACGGGTTGACGGTGGTGGCGTCGGTCAGGCCGATCGCCTCGCGCAGGATGATCTCCTGGTGCGTGAACGGGGCGTGCAGTTCGGCGACGTCGATGTTCGAGACGTCGCCGCCGGTGGCGGCGCGGGCGGCCGACGTCGTCGACGGCGACGTCGTCAGGTCACGCGAACCGATGTTCGGCGAGTCGATGCGGTGCTCGATCCCGGTGATCCACGCCGGACGCTCGCACAGTTCGCGGGCGCGGTCGCCGCGGGCCAGGATGATGGCGGCCGCACCGTCGGTGATCGGCGCGCAGTCGTGCACACGCAGCGGATCGGCGACGTACTCGGACGCCAGCAGCGTCTCGATGTCGACGTCGCCGGAGAACTGCGCGTTCGGGTTCGACTTGGCGGCAGCGCGGTTGCGCTTGGCGACCTCGGCCATGTCCTCGGCCGTCCACTTGCCGGCGTCGAGGCCGAGGCGGGCCTGCAGTCCCGCGACCGAGACCGAATCCGGCCACAACGGCGAGACCAGGTAGGGATCCATCTGCATCGCGAGGATCTGACGGAGGTTGCCCGCGGAGGACTTGCCGAACCCGTACACCAGTGCGGTGTCGACCTCACCGGTCATGAGCTTGACCCAGGCCTCGTACAGCGCCCACGCGGCATCCATCTCGACGTGCGACTCGTTGATCGGCGGCACGGCCCCGATCGAGTCGATCGCCGAGATGAACGAGAACGAGCGCCCGGCCAGGTAGTCGGACGACCCGGAGCACCAGAATCCGATGTCGGACTTGGTGATTCCGAGAGTGGAGTACAGCTCCTGGAAACAGGGGACCAGCATCTCGACACCGTTGGTGGTGCCGGTGGTCTCACGCACATGGGGGGCCTGTGCGAAGCCGACGACTGCAATGTCTGTCATGTTCTCGAGGCTCCTAGAGATGGTGCTTGAAGGTGTCGTAGTCCGCGTCCGGCTCACCGCTGGGACGGAAGTGGGAGACGTTCCGCAGCGAGTACTCCCACTCGTCCTTCGGCCGCCACACGGCCTCCACACGCATGCCCATCCGGACCTCGGACGCGTCGACGTCGAGGATCAGGTGCAGGAAGGGGATGTCGGCGCCGTCGAGCAGCACGTAGGCCGCGACGTACGGCGGCTTGATCTGCTGGCCCAGGAACGGCACGTTGACGATGCAGAACGTGGTGATGGTGCCCTTGTCGGATACCTCGACCTGTTCCTTGGTGGGGACGCCGTCGGTGGGGTTGGCGCCGCGCGGCGGCACGTACACCTTGCCGTTCGCGTCGGTGCGGCCGCCGATGATCTTGCCCTCCATCAGCCCGCGCAGGTAGTAGGTCTCCTCGAGCGACGCGGTGTGCGTGTAGTGCAGGTCGATCGGGGTGACGATGCCGGTGACCGGATCTCCGCCGGAAACGGCTGCAGCGGAACTCGAGTCGCTCTCACCGGGCTCGAAGCAGGCGATGTCCTGGATGCGTCCGGTGCGCTCGTCCGCCCAGCGGACCCGCACTCGCATGCCCGTGCTCATCGCGTCCGGGGAGCCGGCGTCGACGGCGTGCAGGATCGAGGTGTCCGCGCCGTCGAGCTTCACCAGCGCCCACGCGAACGGGTGGGTCAACGGCTGGCCCTCGATGGGCTCGGACATCCACGACCAACTGACGACCGTTCCGGTGTCGGAGACGTCGACGAAGTCCGTCATCGGTTCGAGTGTCGCCGGGTCGAATTCCGGCGGCGGCACGTGGACTCGGCCGTCGGAACCGCGGGCACCGATGACCTTTCGGTCACGCAGGCCGGTGACGAACGCGCCGATGGTCGGCCCCAGCGAGCGGGTGTAGTCGAATTTCAGATTAAGGGGCGCTCTCAGTGGCTGCTCCGCCACCGGGCTCTCTACCGCTGTCTTTCCTTGGGTCACGGAATCGAGTAGAACAGGTTCTTATTACTGTGGCAAGAGTCACTTCGGATATGGGAAAACGCGGAGGCTGGCTATGAAGCTGGGGTTACAACTCGGGTACTGGGGGGCGCAGCCTCCATCGAACGCGCAGGAGTTGGTGAACGAGGCCGACGCGTCCGGATTCGACGCGGTGTTCTCCGCGGAATCGTGGGGCAACGACGCCTTCACCCCGCTCGCATGGTGGGGTTCGAGCACCGAGCGGATCCGGCTCGGAACCTCGGTGGCCCAGATGTCGGCGCGGACACCGACCAACTGTGCGATGCACGCGCTGACGCTCGATCATCTGTCCGGTGGGCGCGCGATTCTCGGACTGGGTGTGTCGGGGCCGCAGGTCGTCGAGGGCTGGTACGGCCAGCCGTTCCAGAAGCCGCTCGCGCGGACCCGGGAGTACGTCTCGATCGTGCGCCAGGTCCTCGCGCGGGAGGCCGCGGTCCGGAGCGACGGCCCGCACTATCCGTTGCCCTACACCGGCGCCGGTTCGATGGGCCTGGGCAAGCCGCTCAAGCCGATCACGCACCCGCTGCGCGCGGACCTGCCGATCTGGCTCGGCGCCGAGGGGCCCAAGAACGTCGCGATGACCGCGGAGATCGCCGACGGCTGGCTGGCGATCTACTACACGCCGCGACTGGCGCCGATGTACAACGAGTGGCTCGACGAGGGATTCTCCCGTCCCGGCGCGCGGCGCAGCCGTGAGGACTTCGAGATCGCCGCGACCTGCCAGGTGGTCGTCACCGACGACCGGCGGGCCGAGATCGACAAGCTCAAGCCGATCACCGCGCTCTACGTCGGCGGGATGGGCGCACCCGAACTGAACTTCCACGCGCAGGTGTACACCCGGATGGGTTACGGCGAGGAGGTCAAGGAGATCGGCAAGCTGTTCCTGTCCGGCCGCAAGGAGGAGGCCGCCGCGATCGTGCCGGACGAGATGGTCACGGACACAATGATCATCGGCAACATCGACGAGGTGCGCACGCAGGTCAAGCAGTGGGAGGACGCCGGCGTGACGATGCTGCTGGTGACCTGCCGCAGCGTCGAGCACATGCGTGAACTGGCGGCTGCGGTCGGTACGGCCTGACAGCGTCGGACACACCAAAGCGCGGCCCGTGACGGAAAACCCGTCACGGGCCGCGCCTCGTTGCGAGGTTCCTGGATCAGCGCGGCGCCATGCGGATGGCACCGTCGAGGCGGATGACCTCGCCGTTGAGCATCGGGTTGGAGACGATGTGCGCGGCGAGGGCGCCGTACTCCGAGGGGTCGCCCAGGCGAGCCGGGTGCGGCACCGCCGCGCCGAGTGCCTTGGTGGCCTCCTCGGGCAGGCCGGCGAGCAGAGGCGTCTTGAACAGGCCGGGTGCGATGGTGACGACGCGGATCAGCAGCGATGCCAGGTCGCGGGCGATCGGCAGGGTCATGCCCACGACGCCGCCCTTGGACGCGGAGTAGGCGGCCTGGCCGATCTGGCCGTCGAACGCGGCGACGGACGCGGTGTTGATGATGACGCCGCGCTCGCCGTCGATCGGCTCGGTCTTCGCGATGCGCTCGGCAGCCAGGCGCAGCACGTTGAAGGTGCCGACCAGGTTGATGTTGATGACCCGGCTGAAGTCGGCGAGGGGGAAGGCGCCCTTCTTGCTGACCGTCTTGATGGCGTTGCCGATGCCCGCGCAGTTGACGGTCACGCGCAGCGGGCCGAGGGATTCGGCGAGATCGAGGGCGGCGACGACGGAGGCCTCGTCGGTGACGTCGCCGGCGGCGAAGCGGACGCGGTCGCCCAGCTCCTTGGCGACGACCTCACCGTTCGAGGAGGGCAGGTCGAGGATGACGACGCTGGCACCCTGCGCGTGCAGGGCCTTGGCAGTCGCGAGGCCGAGGCCGGAGGCGCCGCCGGTGACGAGGGCGACGCTGTCGTTGACGATCATGTGAATACCTTCCGGATGTGCTTGTGCTGCAGGATCGTTCGATGACAGCGTGGTGTCGTCGCCGAGGTGTCGACGACGGCTGTCGGACCCGTCCTCACTGAACTTACTTATCGATCGTTCAGTGAGGTTACTGCGAAAGTCTAGCGGGTCGACGGAGCGATCAGACGGTCGCGGTCCCGACCATCTTCGCCGCGATCGCGGCGTACTTGTCGGCCACGGCACGCGGCCCCAGCTCGCCCTCGGCGTGATACCAGCGGGGGATTGCCTGGCACATGCCGAGGATGGCGCGCGTGGTCTCGGCGGGATCCTCGACCTCGAAGTCGCCCGAGTCGACACCGTCACGGACGATGTCGAGAACGAGATTCTCGATGCCCTTGCGAACCGAGCGATACCGCTCGCGGTACTCCGGGCCCAGGTAGCGAGCCTCGCTCTCGATGGCTGCCAGCCGTGCCCGATCCGTCATCCGCAACACGATCGCCGACACCACGTTCCCGAGCCGGAGCGCGGGATCGTCACCACCGCCATCGTTCGCGGCGTGCGCCCGCGCCAGCACGTCGCCGGTAGCCAACTCGATCAACGCGACGAGCAGGCCTTCCTTGCTCTCGTGGTGGTAGTACAGCGCCGGAACCGTCACCCCGACGCGACGGGCGATCTCGCGGACGGAGGCGCCGTGAAAACCCCTCTCGTAGAACGTATCGAGAGCTGCGGACAGGATCGGTGTGAGCTCCAACGGCTCCAACCGCTGCCACTCCGGCTGGGCTGCGTCACCGGCGGTTGTGCTCATCTACGGTTTCACCTGTCGATCGTCGGTCAATGCCCGTCGAGAATAACCACCGCGTGGCGGTCTTCCTGAGCCCCGTAGAAGCTGAAGGGTCCCTTCATACGCTGACAGCGCACGAAGGGACCCTTCAGCTTCTACGGGAGTCGGACGGGCGGCGGCTACTTGCCGGTGAACTTGGGGGCGCGCTTTTCGGCGAAGGAGCGGGGGCCTTCCTTGGCGTCGTCGCTCTTGAACACCGCCATGCCGATCTCGGCTTCGACCTTGAACGCGTCCTCTTCGTGCATGCCCTCGGTGACGCGGATGGTCTTGAGGATCGCCTGCACGGCGATGGGGCCGTTGGCGGCGATCTGCTCGGCGATCTCGAGTGCCTTGTCGAGGGCCGTGCCGTCGGGGACGACGTGTCCGATCAGGCCCAGTTCCTTGGCCTCGGGCGCGGGTACCGTGCGGCCGGTCAGCAGGATCTCGGCGGCGACGGTGTAGGGGATCTGGCGCACGAGCCGGACCGCGGATCCGCCGAGCGGGAACAGCCCGAGGCGGGCCTCGGAGACGCCGAACCGGGCGCTCTGCCCGGCGACGCGGATGTCGGTGCCCTGCAGGATCTCGGTGCCGCCGGCGATGGCCGGGCCCTCGACCGCGGCGATGAGCGGCTTGGTGAGGCGTCGGCCCTTCAGCAATGCCGGCAGGCGGGTCACATCCATTCCGCCCGAGAACTTGTCGCCCGGTGCGTTCCGGTTCATCTCCTTGAGATCCATTCCGGCGCAGAAGGTGCCACCGGCGCCGGTGAGGATCGCGACCCGGATGTCGGGATCGGAGTCGATCCGGTCCCAGGCCTCGACCATGATCTCCATCATTTCGCCGGAGAGCGCGTTGCGGGCCTCGGGGCGGTTCATCGTCACGATCAGCACGTGTCCGCGCTTCTCGACGAGACAGTGGGGCGATTTTGCCGAAACGTCTGATTTGTCGGCGGTTTCGGTGGACACTGGTGGCTCCCGAGATGTATGTGAGTTGAGTCTCAAATTGGGTCTTGTCACCGACAGTAACACGTTCTACTTTGTTGACGTGGCCATTAATATTGCAGACCTTGTAGAGCACTCGATCGACCTCAATCCGGATCGCCTCGCGCTGGTGGACGCGGATCGCGAGATCACCTTCGCGCAACTGGAGGAGAAGGCCAACCGTCTGGCCAACTACCTGCGCGATCAGGGTGTCGAGCCGGGCGACAAGGTGGGCATCTACAGCCGGAACACCATCGAGGCCATCGTCTCGATGGTCGCAGTCTTCAAGGCTCGCGCCATCATGGTCAACGTCAACTACCGCTATGTCGAGAACGAGTTGCAGTACATCTTCGAGAATTCGGACATGGTCGCGCTCGTCCACGAGCGTCGCTACAGCGACCGGGTGGAGGGCGTCCTGCCCAACACGCCGCAGGTGAAGACGGCCATCGTCGTCGAGGACGGCACCGATCTCGATTACTCGTCGTACGGCGGCGTCGAGTTCGAGGCGGCGCTGTCGCAGGGCTCTCCCGAGCGCAACTTCGGTGAGCGCAGCCCCGACGACATCTTCATCCTCTACACCGGCGGCACCACCGGTATGCCGAAGGGCGTCATGTGGCGGCACGAGGACTGGTGGCGCGTGCTCGGTGGCGGCGTCAACTTCGTCACCGGTGAGCGCGTCGAGGACGAGTGGGAGATCGCGAAGGTCGGCGCCGCGAACCCGGCGATGGTCCGCTTCCCGATCCCGCCGATGATCCACGGCGGCTCGCAGTCCGCGGTCTTCCACAGCCTGTTCGGCGGCGGCACTCTCGTGATGCACCCCGAGTTCGACGGTCACGAGGTGTGGCAGGTCATCGACCGGCACAAGGTCAATCTCATCTTCATCACGGGTGACGCGATGGCGCGGCCCATGATCGATGCGCTCGTCGCGGGCAACCCGGAGACCGGTGAGCCGTACGATCTTTCGTCGCTGTACGTGATCGCCAGCAGCGCGGCGCTGTTCTCGCCCGCCCTCAAGGAGCAGTTCCTGGACCTGCTGCCCAACCGTCTGCTCACCGACTCGATCGGCTCGTCCGAGACCGGTTTCGGCGGCCTGGCCACCATCACCAAGGGCTTCGAGCACACCGGCGGACCGCGCGTGAAGATCGACGCGGCCACCGTCGTCATCGACGACGAGGGCATCCCGGTGAAGCCGGGCTCCGGACAGGTCGGCCTCCTCGCCCGCAGCGGGCACATCCCGCTCGGCTACTACAAGGACGAAGAGAAGACCGCGGCGACGTTCAAGACGCTCAACGGGATTCGCTACTCGATCCCGGGCGACTACGCCACTGTCGAGGAGGACGGCACCGTCATCATGCTCGGTCGTGGATCGGTCTCGATCAACAGCGGCGGCGAGAAGATCTACCCGGAGGAGGTCGAGGGCGCCGTCAAGTCCCACCCCGACGTGTTCGACGTCCTCGTCGTCGGTGTGCCGGACGAGCGTTGGGGCAACCGTGTCGCGGCAGTCGTCGCGCCGCGTCCGGGAACCAACCCGAGCCTGGGCGACATCGTCGAGGCGGCCCGCAAGGAGATCGCCGGCTACAAGGTGCCGCGCAGCCTGTGGCTCGTCGACGAGATCAAGCGCTCGCCCGCCGGCAAGCCCGACTACAAGTGGGCCACCGCGCAGACCCAGTCCCGCGAGGCGGACGAGCACCTCACCAACGGCAAGGACGACTGATGCGTACCGATCTCGCCGAGAAGTTCGGCATCGAATACCCGATCTTCGGATTCACCCCGTCCGAGCATGTGGCGGCGGCGATCTCGCGGGCAGGTGGACTCGGGGTGCTCGGCTGCGTCCGGTTCAACGACCCGGACGAGCTCGAGGCCACGCTCACCTGGATGGACGAGAACACCGACGGCAAGCCGTACGGCGTCGACATCGTGATGCCGGCCAAGGTGCCCACCGAGGGCGGTGCGGTCGACCTCGACAAGCTCATCCCCGCCGAGCATCGCGCGTTCGTGAACCGCACGCTCGACGAACTGGGTGTCCCGCCGCTGACGGATGACGTCGAGCACGCCACCGGCGTCCTGGGCTGGCTGCACTCGGTGGCCCGCTCGCACGTCGATGTCGCCTTGAACCACCGAATCGCGCTGATCGCCAACGCCCTCGGCTCGCCGCCCAAGGACGTCATCGACCTCGCGCACGAGAAGGGTGTTCCCGTCGCCGCGCTCGCGGGCGCCGTGGACCACGCGCGCAGCCACGTCGCGAACGGCGTCGACATCGTCATCGCCCAGGGCTACGAGGCCGGCGGCCACACCGGTGAGATCGCCTCGATGGTGCTGGTCCCCGAGATCGTCGACGCCGTCGGGGATTCCGCCGGCGTCCTCGCCGCGGGTGGCATCGGCAGCGGCCGGCAGGTCGCGGCCGCCCTCGCGCTCGGCGCCTCCGGCGTCTGGATGGGGTCGTACTGGCTCACGACGAGCGAGTACAAGCTCGGCAGCGCCGCCGACGGCCCGTCGTCGATCCAGCGCGCGCTGCTCGGTGCGACGTCGGCCGACACCGTGCGGTCGCGGATCTACTCCGGTAAGCCGGCCCGCCTGCTCAAGACCAAGTGGACCGACGCGTGGGCAAAGCCGGACGCCCCTGAGCCGCTCCCGATGCCGCTGCAGAACATCCTCGTCAGCGAGGCGCATCAGCGCATCTCCGCGGGCAGCGACCCGGAGGTCGTCGCGATGCCGGTCGGTCAGATCGTGGGCAGGATGAACGAGATCCGTCCCGTCGCCGAGATCATGGCCGAACTCGTCTCGGAGTTCGAGTCGACGGTCGCCCGCCTCGACGGACTGAAGTGACCTGACAGGCAGCGCCCCGGAACCTTGTTCCGGGGCGCTGTCCGTTAGTCAGACGTCGGCGGTCTGCCGCTCCAGGGTGAGTGCGAGTTCCGGTGTGAGCCGCTCGAACTCGTCCCGTCCACGCTCCCGCACCCAGACCGGGTCGGAGCAGTGCCAACGTTCCGCACTGAGGGTGCGGGTGACGACCTTGAAGGTCGCGGTCCGCGGGAACTCGCTGCACACCCGCAGCAGGGTCGGTCGCTGCTTGGGCCCCAGATCGGGCTGCCCGTCCAGGAACTCGGCGAACGCGACCGGGTCGAAGTCCGCGGCTTCCGCGGTGGGGACGACGGCGGCCATCACCCGGTCGCCGACCTCCCGATCCGGGACCGCGTACACCGACACCTGCGCGAAGCCGGGGTAGCGCACCAGGATCCGTTCGATCGGTGCGGCACCCAGGTTCTCACCGTCCACCCGGAGCCACCCGGAACTGCGCCCGGCGAAGTAGACGAAGCCGTCGGAGTCGCGGTAGGCGAGGTCACCGCTCCAGTACATTCCGTCCCGCAGACGCTCGGCGTCCGCCTCCGGATTCTTGTAGTAGCCGGCGAACGCGCCCGCGCCGGAGACGTTGACCATCTCGCCGGTGGCTTCCTCGGCGTTGACGATTCGGCCGTTGGCGTCGAACTCGGCAGGAGGGCAGACGGCTCCGGTGTCGGGATTCCGGATCTCGACGGTGGCAGGAAGCATCCCCAGTGCGCCGGCGGGGGAGTCGGGGTGCGCCGAGATCGACACCCCGCCCTCGGTGGAACCGAAGCCGTCGATCACGCGCGCCCCGAAGCGGCGGGAGAACTCCCGGACCACCGGTGCCGAACCCTCGTTGCCGTACATGATCTTCAGTGTGTTGTCGGCGTCGTCGGAGTGCTCCGGGGTGGCCACGATGAAGGACAGTGGCTTGCCCACGTAGTTGGCGTACGTGACGCCGTAGCGGCGGACGTCGGGCAGGAAGCCGGATGCGGAGAACTTGCGCCGCATCGCGATTCCCGACTGTCCGCGCAGCGCGACGGCCCACGCGGCCATCATCGCGTTGGAGTGGAACATCGGCATCGACATGTAGACGACGTCGTCGTCGGACAGGCCGAACCGGTCCGCGAGCATGATGCCGGGGTCGGCGATCTTGCCGTGCGTGCACCGCACGGCCTTCGGATCACCGCTGGTACCCGATGTGAAGATGAGCATCAACAGGTCGTCGGGCCCGGCGGTGGGCGGGATGACGGGGCTGCCCGCGAAGGGGGACAGGATCTCGGCCCACTCCGGGGAGTCCACGTTGATCACCCGGACGTCACCGAGGTCGATGTCGTCGAGGAGTTGCGCCTGGGTGTTCTCGGTGAACACGACCTGGCAGTCCGCCAAGGCGATGTCGCGCGCGAGGGCCGCACCGCGGCGGGTCGTGTTGAGACCGGCGAGAACGGCACCGGAGAAGGCGGCGGCGCCGAGCAGGGAGGAGAACTCGGGGACGTTGTCCATCAGGACACCGAAGTGCCGTGGGCGGTCCGCATCGAGCAGGTCGTTCAGGGCGGATGCACGGTCGTACATTCCGTGGACGTGGTCCGTCCACGGAATGTACGCATCTTCGAATCGGATTCCGTGCGTGTCGATGTGTCGGACCTGCGTGAGCAGATCCGACACCGTGGGGGTCGCTGTCATCCTCCCATCATGGCGACTGTGACGCCCGTCATGTTTTCCGATTTCACTGTGCGGGACCGACTGCGCCCGTGGTGCTTACGCGGGGGTCGCGGCCAGTTCCGCGCCGAGCCGCCGGAGTTGGTCGGTCGCGGATCCGAGCAGGAACTCCTGGCGCTTGGCGGCCAGGAAGTACCGATGTGCGGGATGGTCCTCGTCGAGGCCGACGCCACCGTGGATGTGCACGATGGAGTGGGCGACGCGATGTCCGGCATCGGCGGCCCAGAACTTGGCGGTCTCGATCTCGCCCTCGATCGGGAACCCGGAGGCGAGTCGGAAAGCGGCCTGCCACAAAGTCAGCCGCACGCCCTTGACGTCGATGTATCCGTCGGCGAGCCGCTGAGCCACGGCCTGGAAGCTGCCGATGGGCCGATCGAACTGGACGCGTTCACGCGCGTAGTCCGCGGTGATCTTCAGCCCCTGATCGAGGACGCCGAACTGGAAGGCGCTCGAGCCCACCGCGCCGCGGTCGAGGATCCACTCGACGATCTCGCCGCCCTGCTCGACGGTGCCGAGCACGCGCTCGGCGTCCAACTGGACGTCGGACAGTTCGACGATCCCGGTGCAGCCGAAGTCCGTCGTCTGCTGGCGCGTGATCGTGACACCGGCGTCGCCCGGCCGGACCAGGAACAGCACGGTTCCGGCGTCGGTCGCGGCAGGAACCAGGATCAGATCGGCGACCGGTGCCGCATCGACCAGGATCTTGGTGCCGCTCAGCGTCCACTCGCCCGCCGACTGCGTCGCCTGCGTGACCGGTGCGGCGGGGTTGTCGTTGAGTTCCTCGGCGAGCGCGACGGCGACAATCTTCGATCCTGCGGCGGCCGGCGCACCCCATTCGGAACGCTGTGCGTCCGAGCCGAACTCGGCGATCGCGCCCGCGCCCATCACAATCGACGAGAGGTACGGCACCGGCGCGACGCTGCGACCGAGCTCGATGAGGATGCTGCACTGCTCGAGAATGCCGAAGCCGTCGCCACCGACCGACTCGGGAAGAGCCGCGCCGAGCACGCCGGACGACGCCAGTGCGTCCCACAGCTTGCGGTCGAAGCGGTCCTCGGCGGAATCCAGTTCGCGTAGGCGCTCGTTGGTGACGATGTCGGAGACGATGCCGCTGGTGAGGCCTGCCAGGTCCTGCTGGGCCTCGGTGAGAGAGAAGTCCATGGTGTGGTCCTTGCTTATCGCTTGGCGGGAGGCTGGCCGAGGGCGGTCATGGCGATGATGTCGCGCTGGACCTCGTTGGTGCCGCCGCCGAAGGTGAGGATCAGGGCCGAGCGATGCATCCGCTCGAGACGTCCGCGGAGGACGACGCCCGGTGAGTTCTGTCGGATGGTGGCGGACGGGCCGAGGATCTCCATCAGGAGCCGGTAGGCCTCGGTGGCGAACTCGGTGCCGAACACCTTGTTCGCGGAGGCGGCCTCGGGCCCGGGCGCGTGATCGGTGGCCGACGCGATTTCCCAGTTCATCAGCTTGAGGTACTCGGTCTTGGCGTGCACCCGGGCGAGATTGATCTGCACCCACTCCTGGTCGATGACCCGGCGGCCGTCGGCCAGCTTGGTGTTCTGCGCCCACTCGCGCACTTCCTGCAGCGCCGTCATGATCGGGCCCGCCGACGTGAGCGCGACACGTTCGTGGTTGAGCTGGTTGGTGACCAGCTTCCAGCCACCGTTCTCCTCGCCGACCAGCGAACTCTGGGGGACCCGGACGTCCTGGTAGTACGTGGCGCTGGTGTCGGGGCCGGCCATCGTGTGGACCGGGGTGGACGAGAAGCCCTCCGCGGTGGTCGGAACGATCAGCATGCTGATTCCGCGGTGCTTGCGGGCCGACGGATCGGTGCGGCACGCCAGCCAGACGTAGTCGGCGTACTGGATGAGGCTCGTCCACATCTTCTGACCGTTGATGATGTAGTCGTCGCCGTCCTTGACCGCGGACGTGCGCAGCGACGCGAGGTCGGTGCCGGCGCCGGGTTCGGAGTAGCCGATCGAGAAGTGCAGTTCGCCCGCCGAGATCTTGGGCAGGAAGAACGCCTTCTGCTCGGGGGTGCCGAAGTGCATGATCGTCGGTGCGACCGAGTTGATGGTCAGGAAGGGGACGGGCGCGCCGGCGATCGCGGCCTCGTCGGTGAAGATGAGCTGATCCATTGCGGAACGCTCCTGGCCGCCGTACTCCTTGGGCCACCCCAGCGTGAGCCAGCCGTCTTGGCCCATCTGCTGGACGACCTCGCGGTAGACGTTGCCCTCGCCGTATTCGCCGGTCGTCGCCGCCAGTGCCTCGCGACGCTCCGGGGTCATCAATTTCGCAAAGTAGCTTCGCAATTCCTCCCGCAGCTTCTGTTGTTCTGCGGTGTAGGTGATATCCACTTGTCTCTCCATTCCAGGCTATCGACGGCGCGGAATCACCGGATTCGACAAGGGCTTCTGGAATGATCGCGGCCACGGCTGCTCGTGTTCGAGGCCTGTGAGAGCGGGCTTCCCGTCACCGATGCAGACCGTACGGTGGGCGCGTCGAGGATGGTTGTCCGAATCATTGCACAGCGGTGGAACGGGTTCTAGTCTTATGGCGGAAGTCGTTGGACCGCAGCCCGGTGCAGCGCCTTTCGTCGAGTCTTTCGAGCGAATGTGAAATGAGGAATGGTCATGGAGGTCAGGGTCGACAGGGATCGCTGCGAGGCGAACGGCGTGTGCGTCGGAATTGCTCCCGACATCTTCGATCTGGACGACAACGAGGAGCTGATCATCTCGGCTTCCGTGCCGCCGGCCGATCGGGAAGCGGACGTGCGCTCGGCGATCGCGCAGTGCCCCCGCGCTGCGCTGACCGAACACTAGACCGAGCCTTGCGGCCAATGTAGAACGCGTTCTACATTGGCCGCGTCGCCGGCAGCCGCAGCGACGAGGCACCGATCGGCGCGAGGCCGGTCGACGTCAGGGGTACGGGAGCGCGTTCATGAGTGCAGTCAACAGTCGCGAGGTCAGCCTGGAGGGCAAGGTCGCCATCGTGACCGGCTCGGGGTCCGGCCTCGGCCGGGCCGAAGCGATCGGCCTGGCCCGGTCCGGGGCGTCGGTCGTCGTCAACGATCTCGGTATCAACGACACGGTCGAGTCCACGCTCGACGAAATTCGTACCCTCGGTGGGAAAGTCGAGTTCGTTGCCGGTGACGTCGGCGAGCGGGCCACCGCGGATGCGCTCATGGCCGCTGCGCAGGGGCTCGGTGACGTCGACATCGTCGTCAACAACGCGGGAATCGTCCGCGACCGCATGCTGTTCGGCATGTCCGACGAGGAGTGGGACCTCGTCCTGAAGGTCCACCTGCGTGGGCACTTCCTTCTGTCGCGCAACGCCGCTACGTACTGGCGTGACCGCTCGAAGGCCGCCGGTGCGCCCGTCTACGGCCGACTGATCAACACGTCGTCCGAGGCCGGACTGCTCGGCCCGGCCGGGCAGCCGAACTACGGCGCCGCGAAGGCCGGTATCACCGCCCTGACGTTGTCTGCAGCTCGTGGTCTGTCCCGGTACGGCGTGCGCGCCAACGCGATCTGCCCCCGCGCCCGGACGTCGATGACGGAGTCGGTCTTCGGTGACGCGCCCGAGGGCGAGATCGATCCGTTGTCGCCCGAGCATGTCGCCGCGCTCGTGTCGTACCTGGCGTCGCCGGCGGCCGACAACGTCAACGGACAGGTGTTCGTCGTCTACGGCCCGATGGTTGCGCTGATGGCAGCCCCGGTCGTGGAGCAGCGGTTCGATGCGGCGTCGCAGTGGCCCCCCGCCGATCTCGCCGACGAGATGGGCGCGTACTTCGACGATCGCGATCCGGAGCGGATGTTCTCGGCGTCGGAGGCGCTGAAGTCGCTCGGCTGATCGCAGTCACTCGATTCGACCCGGTCCCGCAATTTCCCCTGTAACGGGAGATTGCGGGATTTTCGATACATGCTGGACGAATGCGGACGAAGATGGTGCGGACGCATGCGACGGGGGTCATGCGTCGGGGGATGGGGCGCTACGGGGTGCGCCGCCGCAAAACGCTGTACTGGTGTCTAGAACCTGTTCCAGTTGAGTGGTGGGGTGCGGCACCGCCGAGGGCGTCGTGAGGGTGTCCCTGGATGCTTCGGGATGTGGGGGAGTGTGAATGTGCATCAACTGTCGTCGAGGGTTCCGCGCTCTGTCGTCCGATGCACCGGAGCTCCGTCCAGTATTGGACGAATGCAATGGTCAGAGCTATTTATTGGAACCGGCCGGACTCTCGGGGGCGTGTCGGCCGGTGGCTCGAGGGCGCATCGGGAGCGCGGGTCGTTGCGCGGCCGGGGCCGCGTGAGGTCGGGGAGTGTGGGCGCGGTGAGCGCCGTTCCGCGGGTCGGACATTGCGGACCTTTGACAGGTGAACACGTTCTAGTTAATATGACGTGGATCACAGGGTGTTTGCGCAGTTCGGGCGCCCTGAGGAAGGTGCTGTGTCGCGAGAGCGACCGGCACAGATGAGGACAACCATGACGAGCACCGGTGAGGAGGAAGAGTGGTCGACCTCCTCGAAGTACCCCTGAGGGCAGCCGGCGGGTTCTTCGCAATGTCGGCGGACACGCTCAAGGCCGTCTTTTCCCGTCCGTTCCAGCGGCAGGAATTCATCGACCAGGCTTGGTTCGTCGCCCGCGTGTCGATGATTCCGACGGTGCTTGTCGCGATCCCGTTCACCGTGCTGGTGAGCTTCACGATCAACATCCTGCTGCGGGAGATCGGCGCTGCCGACCTCAGCGGAGCGGGCGCGGCCCTGGGCGCAGTCACCCAGGTCGGTCCGATCGTGACCGTGCTGATCGTCGCCGGTGCCGGCGCAACCGCCATCTGCGCGGACCTCGCGGCCCGCACCATCCGTGAAGAGATCGACGCGATGCGTGTGCTCGGCATCAATCCGATCCACCGGTTGGTGGTGCCGCGGGTGCTGGCGTCCACGATCGTCGCGCTGCTGCTCAACGGACTGGTCTGCACCATCGGTATCCTCGGCGGGTTCCTCTTCTCGGTGTTCGTGCAGGACGTCAATCCGGGCGCCTTCGTCAACGGCATCACCCTCCTCACCGGTTTCGGCGAGTTGATGATCTCGATGCTCAAGGCGGGCCTGTTCGGCATGATCGCCGGGCTGATGGCGGCGTACCTGGGGATGAATGTCCGCGGTGGCGCCAAGAGTGTCGGCGACGCCGTCAACCAGACCGTTGTGTTCTCGTTCATGGCGCTCTTCGTGGTCAACGTTCTCGTCACCGCCGTCGGCATCAAGCTGACGTCCGGATGAGTGGCAGGGGGGTGAAGTAGATGGCTCTGGTTGCTTCAGGGCGGTTCGTCCGCACTCGGCGCCGGATCGCGAGAGCGTCGCGTTCGGTGGACAGCGTCGGCGAGCAGGCACTGTTCTTCTGGCGCGCGCTCGTGTGGGCGCCGCGTGCGCTCGTGCACTACCGGAGGGAAGTGATCCGCCTCGTTGCCGAGATCAGCATGGGCACCGGCGCGCTCGCCGTCATCGGTGGCACCGTCGTCATCGTCGGCTTCCTGACACTGTTCACGGGCGGTGTGATCGCCGTCCAGGGCTTCGCCTCGCTCGGCAACATCGGCGTCGAGGCGCTCACCGGCTTCTTCGCCGCGTTCATCAACGTACGCATCGCCGCACCGGTCATCGCGGGTATCGGCCTGGCCGCCACCATCGGCGCCGGCTCCACTGCACAGCTCGGTGCGATGCGCGTCTCCGAGGAGATCGACGCGCTCGAATCGATGGCCATTCCGTCGGTTCCGTACCTGGTGTCGACTCGCGTGATGGCCGGCATGATCGCGATCGTTCCGCTGTACTCGCTCGCGGTGATCGCGTCGTTCGTGGCCAGCCGATTCGCGACGGTGTTTCTCTACGACCAGTCGCCCGGTGTCTACGACCACTATTTCTCGACGTTCCTGAACCCCACGGACATTCTGTGGTCGTTCGCGCAGGCAATCGTCATGGCGTTGGCCGTCATGCTCATCCACACCTACTACGGCTTCAACGCCAGCGGCGGCCCGGTCGGCGTCGGTGTCGCGGTGGGCAACGCGGTTCGTGCCTCGCTCATCGCGGTCGTGACCGTGACCCTGTTGATCTCGCTGGCGATCTACGGCCAGTCCGGCAACTTCAACCTTTCGGGATAAGGCGGAGAAACGATGCCCGAAGCAAGGTGGAAGACGAAACTCGCGGCGGCCGTGATGGTGCTGAGCCTCGTCGCGATCATCGTGGTGGCACTGACGATGTTCGTCGGTGGTTTCACGAAGAGTGAGCCTGTCCTGGTGACGGCTCCGCGTTCGGGCCTCGTGATGGACCCCGACGCCAAGGTGAAGATGCGCGGCGTGCAGGTCGGCAAGGTCGGCTCGGTGTCGTATTCGGGTGACGGCGCAGAGCTCCAGCTCGACATGGACCCGTCGATGATGTCGAAGATCCCGGCGAACGCCACCGTCGAGATCGACTCGACAACGGTCTTCGGCGCCAAGTTCGTCAACTTCGTCGTTCCTGAGAACCCGTCGCCGAACTCGCTGCAGCCCGGCACCGTGATCAGCGCCGACAGCGTGACCGTCGAGTTCAACACCCTGTTCCAGCACCTCACCGAGGTCCTCGATCAGGTACAGCCCGAGAAGCTGAACGCGACGCTGGGTGCACTGTCCTCAGCTCTGAGAGGCCGCGGCGAGGACTTGGGGATCCTGCTCGAGCAGAGCGACCAGTACCTGAAGACGATGAATCCGACTCTGCCGCAGGTCGAGTACGACATCGAGGCGACCGCCGATGTCTCGAACATCTACGCGGACACCGCGCAGGACTTGTTGAAGATTGTCGAAAATGCGACCGGCACGAGTGGATCGATCGTCGAGGAGCAGGCGAATCTCGACCTGCTGCTGATGAACGTCACCGGGCTCGCGAACACGGGCAACACAGTGTTGCGGGAGAACGAGGCCAACGCGGTGACCGCGCTCGACTCGCTCACCCACACGACGACCTTGCTGCAGGAGTACTCGCCGGTGCTCACCTGCTTCATTACCGGCCTGAACGCGGCCCGGATCAAGTTCGAGCCGATGACCGGTACCGGTAAGTACTCGTCCATCATGCTCAGCACGAACTTCATGCTCGGCGCCGAGACGTACAGGGCACCGGGAGAACTTCCCAAGGTTGCGGCCTCCGGCGGCCCCAACTGCTACGGCCTCCCCGATTTCGACCCCAAGAAGGACGGCTACGCACCGTTCGCCGTCGCGAACACGGGGGCCACGCCGTACGTGCCGAGTGAACAGGCGAGGCTCTCGGTGCCGACGCTGTTCCGGTTCCTGTTCGACGGCTACACCGAGGCGGACGAGTGACATGAGAGCCACAACAGTCAAGCTCCTGATCTTCACCACGGTGATGGCGTTGATCTTCGCGGGCCTCGCAATCGTGTTCAGCCAGTTCCGGTTCAGCAGTTCGGAGGGCTACCACGCCACGTTCACCGATGCGTCCGGCCTCAAGACCGGTGACAAGGTTCGTATCGCCGGCGTGCCGGTGGGATCGGTGAAGTCGGTCGGTGTCGACGACGACAACCACGCCTCGATCAAGTTTGCGGTCGATACGCAGTACACGTTGCTCGCGAGCACCAAGGCGACCGTGCGCTACGAGAACCTCGTGGGCGACCGGTACCTCGAGCTGCTCGAGGGGCAAGGCTCGGTGGAGCCGCTGGATGCCGGTGGGTCCATCCCGCTCGCGCAGACTGCGCCGGCCCTCGATCTGGATCTGCTGCTCGGCGGTTTCAAGCCGCTGCTGCGCGGGCTGGACCCGGAGCAGGTCAACGACCTGTCGGCCGCGCTGCTGCAGGTGTTCCAGGGGCAGGGCGGAACACTCGTGTCGTTGCTCGGTAGTACCAGTTCCTTCACGAACACGCTTGCCGATCGTGACCAGCTGATCGGTGAGGTGATCACGAACCTGAACACGGTTCTGGGCACGATCAACGACAAGGGCGATCAGTTCTCGACCACGGTCGATCAGCTGCAGCAGCTCGTGAGCGGGCTCGCGCAGGATCGCGGCCCGATCGGTGAGGCGATTCCTCGGATCGCCGACGCAACAGGCTCGCTCGCAAGCCTGTTGCAGGGCACCCGCCCGGACATCCAGGCAATGATCGAGCAGACGAACCGGACTGCGAATCAGCTGGTCCTCGGCCAGGACGACATCGACAAGTCCCTGTCCCGGCTGCCGACGGACTACAAGAAGCTCATCCGCGTCGGTTCCTACGGTGACTTCTTCCAGTTCTTCCTCTGCTCGAACATCTTCAAGTTCTCCGGCCCGGACGGTTCGACGATCATCCTTCCCGGCGCGGAGCAGACCTCGGGAAGGTGTGCGAAAGTCGAATGAGCCCACATCGCGAACGAAACCTGGTGCGGATCGGCATCATCGGCGTGGCGGTCAGCAGCGCGGTGGTGCTGGCGACGCTGCAGTACGACCAACTCCAGTTCCTGTCCGGCGGCGTCCGCTACTCGGCGGCCTTCGCCGAGGCCGGCGGCCTACTGGTCGGGGACAATGTGACCGTCGCCGGTGTGAACGTCGGCAAGGTCGACAAGGTCGAACTCGACGACCAGCAGGTCCTCGTGACCTTCACGGTCTCGGACGGCATTGCGCTCGGTGATGCCACCGGAGCCGATATCAAGACCAACACGGTGCTCGGCAAGAAGTCTCTTGCCGTGACGTCGGAAGGGTCCGGGACGTTGCGCGTCGGCGACACCATTCCGATCGAGCGCACCAACTCGCCGTACTCGCTCACCGACGCCCTCGGCGATCTCGGCTCGACGATCTCCGAACTCGATACCGGACTGGTCGACCAGTCCCTCGACGCGATTTCCGGTGCGCTGCAGGACACCCCGCCGGAGCTGCGAGCTGCCCTCGACGGCGTCACCCGCCTTTCGAAGAGCATCAACGAGCGCGACGAGAGCCTCCTCGAGCTGCTGAAGCGCGCAGAGGGCGTAACCAAGGTCCTGTCGGATCGTAGCGATCAGATCAACTCCCTGATCGTCGACGGCAACGAGCTGTTCGGTGAGCTCGAGCGACGGCGCGACGCCATCAACGAACTGATCGTCAACACCTCGGCCGTCTCACGTCAGTTGTCCGGCCTGGTTCAGGAGAACCAAGCACAGATGGGGCCGACGCTGGACAACCTGAATCAGGCCGTCGCCGTGCTGCAACGCAACAAGCAGAACATCGCGGACGCTCTCGACGGTCTCGGTCCGTACATCGGCGCTCTCGGCGAAACCGTCGCGAGTGGCCCCTACTTCAAGGCATACGTGTCCAACATCCTGCCGAGCCGGTGGTGGAAGACCGCGTTCGATGCCGGATTCGCACCGGACATGCTGCCGCAGGACCTTCAGGACATCGTTCCTGAAACCAAGCCGTACACGAGGGGGCCGGGAGAATGATCTACGACTCGACGGGCCCTTCGGAATCGACTGCGGCCGAGGACGACGACGTGAACGCGCCGGCGGAGTCCGCGGCGCCGACGGAGGCGATCGACATCACGGAAACCAAGCGGCCGGAGTGGCGCAAGTGGTTGGTGCCCGGACTGGTGATCGCACTCGTGGCTGCAGTGGGACTCGGCGCGGCGGTGTTCCTGCTGCCGGGGCTCGGCAAGAACACCGTGTACGCGCACTTCGTCTCCACCACCGGTTTGTACGAGGGAGACGACGTCCGCGTACTGGGCGTCAAGGTCGGAACGATCGAGAAGATCAAGCCGGGCGAGAACGATGCCGAGGTGACCATGCTCATCGACAACGACGTGCGCATCCCGGCGGACGCGAAGGCCGTGATCGTCGCCCAGAACCTTGTCTCGGCGCGCTTCGTCCAGCTGACTCCCGTGTTCAGTGGTGGTGACCAGATGGTCGACGGTGCCACCATCTCGCTCGATCGCACGGCCGTTCCGGTGGAGTGGGACGAGATCAAGACGGAGCTTACGAAGCTTTCGACGGCACTCGGGCCCGAAGGGCTCGACGAACAGGGTTCGCTGGCGCGCTTCATCGACACGGCCGGTGAGAACCTCGAGGGGAACGGCGACGCATTGCGGCGGACGCTGCGGCAGCTGTCGGACACGATGCACACGTTGTCCGAGGGCCGCACCGACCTGTTCTCGACGATCCGGAACCTGCAGACGTTCGTGTCTGCGCTGTCCTCGAGCAACCAGCAGATAGTGCAGTTCGGTGGCCGGCTCGCTTCGGTGTCGGACCTGCTCGCGAGCAGTTCCGACGAGTTGGGGACCGCGCTCGGCGACCTCAACCTCGCTGTGGGTGACGTGCAGCGCTTCGTCGCGGACAACCGTGACGGGCTCTCGGAGTCGGTGCAGCGCCTCGCCGATGCGACGCAGGTTCTGGCGGACAAGCGTCCGGAGATCGAGCGTGTCCTGCACGCGGGCCCGACATCGATCGCGAACTTCTACCAGATCTACAAGCCGAAGCAGGGGAGCCTGACCGGCGCGATCGCACTGAGCAACTTCCGCAATCCGGTGAACTGGATCTGCGGTTCCATCGAGGCCGCCGCGACATCGACAGCCGAACGCAGCGCCGATCTGTGCAAGCAGCAGTTGGGGCCGGTGCTCGAGTCGATGACGATGAACTATCCGCCGATCATGACGAACCCGGCCATCGGTGAGTTCGCTCTGCCCGGTGACATCGAGTTCACGGAGCCCGGACTCGAGCAGGCAGCGGCCGGCGGTGCGCCTGTCGCCGCCGTCAAGAGCCCGCTCGATGCGGCGCCCACGGCGACTGTGCCGAAGGATCTGACGGGGCTGATGCAGCCGGGAGGTGGACGATGACCACGTTCTCTACCGCACGCAGGGTCGGCCTCACGGCG
The DNA here is from genome assembly GCF_000738775.1 of Prescottella defluvii. Taxonomy (GTDB): domain Bacteria; phylum Actinomycetota; class Actinomycetes; order Mycobacteriales; family Mycobacteriaceae; genus Prescottella; species Prescottella defluvii. The sequence goes on from NZ_JPOC01000010.1 coordinate 34,765, forward strand.
AGCTTGCTCGCCGCGACGCTCGTCCTGTCCGGATGTGAGTGGTCGGGCCTCAACTCGGTGTCGCTGCCCGGGACGCAGGGGCGCGGCGACGGGGCCTACGAGGTCGAGATCCAGATGCCGAACGTGACTACGCTGACCGAGAACTCGCCGGTCCGTGTTGGTGACGTGACGGTCGGCAGCGTTTCGAAGATCGCGGTCCAGGGCTGGCACGCGCTGGTCACCGCGTCGCTCAACGGGGACGTCGATCTTCCGGCGAACTCGACCGCCAAGATCGGGCAGACCAGCCTGCTCGGCTCGGCCCACCTGGAGTTGGCTCCCCCCGCCGGGGAGGCACCGACGGGCAGGCTTGCCGACGGCGACGTGATTCCGCTCGATCGCGCGGGCGTCTTCCCGACGACCGAACAGACCCTGTCGTCGTTGTCGGTGGTGCTCAACGGTGGTGGGCTGGCGCAGCTGCAGGACATCACGTCGGAACTGAACAAGGCGTTGGACGGCCGTGAGGACTCGGTGCGAGACCTGTTGCCGCAGCTCGACACCCTCGTCGGCAGCCTCGACCGGCAGCGAAACGAGATCGTGTCGGCGATGGAGGGAATCAACCGTCTCGCCGACACGGCCGCGAAGCAGACCGACACCATCTCGAATGCGTTGGACGGGATCCCGCCGGCGCTCGAGGTGCTCGTCGATCAGCGGCAGGACATCACCAACGCGATGGTGTCCCTCGGGCAGCTCAGCGATGTCGCGGACCGGCTGATCAAGGAGAGCGGCGACGATTTCGCGACGAACGTCCGCGCGCTCATCCCGACCTTGACGGCGCTGGCGAACTCGGGCGAGAGCCTCACCCAGGTTCTCGGCGTGCTGTTGACCTTCCCGTTCCCCCAGGCCGGTTTGAACAACGTGATCCGCGGCGACTACGCGAACCTCGGCATGACGATCGACCTGACGGTGCCTCGACTGGAGCTGAACTTCCTGTCGGGCACGCCGATGGGAGGACGTCTCAGCAGCCCCGAAGGCATCCTGGCGAAGGACGCGGGCGTTGCCGGCCAGGCTCAGGATCCGCTGCGGGCACCGCTCCAGACGCCGGCTGCGAAGCCCGCCGACGAGCCGAATACAGCTGGGGCTGGCGGGATCCAGATCCCAGGCTTACCTCCGATCAACATTCCAGGTCTACCTTTGGGGGAGCCGGCGCCATGATGCTCTCGAAGTTCGTCAAGGTCCAGTTGGTGATCTTCTCGATCCTGACCGTGATCGGTCTGGTCGTGATGGCCACGCAGTACGTGCGCTTGCAGGACATGGCCGGCATCGGGCGATACAAGGTGACGGTCGAGCTGACCTCGACCGGCGGCCTGTACCGCAACGCGAATGTCACCTACCGCGGAACCACGGTGGGCAAGGTCGAGCAGGTCAGGCTCTCGGAGGCGGGAGTCGAGGCGGTGCTCAACGTCGGCTCCGGTTTCGACATTCCGGCAGATGTCAACGCCGACGTCCGGAGCGTGTCGGCGGTCGGTGAGCAGTTCGTCGACCTGGTTCCGCCGGAGAACACCGACTCCAGCGATCACCTCGCGGCCGGTGCCGTCATCCCGGTCACCCGCACCACCGTGCCGCAGGACGTCGGTGTGATGCTCGATCAGGCCGATGTGCTGCTCGCCAGCATCTCGGACACGCGTCTGCGGACCGTCATCGACGAATCGTTCAAGGCGTTCAACGGTTCCGGGCCCGAGCTGCAGAGGCTGATCGACTCGGCTCGGCTGTTCGTCGAAGAGGCGAACAAGAACGTCGACGCCACGAAGACGCTGATCGATCAGGCCGGTCCACTGCTGGATACGCAGGTGGTGAGCAGTGACGCGATCCGTTCGTGGACGCGGGATCTGGTGACGTTCACGAACCAGCTCCGCACCAGCGATCCGGATCTGCGGGCTGTGATCCAGAAGGGGCCGGGAGCCGCGCAGGAAGCGAACGCGCTTCTGCAGGAACTTCAACCGACGTTGCCGCTGCTGTTGGCGAATCTCGTCAGTGTGGGCGAGGTGGGCGTCATCTACAACGCGGGAATCGAACAGATCCTCGTGATGTACCCCCCGCTGACCGCTGCTCTGGCTACCGCGGCCGGTTCGGGGCCGCTCGACGACGGCGCGCTCGTGAACTTCCACCTGGAACTCAACGACCCGCCGCCGTGCACCACCGGCTTCCTGCCGGCCGACCAGTGGCGGTCGCCGGCCGACGAAACGCTGGTCGAAACGCCCGGCGATCTGTTCTGCAAGATCGACCAGTCCGATCCGAATGCGATCCGCGGTGCGCGAAACCTGCCGTGTATGGAGTACCCCGGCCGACGCGGACCCACCCCGCAGGCGTGTCGTGACGGTTACGTACCCGATGGCAACAATCCGTGGCAGGGTCCGCCGCAGCCGGTCGCTGCCGTGACCGACAAGCCGGTGCCGGGCCCCGTCACGACAGGTGCCACAACGGCGGCGCGTCGGTACGATCCGGTGACGGGCACGTACATCGGCCCCGACGGAAGGACTTACTCACAGCCGAATCTCGGTGGGAACGTGGGTACGTCGTTGGAGGATCTTATGAAGGGCCAGCAAGGGCGATGACAATCGACAAGGCTGCCGAACGCGAACTCGGCGGGCGGCAGCCCCGCCGGCGTGCTTCGCGTCCGTCGGGCCCCTCCGGGGCCGAGCCGACCAGTTCGGAAATGACCACACCGGCAACGACGAGTCCGGTGCCCACGGCGCCGAACTCCGAAGTGACGTTGGCGAAGACCGGGTCCGCCGCGCCGGTGCGGGAGACGGCGGTTCGGACGCCTGACGTGCGTTCGGCTGTGGCAGGGGGAACCGCAGGGGTCGGGAACACGACATCGGCGGCGGTCGAGTCCGGCTCGCCGAAGGACTCGTACTCGGACGAACCGCCGGCGAAGCTTTCGAAGGTGCAGTCGGCACTGGGCGTGGTGGCCGGCATCGTGATCGTTGCGCTCGTCGCCGCGATCGTCGTTCTGCTGATCGATCGCAAGAATGCCTCCGACCTGGCGGCCGAGCGGGCGACGTATGTGGACGTCGCCCGCGCCACGGCGATCAACATCAGTACGCTGCGGTCGGACTCGGCCAAGGAAGACCTCGACAAGCTCTTCGAGGGGACCACCGGCCCGTTGCGGGCCGACCTGGATGCCCGGCTGGACGACTTCGCCGGTGTGGTCGCGCAGCTCAATGTCAGCACGACCGGTGAGGTTGTCGAGGCAGGGCTGGAGAGCGAGGACGGCAACTGCAAGACCTCGCTCGTCGCGGTGAAGGCCAATCAGAAGAACGCCGACGAGGCTCCGGTGGACAAGTCGTTCCGTCTGCGTGTCGTGATCTGTGACGAGGGCGGCAAGCTGCTCGCATCGAATGTGGAGTTCGTGCCGTGAAAAGCAATGTGACGCAACTGCAGAAGATCCTCACCATCGTCGTGGCGGTCACCATCGTGGCACTGGCGGGCGTGGCCGGTTGGTTGTATTGGGGCTCGGGTGGAATGCGTGAGACGGAGGCAACCGAGCGGGCACGCAGCGAGGTTCTCGACGTCGTCGACGGCAAGGTCGTCGCGATGCTTGCGTACAACCACAACACCGCTCGGGACCAGTTGCGCGCGGCTGCGGACGGACTCACCGACGGCTACAAGACCGAGTACCTCAAGCTGGTCGATGAGACGATCGCCCCGGGTGCGGAGGAGAAGGCCATCGACGTGCAGGTGACGTCGTCGGCCAAGTCCGTCGTCGAGGCCGATCCGGACCGTGTGGTGGCCCTGCTCTACCTCAACCAGATCACCACGAGTTCCGAATCGCTCGAGGCCGTCAGTATCGGCAGTCGTGTGCGGGTCGAGATGGTCAAGGACGGCGACGACTGGCTGATCAACTGGCTCACGCCGATCTGATCGAGTTGCACGTCCCGGAAACGTAGATGGGCTCCCACGCGCTGCGTGGGAGCCCATCGTCGTTCGGTGACAGTGCTATTCGGTGTACTCGCCGTCGGCGGGCAGCAGCGCCGGTCCGGCGATGCCCTGCCGGCCGAGGGCGTCGAGGAAGGAGCGGGCCCAGCGGTCGACGTCGTGGGCGAGGACCTGGCGGCGCAGGGCGCGCATGTGGCGTCGTCCGCTCTCCCGGTCCTGGTTCAGCGCTTCCTCCATCTTGTCCTTGACGTCGTCGAGGTCGTGGGGGTTGCACAGGAACGCCTGGCGGAGTTCGGCTGCGGCGCCGGTGAATTCGCTGAGCAGCAGGGCGCCACCGAGGTCGCTGCGGCACGCGACGTACTCCTTGGCGACGAGGTTCATGCCGTCGCGGAGCGGTGTCACGAGCATGACGTCGGCGGCGACGAAGAACGCGACCAGTTCGTCGCGGCCGATGGGCCGGTGGATGTAGTGGACGACCGGGCGACCCACCTCGGCGTACTCGCCGTTGATGCGGCTGACGGTCTGCTCGATCGCCCCACGCATCTGCACGTAGCTCTCGACGCGCTCGCGGCTGGGCGTGGCGAGCTGCACCATGACGGTGTCGGCGGGGTCGACCCGGCCCTCGTTGAGCAGCTCGTACAGCGCGTCGAGGCGGACGTCGATGCCCTTGGTGTAGTCGAGGCGGTCGACGCCGAGCATGATGCGCTTCGGATTGCCGAGCTCCTTGCGAATCTGCTTGGCGCGGTCGCGGATCGACTTGAGGCGCGACAACTCGTCGAGCTTGCCGGAGTCGATGGAGATGGGGAAGGCGCCCACCCGCACGGTGCGGAATCCGACCTGGACGACACCGAGCTTGGAGCGCACCCCGACGGTGCCACGTGAGGTCTGCTGGCCGGCGAGTCGGCGCGCCAGGAACATGAAGTTCTGTGCGCCGCCGGGCAGATGGAACCCGATGAGGTCGGCACCGAGCAGCCCCTCGACGATCTCGCGTCGCCACGGCATCTGCATGAACAGCTCGACCGGCGGGAACGGGATGTGCAGGAAGAAGCCGATGGTGAGATCGGGGCGCAGCATCCGCAGCATCTTCGGCACCAGCTGCAGCTGGTAGTCCTGGATCCAGACGGTGGCGCCTTCGGCGGCCGCTTCGGAGGTCGCCTCGGCGAAGCGCCGGTTCACCTCCACGTATGCGTTCCACCATTCACGCCGGTACTCCGGCTTGACGATGACATCGTGGTACAGCGGCCACAGGGTGGCGTTGGAGAAGCCCTCGTAGTAGTCCGCGACCTCCTGCGAGCTCAGCGGGACGGGGTACAGATCGAGGCCGTCCTCGACGATCGGCTCGAGCTCGACGTCGGGTACGCCGGGCCACCCCACCCAGGCGCCCTTGTTGTTGCGCAGGATGGGCTCGAGGGCCGTGACGAGTCCGCCGGGGCTGCGCTTCCAGCGCGTGGTGCCGTCCGGCAGCTTCTCGAGATCGACCGGGAGGCGGTTGGCGACGACGACGAAGTCGGATCCTCCGCGCTCCGCCTCAGCGGAGGAGGCGCCCGTAGCGCCCTCGGAACTGGTCGATAATCCCGAAGGCTCAGCCACGGATTCCTACTCTTTCCTCAGTTGTCGTTCGTCAGTCGAGCTTTGCGATCGGTCCGATGCCGAGCATCGAGAGCAACATGCGGCACTCGTCGGCGTCCGTGGCATACGCAGCGACGACGCGCTGGGCCTGCCGGGCGGTCTCGTCGGCTACGGGCTCGAGGTCCTCGTCCGCGATATCGTTCTCGGCGGTCGTCTTCGCGGCCATCTTGTTCCTTCCGGCTTGCTGCTACTTCACGAGCAGGTAGTTCCTGACTGCGACTCTATGAGAACTGCCCCGGTCAGCGCCACTCACCACCCGAGTTAGGGTTTGCTAACACGTGGGCCGGTGGAAGGCGCGGGTCAGGTGAGCAGCTTCGTGCGCAGCGCGTCGATGGTGTCCTGCTCGACTCCCAGCCCCTCGCGCACGTAGTTGTCGACGCTGCCGTACAGCCGGTCCACCTGAGCGAAGGATGCGTCGAGCCACGATTTCTCGACGGCGTCGGAGCGTCCGAGGTAGGTGTTGCTGGCGAGGAAGTCCGCGTACACCGTCTCCTCGGGGACGCCGAGCAACGTCAGCAGGACTGCGGTGCCCCAGCCGGTGCGGTCCTTGCCGGCGCTGCAGTGGTAGACGGTGGCGCCGTCGGCGTTGTCGGCGACCGCGGTGAGCAGGTCACGGAAGGCGACGTCGGAGCCGCGGTAGGTGACCATGAACGGGTAGCCGATGGACTGCCCGACGTCGGACGAGCCGTTTACCGCCGCGTCGATCAGTGCACGGCCCAGCGTGAGCGGTACGAACTCGTGGAAGGCGATCCCGTGTTCGAAGGAGACGACGTCGGCCACCTGGTAGCGGACACCGTCCGGGATGCGGTCGGGGTGGTCCTTGCGCTCCCACCTGTTCCGCAGGTCCACGTCGAGCGTGACGTTCGCGGCGGTGAGCTTGTCGAGGTCGGCGTCGGTGAGCGAACTGAGCTTGTTGGAGCGGTACACCAGCCCGGTGCGGACCTGCCTGCCGTCCGAGGTCTCGTATCCGCCGATGTCGCGGAAGTTCTTGGCACCCTCGAGTCGGATCGCCGGGGTCGTGTCGGTGGTTGGCTCGGCGCTCGCGAGTGGCGCGGCAACGACCGGCGCGGCCAGTGCGAGCAGCGCCAGGATCAGTAGGAGAAGTCGGTTGAGGGCAGAACGAGTCGATCCCATGGGTCCTCGCGGCTGGCTTCGGGTGCGAGTGGCCCGGCGCCCTCGCTGATTCGGTGGGAGGGTAGCTGTTTCGGGGCGGTCGCGGCAGGCGAATCGTCGAACCCGTCCGATGTGTTCGCGGGGCCGGGCCGGCGGTGCGGGTGATGTTCAGGTGTTCTTCACCGGTCCGCCAGTCGGGGCCCACCTGCCGATGTCCGTGGCCGCCTAGCTTCATTGGTCCAGACCAATTATGGATCGGGTCTGTGACCGCGCCGAAGACAAGGAATCTCTCGTGAGACGCAAAACTCTTGTGATTGCCGCCGTGACCGCGGCGCTCGCCGCCCCGGGCATTGCTCAGGCGGAGCCCGCGTGGGGCAGCACCGGAAGCCTCGGCCCCGGATCGGGCAGTACCGCCGGACCGAACGACGCACCGCCGTCCCCTCCCGGCGTCAACGTTCCCGGCGGACGTTACGAGCATTCCGTCGCCCTGAAGTTCGAAACCGAACGGGGAACGACCGTCCGCTACACGCTCGACGGCACCACCCCGACCCGAGACAGCCAGGTCTACGCGCCCGGTCGTCCGCTGAAGATCACGCAGGACACCAACGTCACCGCCGTCGCGTTCCGTGGCGACCGTGCGAGTGCCCCGGTGTCGTTCGGATACCTGATCAGGACGGCGGAGAAGCCGATCGCCGAGATCGTGGTGATGTCGGACGTCCACGTCGGCGACTACGAGAACAACACCGCGAAGTACGAGAGCTTCTTCGACACGATCGGATCGATCTTCCCGAAGCCCGACGCGATCCTGTCCAACGGCGACATGATCAACGACAACTGGAACGGCAAGGGGCCGGACCACAAGATCGTCTCGCGGATCTTCCAGGAGAACCTCGAGCGCAAGGGCATGGCCGACACCCAGGTGCTCATGTCGTACGGCAATCACGACGCGTACCTCGACGACGTCCGGGCCGGCTATCCGCGGGAGTGGTTCCCGGATTCCGGTGGCGGATACTACGAATCAGATGTCAACGGCGTGAATGTCTTCACGTTGAACACGGAGACCTACAACGGTGACACCGCGCAGCGGGACTGGCTGAAGGGCCGGCTGGGGGAGATCACCGCCGATCCGGCGAATGTCGGCAAACCGATTCTGGTGCAGGGGCATCGGCCTACCACCGGCACCTCGATGGACGGCCAGCAGGCATCCAATCCCCGTCTGGCCGAGGACTTGAAGGCGTTCCCGCAGGTGATCTACGTTTCCGGGCATTCGCATCTGAACAACAACGACGACCGGTCGATCCATCAGCGTGACTTCACGTCGGTGAACGACGGTTCGATGTCGTACATCGAATTCGACCGCGGCTACCAGATGGTCACCGAGACCGGACTCGCCGACCGCTTCGAGTCGCCGACCTCGCAGGCGCTGTTCGTCGAGGTCTACCAGGACCGTGCGGAGATCAGCCGGATCAACATGGCCGCCGACCACCACGACATCTACGCGGGCGGGCAGTGGTCCGCGAACTGGCAGCCGTCGTACTCGAGCGCGGGCACCCTGAGCGGTGCGGGCTGGACCGTGGAATTGAAGGGATCCACGAGTCGGGAGATCAAGGACAACTTCCGCTATACGTCGGCCGCACGCAATACCGTCGCGCCGGAGTTCGGCACGGCTGCACCACTGTCCGTGATCACCGGTGCGGACGGCGCGACCGCGGTGCGGATCGAACAGGCCCGTGATGATCAGATGGTCCACCACTATCGCGTCGACGTCACCGACACCACGGCCGGCACGAAGGTCGTCTCGTCCAAGGTGCTCTCGCGCTTCGATGTCGTGCCGCGTCCCAACGCCCTGGACATCCCCGTCCCGGATGCTGTGGTGGGCAATGAGTTCCAGGCCGAGGTCGTCGCGGTGGACGCCTACGGCAACGCGTCCGCCCCGGTGAAGCTGACCTTCATCCGCTGACCGTCGACCGGAACGCTGCGGAGTGGTGGGCGGCACCCGTCACTCCGCAGGCTCGGCGGCGACGTCCTTGCTGAGAGTAGGCGTCGCCGGGGGAGCCCCGGAACTACGGAGTGGCGGGGGGTTCCTGCGCGCCACTCGACGCTACGAGGAGCTGGTCCAGTATTCCCGGAATGGCATCCTTGGGTTCGAAGCCGAACAGGCGGCCGATCAAGGTGAGCATTCCCATTCGTGTCTCCTGAGGTGTCGGCTCAGCCGAGGCCGTGCGCAGTGGGGAGCGGTGATCTCCGCCGTGTCGTCGGGGACGGTATCAACCGGGTGGGGCGTACCGACACGATTCGACGCAATCCGGGTGAGCGGTTCTTTCGGTCGAGGTGACGGCCGGTGCCGTCTCGCGATCGGGGTCCGGGGCGGACCGCGGGGTACCGTTGCCCCAGGATCGGGTGCCCCCGGTCCGCGCTCGTCCCAAGCCGGAACGTCACGAGGAAGGCCGACATGCCCATCGCCACCATCAACGGGATTCCTCTGAACTATCAGGTCAAGGGCGACGGCGACCTGGTCGTGATGATCATGGGCACGGGTAGCCCGGGTCGGGTGTGGGATCTGCATCAGGTTCCGGCGCTGCTGTCCGCGGGCTATCGGGTGTGCACGTTCGACAATCGGGGGATCGCGCCGTCCGGGGAGAGTGCCGGCGGCATCACGATCGAGGATCTGGTGGCCGACACGGCGGGGCTGATCGAACTGCTGGGCGGTGGCCCGGCGCATGTCGTCGGCACGTCGATGGGCGCCCGGGTGGCCCAGGAGCTGGCGCTGGCGCGTCCGGAGTTGGTGCGCAAGGCGGTGTTCCTCGCGGGTCACGCCCGGATGGATCAGTTCCAACGGACCCTCAACGAGGGCGAACGGGAACTCGAGGATGCCGGGATCACGTTGCCGTCCAAGTACCGGGCTGCCGTCACGGCCGTCATGAATCTGTCCCCGGCGACGCTGGCGGATCAGCACGCCGCGCGGGACTGGCTCGACGTCTTCGAGTTCTCCGGCGGCAAGACGTCGGCGGGTGTGCGGGCCCAGCTCGCGATGGACCGCGACTTCGACCGTGCCGCCGCCTACCGCGGCATCACCCGTCCGTGCCTGTCCGTGGGATTCGCGGACGATCGGATGATTCCGGCCTATCTGTCGAAGGAGTTGGCCGACGCCATTCCCGATGCCGGGTACCAGGAGATTCCCGACACCGGGCACTACGGTTACCTCGAGCGTCCCGAGGCCGTGAACAAGGTGGTTCTGGACTTTCTCGCGGACTGACACGACGGGCTGAAGGAAGCTGCAGGACATGACCGGCCTTTCGGTGACTGCTGCGCAGTCCCAGATCCTGACCGCGCAGCAACAACACCCGCGGAGCACCGCCCACAACGTGTCGCTCGTCGTCGACGTCACCGGTCCGATCGACGTGGACCGGCTCGCGGATGCGATCCGCCGCACCGTCGCTCACGCCGAGGCGCTGCATGTGCGGTTCCGGGTGGGGGAGGACGGCACCCTGCTGCAGGTGCCGGCGCCGGGCGATGCGTGGTCGCTCGAGGTGGTCGACCTGCGCGACGTCGCCGATCCGGAGGCCGCCGCGCAGGCGTGGATGGACCGCGACTTGGGAACCGTCGTCGACGTCACCGGCGCCGATGCGCTCTTCGCGCACGCGCTGCTACTGCTCGCCGACGATCACACCGTCTGGTATCAGCGGTACCACCAGGCACTCGTCGACGGTCACGGCATCGCGCTGCTGGTTGCGGACACTGCTGCCCGCTATACCGACCCCGACCCCGACCCCGACCGCGCGTCCGCGGCGCCGGAGTGGGCACTGCGTGATCTGGTCGACGCGGACCTCGACTATCGCGGGTCGGCCAGGTTCGCCGCGGACCGCGACTACTGGCTCGCCGAGGTTCTGCAGTCGGCGGAGCCGCTCCAGTTGTGTGCCGGGGGCCCGGCCTCGGCGTCGGCGCCCCCCGAATCCACCACCGTTCACCTCGATGCCGGCATCGCGGATGCGTTGTCCGCGTTCGCTGCCGACGTCGGGATCCGTCGCAGCCGCCTGCCGATGGCGCTGCTCGTCGCCTATCTGCACCGCGTCACCGGACTGCGCGAGTTGACGGTGTCCGTGCCGATCGCCGCGCGGATCGGGACCGCGATGCGGCGCATTCCCGGCGCCGTGTCGACGATCCTGCCGGTGACGTTCCACGTGGATCCGGACGCCACCGTCGGGGAACTCGCCCGCGCGATCGACGTCCGACTGGTCGCGGCCCTGCGGCACGGCCGCTACCGCGGCGAGGATCTGGAGCGGGAGGTTCGTGCGATCGACCCGGACCGCCGGGTGTTCGGTCCTGGCATCAACTCGCTGATGTTCGACCATCCGGTCACGCTCGGCGAGGCGGTGGCCCGGGTGCGGGACCTGTCCACCGGGCCGGTCCGTGACCTCGACTTCTCCATCCAGGGCGGGCAGGACGGCGAGCCGATCCGGATCGATCTGCGGGCCCCGGCGGGGCAGCGCGTCGAACTGCTCCGGCACCAGGATCGGTTGGTGCACTTCCTGTCCCAGTTCTTCGCTGACCCCGTGGCGACGGTTGCCGCACTCGACCCGACGACCGACGACGATCGTCATCCCGCGCTCGTCCCGATGGAGGCGTCGGGACCGGCGCCGCTCGCACCGTCGCAGCGCCTGCACTGGCTGCGGCACCGGGCGGCGGGCCGGTCGGCGCGGGCCGACCACGCGCTGGCGCTGCAACTGGCAGGTGCGGTCGATCGTAAGCACCTGTCGAGGGCGCTCGACGACGTCGTCGAGCGGCATGCCCCGCTGCGCACGGTGTTCGCGTCGGACGGCGGGGAGGTGTTCGCGTCGGACGGTCCGCGGCCGCGCCTCGAGGTGATCGATATCGGCGACGACGACCTGCAGCGCCGGGTCCACGGGCTGGCGCAACTGCGGATCGACCTCACCGAGGAGGCGCCTCTTCGGCTGCACCTGGTGTGCGACGACGCGGGCCACCGGGTGCTGCTCCTGACGATGCACCACCTGGCGGCCGACGACAGGTCGATGCGGCTGCTTCTCGCAGATCTGTTGTCCGCGTATGCTTCTCGATCACGCGGGGCGCGGCCGGAGTGGGCGCCGCTGGAGGTGGGGTACCCGGACTTCGCCCGTTGGCAGGCCCGGTTGCTGGGGGATCCGGCCGACCCGGAGAGCCGGCACGCCCGGCAGCTCGACTACTGGCGGAACCGTCTGTCGGGCATGGTGACCCGGCTGCATCTGCCCGCCCCCGCCGGTGTCCGTGAGCCTCGGCGGGAAACAGTCCGGGTCGACATCGGTGCGGCGCTGCGCGACGGTGTCGACCGCCTCGCGGGCCGGGTGGGGGTCGACACGTTCACGGTGATGCAGGCGGCGCTCGCGACGATTCTCACCAGACACGGTGCAGGGAACGACATCCCGATCGGCGCACTGGTCACCGGTCGTGAGGAGGAGGTGCTCGACGGCCTGGTCGGCTGCTTCTCCAACATCGTGATTCTGCGTACCGATACGAGTGGTTCGCCGAGATTCGACGAGCTGCTGGCGCGTGTCCAGGCGTCGAACCGTGAGGCATTGGGCCATCGGCATGTCGGATTCGGTTGGGTTGCAGCCGAGCTCGGTGGACGGGTGGGAACCCGCTACCCGCAGGTGATGCTCGTTCACGACGAGCGGCCCGGGACCGACCGCACCGGCGGGCTCGACGGCGTGGTCGAGGGGTTCCTGCCGGTGTCGGTCGGAATGCCCTCGGCGGAATTGACACTGGCCTTCCGCGAGTCCGCGGGCGCGGGTCCGGTTCGCGCCTACTTCGAGTTCTCCACAGGAGTGCTCGACCGGGACACCGTCGAGCGGTGGGCGCGAGAGATTCCGGCGTTGCTGGAAGTGGTCACGGGCGACACCGCACGGTCGTGAGGAGCGCGTGAACGGGGGGCTTGCGCTACGAAGAGCGCAGTCGGTTCCTGGTTGGTAGCATCCCAAACTGAGGATAGCCTTTGCTATCTTTTGCCACGCAGGGATGCGAACTCAGATCGGGGTGCCGGTGCGACGAGGACGGACGATGAGCGATGACTGACAGCCGACGAACCGGAATTGGGGACACGCTCGAGGAGCCGCTCGACGTCGTCGGGATCGGATTCGGGCCCGCGAATCTCGCGCTCGCGATCGCGATCGAGGAGCACAACGGCGAGTGCGCGCCCGACGCGCGGATCACGGCACGCTTCTTCGAGCGGCAGGATCAGTTCGGCTGGCATCAGGGCATGCTCCTCGACGGCGCGACCATGCAGATCGCGTTCCCGAAGGACCTGGTCACCTTCCGAAACCCGTGCAGTGGCTACAGCTTCTTCGCGTACCTGCACGCCCGTGAGCGACTGGTCGACTTCGTGAACCACCAGACCTTCTTCCCGACCCGTCACGAGTTCCAGGACTACCTGCAGTGGGCGGCGGAGCGGGTCGAGGCGGACGTCCGCTACGGCTCGGTCGTCGACCGGGTCGAGGGCGTCGCCGATGCCTCGGGTGTCCTGGACCGGTTCGCGGTGGAGCCGAGGGACGGTCGAGAGGTGTACGCCCGCAATGTCGTGGTGGGTGCCGGGCTGCGGGAACGGCTGCCGGAGTGGGCAACCCCGTCCGCGCGCTGCTTCCACAACCACCAGTTCCTGTTCCGGATCGCGGAGCTGCCCGAGCCCGTGCATCAACGGTTCGTCGTCCTGGGCGCCGGACAGAGCGCCGCCGAGGTGGTGCAGTACCTGCACACCAACTATCCCGACGCCGAGGTGCACAGTGTGTTCTCCCGCTTCGGGTTCAGCCCCGCCGACGACAGCCCGTATGCGAATCGGATCTTCGATCCGGACACAGTGGACGAACTGCACGCCGCGCCCGCGCAGGAACGTGCCCGGCTGCTCGAACTGCACCGCAGTACGAACTATTCGGTCGTCGACATCGACCTGATCAACGAGCTCTACGCCACCGAATATCAGGAACGAGTCCGAGGTGAGCGACGCCTGTTCATGCGTCGTGCCTCCGAGATCGAGGGTGTCCGCGAAGTCGAGGACGGTATCGAGGTGTCGGTGCGCAGTTCGATCGACGGCCTGACCGACACGCTGGCCTGTGACGCACTGGTCCTGGCGACCGGGTTCTCGGCGGCGCCGCTGGAGTCGTTGTTCGGCGCGTCACTGCCCGAGGTGCGCGTCGATCGGGGGATCGGCCGCGACTACCGACTCGAGGCCGGTCCGGGGGTCCGTGGGGGCATCTACCTGCAGGGCGGGACCGAGAAGACCCACGGACTGACGGCGTCGTTGCTGTCCAATGTTGCGGTGCGCGCAGGAGAGATTCTCAATTCGATTCTCGCTCATCGAGATCTCGGCGGTCGCCTTGCTAGGCTGAGCGCAGACAACCCGTACGCGATAAGCGAGGTTAGATGAGCACCAATCCGTTCGACGACGAAGACGGCCGCTTCTATGTGTTGGTGAACGACGAGGACCAGCACTCCCTGTGGCCCACATTCTCCGAGGTCCCGCAGGGCTGGAGGATCGTTTTCGGTGAGGATTCGCGTCAGGCATGCGTCGAATACGTCGAGAAGAACTGGACCGACATGCGGCCGAAGAGCCTGCGTGAGGCCATGGAGCAGGACCAGAAGAACGCCGGCAAGTAGCCCTTTCCGCCCGCCCCGTCGACCTATTTGGTCACGGAATCGGGCACCGGATCGCTCATCACGACGCTGCGTCGTCCGAACCTCGGACGGCGCAGCGTCGTGTTTCGGCGAAGCGTCGCATTCCGGCGCATACGGGGCGGCCGGCGCAATGTCCGCGCGCCCCATTCCCCGAGTGTGACGCCGGCGGCCAGCGCGCACCCGATGCCGAACGCGGACAGCAGGGCGCTGAGTCCGATGATCAGTTCGTTGTTGAGCAGCGCGTACAGGCCGCGGTAGAGCGACAGGCCGGGCAGCAGTGGGGTGATGCCCGCGACGGCGACCACGAGCGGCGGGGTCAAGGCGCGGCGTGCCATCAGGCCACCCGCGAAACCGACCACCGTCGCGGCGATCGCGGACGAGATGACCGGACCGATCCCCGCACTCTGGGCCAGGACGAAGAAGAGGAGTCCGGCGGCGCCACCCAGTCCGGCCGCCGTGAGCGCCCGGCGCTCGGCGTAGCAGACCAGCGCATAGAACATCGAGGCCAGCGCGCCCGCGGCCACCTTGACCGGAAGCTGGGTCAGGTCCGGTTGCGCGGCGTTGCTGATCACCGGCAGGTTCGCACCCAGCGCCGACGCCACCCGCAGCGACAGCGCGACGCCGGCGATGATGCCGCCCGTCATCATGACGACCTCGAAGAACCGGGCGGCCGCCGTGATCGGGGCCCCCGTGATGGCGTCCTGCACCGAGCCCACCAGCGACAGCCCGGACAGCAGCACCACCACTCCGGCGGCGATGACCTGTGAGGGTCTGATGACGACGCCCAGATGATCCTGGATCGTGTACAACGCGGTAGCCGGCGCCGCAGCGATCAGGCCACCCATCATCTGCTGGAAGAAGTACGGAAGGCCGAAGCGGTTGAGGACCCGGTTGAAGCGGTCGATGACGACGGTGGTGAGGAACGCGACGGCGGTGATGAGCGGGCCGCCGCCGAGGAGCACGGCCACCGCGGCCGCCAGTCCGGCCCAGCCCAGCGTCGCGATCCACCGGTTGTAGGGGTGCGGCGCGGAGACGATCGCGTCGAGCGCGGCGTGCGCCTGCGCGGGGGTGATGGCCTCGAGGCGGATCCGTCGGGTCAGCCGGTCGGCGGCCGCGAGGCGGGTGAAGTCCATCGAGCGGTAGTGCACGATGCGCATCGTGCCGGCCGGCGGGATCAGCGGACCGCGGTGCGCCGACACGACGATCGAGTTGTAGGTGACGTCGACGTCGCACTGTGCCAGTCCGTACGTCGCCGCGATGAACTTCACCTGGGTGGCGGTGTCCATCGCGGCCGTACCGGACGCGAGCAGCACCTCGCCGACCCGGACCGCGAGATCGAGCACCTCGGCCACTCGTGCATCGTCGGTGAGGTCGATCGGCTGCAGCGGGGTCGGCGCGGCCGTGACCGTGTCGACCGTCGCCCGGCGGTCCTTGACGAGACTGCCGAGCGATGCCGCAAACCTGCGCATGTCAGATGTCGGTGACGAGATCCTTCTCGCTGAGATCGGTGGCCTCCAGTGCCTCTTCGAGAGTGTCGTGCCGGAAGACGGTGGTCACCTGGTCGTTCACGACACGGAACGCGGTCGCCACGGTCTTGGATTGGTCGGGTGCAGACGCCCAGGTGGCCTGCTCCTCTACGACGATCACCCCGTCGTGCATGAACATCCGGCCGGGGACCAGTGTAAGGCCGGCCGACGAGGCCCACTCGCGGAGCATCGTCAGCCCCTGCGCTGCGCCCTCCTCGCCGGCGATGTCGATGTCGTCGCTCGACACCGCGAGCAGCGTGTCGATGTCGGACGAATTGAGAGCGTCGTGCCACGCGAGGACAGTGGCGATCTCCGAGATGCGCATGGGACAACGCTAACGAAAACGGGCGGTCGCGGCACGGTTACGCACACCACTGTTGCTATGGATATGATGGGCGCGCTCCACTGCCTCCTTAGCTCAGTGGTAGAGCACTCGCCTTGTAAGCGAAAGGTCGTCAGTTCAATCCTGACAGGGGGCTCCGAAGGAAAGGTCCCTCACCAACGGTGAAGCTGGTGAGGGGCCATTTTCCCTCCTGAGGGTTCCTGAAATTCATTCGGAACCGTGCTGCGCGCGGCACTAGGGTTGGCGCGTGCCTGAACGAATACGATTCCCACTTTTCACCGATCGTCTCGAAATTCGTCCGATGCGCCTGGAAGATGCCCAGGAACTACTCGCCGTCTACGGTGACGCCGACGCGATGCAGTACCTGACGCCGGATGTACCGACGTCAGTCGCCGAAGCCGAACGATGGGTCCGGTCCAAGATCGATCTGTACGAGTCCGATGACCAACTGAGTCTGTGGACGGTCATCGAACGCGCCGGCGGACGGATTGTCGGCGACGTGGGACTTCAGCACGAGGACTACGGCTGGGGCCCGGAGGTGGGAATCGGGGGTCGAGGTAACCGGAGCTTCTGGCACAAGGGCCTGGCGGTCGAGGCTGCAAAAGCTTGTCTGGGAGCAGGATTCGGCGCGTTGAATCTTCAACGGATCGGAGCCGAAACCGCTCCGGACAATGTGCCTGCTCAGCGAGCATTGACACGGCTCGGCATGCGGCGGACAGCGTCCAACGCCGACGGATGGTCGGTCTACTTCATCAGTCGAGACGAGTGGTTCGACCAGGCCTAGAAACGCTTCTCGTCTCCTGGCTACTCGGGGGCCTTTCCCGTTGTCCTCAACTCGTGAAGCTCGTCGGCCGTCAACGATCCGAGTGGAGACCCGTCGGGGAGTTCCGTGTCGATACGGACCAGTCGCTGCCGGAACCACTGCCCGACCGAATCGTCGAATGCGATCGGCGTACCGACGAACTGCGCGAGATTCTCGAACGGGTTGATGTCGCCGAAAACCTCGACCGTGAGTCCCGCGCGTGACGGGTTGAAGACGGCGGTGACGACCCCACCACTGCACGTGATGTCAGTCAGGGCCTGGGCGATCTTCACGCCCTCGTTCGCGCGGTCGGCTGCGTGGTTGCGGATGACGGCAATGATCTCGGCGTCGGTCGGAGGTGTACTCGGCAGAGTGCTGCTCATGGTTGCCCTTCGTTCGGAATCGACGGGGGAGGGTGAACGCTCGCCCACCGCATGATGGCCCTTCTGGATGCCGCGAAGCAGAACACGCCGGCGACGGCCCACATCGGCGAACCAGGCATTCCGGTCAGCTTGCATGTCACCGTAGCGCGCGTGTCCAGCCGACGTGTGATCTGGCGGAGGGTGTCAGGGCGTCTGTGAGAAAGAAGCCCCGAGCGTTTGCTCGGGGCTTCGAGAGATGAACCTGGAGGGGACGCGCTCAGAGGGCGAAACCGTCGCCCACCGTCTGCTCGGCGACGGTGAAGATCGGAAACTTCCCGCCGTCGCGTTCGAGGAGTTGGACCCGCACGCCGGACTCGCTACGGCGCGGACCGACGATACGGCCGAATCGCCAACTTCCGCTGTCAAGCAAAATGAGCGTCTTGCGTCCGCGACGCATCATGACCGTTCTCCTCGGGTAGTGCCGATGTGACTACTCCAGGTTCTCTCTCCGAGGGGTGCGCCAGCCACGTTAGAACTACCTGTTCGACTACCTGTATTCGCCCCGGGTACTACCTGCCCGACAGCTCCCGCGCGCAGGTCAGCGCGCTGCGCGGCCGGTTGCGCGCGCGGGACGCGAGGTTGCGCGCGGCGTGGGTGTGACGGCGAGGGCCGTGGCGCCGGCCGAGTCGGCCGGCGCCACGATGGATGATCGGAACCCTCAGCCGGCCCGACGTGCGCGGACGACGCTGTCGTGGATGGTGACGTCGTGGTCGCCGTGCCGGACGTTGCGCGACACCGAGGTGGCGGTGACGATCTGCCAGTCCTTCGGATCCAGCCGGGACACAACGTCTTCCGGGGTGAAGTACAGCTCGGCGTGCGGCGGGCGCTGCACCCCTGAGTGCAGATCCGACGGGTGGTGCCCCACGATCAGCAGGGTGCCGCCCGGCGCGACGAAGTCGGCGAGACGGTCGTACAGCGCTTCGCGTGGGCCGGTGGGCAGGTGCACGTACTGCGACGTCACGAGGTCGTACCGGTCGGTGCCCGGATCCCACTCGAGCAGGTCGGCCTGCTGCCACGTGATCCGGCGGGCGATGTCGTCGCCGGCGCCGGCCGCGTGTTCGGCGGCGCGCTCGACGGCGACGACGGACAGGTCCAGGGCCGTCACCTGCCATCCGCGGCCGGCGAGCCAGATCGCGTCGGCGCCCTCGCCGCAGCCGACGTCCAGTGCGGTTCCGGGGTCGAGGTTCGAAACCTCCTGTACCAGGCCGCCGTTCGGATTTCCGCTCCACACGCGGTCACTCGAGCGGTACCGCTCGTTCCAGAAGTTCTCGTCGAACTGCTCGGTCATGCGTCCATTCCCTTCGATTCGCGTGCGCGGTGCTGCGCGACGGCAATCTGTGTGTCTTCGAGGATGAGGTCGCTGTTGATCGCGACGGCGGCCATCGCGGCACCTGCCGCAGCTCCGAGGACCTGCAGCTTGGCGTCGGCGACGTTGCCCGCGACCCACACCCCGGGGACCTTCGTCTGTCCGGACCAGTCGCCCGGCACGAACCGGCCACCGCTCATCGGCTCGACCTCGGTCTCGAGGCCCAGCGAGGTGAGCGCGTCGACGCGTGCCACGAACCGCGGTGCCACGACCAGCGCCCGACGGTCGACGACGGTGCCGTCGGCGAGGCGGACCCCGGTGAGGCGGCCGTCGTCGGTCACGAGTGACTGCACTCGTCCGGGGACGACGGTGACGCCGCGGGCCGCGAGCTGCTCGTGTTCCTCGGCCGTCGGTTCCGGGCCCGTGTGCGCGAACAGGACGACGTCGTCGGTCCACTGCCGGAACATCAGTGCCTGGTGCACGGACATCGGACCGGTCGCCAACACGCCCACGGGCTGATCGCTGATCTCCCACCCGTGGCAGTACGGGCAGTGCAGCACGTCCCGTCCCCACAGTTCCCGCAGGCCCGGGACGTCGGGCAACTCGTCGACCAGACCGGTCGTCACCAGCACACGGCGTGCCTGCACGGTCCGGCCGTCGGCGAGGTCCACGGTGAACCGGGCGTCCTCGCGGCGGATGTCCGCGACCGTGCCGTCCACGACGTGCCCGCCGTAGCCGCGGACCTCGTCCCGGCCCATCCTCGCCAGTTCGGCGGGTGGGACGCCGTCCCGGGTCAGGAAGCCGTGCACCCCGTCCGCCGGGGCGTTGCGCGGTCGACCCGCGTCGATCACCAGCACGCTCCGGCGGGACCGGGCGAGCATCAACGCTCCCTCCAGGCCGGCGGCGCCGCCGCCGACCACCACTACGTCGTATCCGTCCGACATCTGTTCGCTCATCGATACCTCCCTCGGTACCACCACCATGCCGACCGCGGGCATCGGTGAGCAAGGTTTATTGCCGAAGTGGCAACTTCCGGGCAGGCTGGGAGACATGGACGACGTCGACGACATGGGCCGCATCCTCGGCGCGGTGGGCCCGCGGTTGCGGGACCTACGGCAGCAGCGGGCGGTGACCCTCGCGGACCTGTCCGCGGACACCGGGATCTCGGTGAGCACGCTGTCGCGGCTCGAGTCGGGTCAGCGCAAGCCGAATCTGGAACTGCTGTTGCCGCTGGCCAGGGCGTACGGGGTGCCGCTCGACGAACTCGTCGGCGCACCGGCGACCGGGGACCCGCGGATCCACATGCGGCCCGTCACCCGGGGTGGCAAGACTATCGTGCCGCTCACCCGACGGCCGGGCGGAATCCAGGCGTACAAGCACGTGATCCCGGGCGTCGTCGGCCCGCAGGAACCGGACCCACGGGTACACGAGGGCTACGAGTGGCTCTACGTGCTCAACGGGAAGCTGCGACTGGTGCTCGGCGAGCAGGACATCGTGATGCTCCCGGGCGAGGCCGCCGAGTTCGACACCCGCGTCCCGCACTGGTTCGGCGCGGCGGACGCGAACCCCGTCGAATTCCTGGGGCTCTTCGGGCGCCAGGGCGAGCGCGCACACATCCGGGCGCGTCCGGCGGGGGACGAAGCGGGGGAGTGATCGAGGTGGGAAGGTGCCGGGCCTACTTGTCCTGATGGCCGGCCGGTGCGTCTCCGAACATTGCCGCGATGCGGGACTTGATCTCTTCGGTGCTGATGGATCCGGTGCCGGCACCGCTCGCGGTGGTCCGGCGGACGTTCGAGATGTGGTTCATCGACTGCTTCCGTGCCCTTCCAGGTACTTCCATTGCCGTCCCGTGCATTTCGCACCGGAATCACCGGCGGCGCGCACTCCGGGTGGAGCAACCGCGCCAAGGCCAGGCTAGCGACGGATCCACCCCGCAGACGGGCCTCGGTGAAGTGGTTACGCAACCGGAATGAAAGCCCCACCGGCAGCGGTCGAATCGTTACGAATCACCCGGGGAACCGGGACCGAGGACCCTAGTCTCGGAGAATGGCCACGCTTTCGCTGCCCACACCGGACGGTTCGATCGATGCGGTACTCGAGACCCCGGGGCGTGACGGGCCGTGGCCCGGCGTGGTGGTCGTCCACGACGCGCTCGGCGTCGGCCGCGACATCCGCGAGATCACCGCCCGCGTCGCCGCCCACGGCTACCTCGCGCTCGCCCCCGACCTGTACTCCCGTGGAGGGCGGACCCGGTGTGTCGTCCGGGTCTTCCGTGAACTGATCCGGCGGCAGGGGCGCGCCGTCGACGACCTGCTCGCGGCGCGGGACCTGCTGGCCGCCCGACCCGATTGCACGGGTCAGGTCGGCGCGGTCGGATTCTGCATGGGCGGTGGGTTCGCACTTGTTCTCGCGCCCAAGGGGTTTGCCGCCGCCGCGCCGTTCTACGGTCCGCTGCCCCGACACCTCGAGGACGCTCTCGGCGGCACCTGCCCGATCGTCGGAAGCTACGGTGCGCGGGATCCGATCCTGTGGGGCGCCGGACGCAAACTCGACGACGCCCTCACCGGGGCGGGAGTGGAGCACGACGTCGAGACCTACCCGGGGGTGGGACACAGCTTCGCGAACCGCATCGTCTCCGGCCGGGCGAACACGCTGGCGCGGATCGCCGGGATGGGTTACGACCACGACACCGCAGAGGACGCGTGGCGTCGGGTGTTCGCGTTCTTCGACGCGCACCTGTCAGGCGGGTCCGAGGGATAGATCGGGTCCGCGTCCGCCCTTGAGCCAGCGCCCGGGCAGGCGTCCGGCGAGGTCGCCGAGCGGCCCGACCGCCGCGCTCAGCACCCCCACCGTCTCCTGGAGGAGATCGATGCTCGCGCTCATCCGCTGCAGGTTCGGGGCCAGCGCCGTCAGCGTCTCCGACAACGCCACGATCTGATCGAGCGGACCGCCCTCCGCGATGAGCCGCTCGAAGGCGCCGTCCTCGGCGAGCAGCGTCTCGAGGATGCCGTCCTCGGCCAGCGCCCGGTCGACGATCCCGTCCTTCTTCGTCAGCCGCTCCACGGCGCCGTCCTCCGAGGTGAGCCGCTCGAGCGGGCCGTCCTCGGCGGTGAGCCGGTCGAGCAGGCCGCCCGGCGCGAGCAGGCGTTCGAGCGGCCCGTCCTCGGACAGCACCCGGTCGAGGGGGCCGTTCTCCGACGTCACGCGGTCGAGTGGGCCACCCGGGGCCAGTACCCGATCAAGCGGCCCGCCGGGCTCGAACAGTCGCTCGAGTGTGCCGCCGTCGGAGGTGAGCCGGTCGACGACGCCACCCGGGGCGAGCAGGCGGTCGAGCGGTCCGCCGGGGCGCAGGGCCTGCCCCAGCGGGCGCTCGTCGGAGGCCAGCGCCGCCAATTGCTGCACCAACTGCAACGGTCCGCGGGGGTTCGCGAGGGTGGCGGCGCCGACGCTGGTGACGGTGGTGCTCGACAGTGCCAGCCGGGTCGTGGCCAGCGCCGTCTCGGCGACCTCGAGTGCCGCGTCCGTGATGGCCAGGCCGGCACGGACCGGGAACGTGATCGCTGACACCAGGTTCATTCGATAACTGTAACCTGCGCCACACAGTCAAATCGGGTGTCGGGGTATTCGGGTGCGGATCGGTCGGTCAGTGCAGAACCTTCAGGCCGACGACGCAGCCGACGATGCCGAGGATCAGCAGGATCTTGACGAACGACGCGCTCTCGTCGCCGGTGGCCATCGCGTAGGCGACGGTCAGGGAGGCGCCGATACCCACCCAGATCGCGTACGCGGTTCCGGTGGGGAGGGTGCGCATCGCGTAGGCGAGTCCGGCCATGCTGAGGACGATGCCGACGCCGAACACGATCGACGGGGCGAGCCGGGTGAAGCCCGCGGACTTGCCGAGGGCGGTCGCCCACACAGCTTCGAGCACACCGGAAATTACGAGAACGATCCAGGCCATGGTGTTTCAACTCTCCAAACACCGTCTTGTCGCTGGCCGGGTACGGTGTGCTCGTCCGGATGTCGTCTGACTGGTACCAAGGTACCGAAACGGCGCACCGATTCCAGATTTGGTGGCCATCCTCACCACCCCGCGTCACCACCCCGCGTCCTGAACGGGAATTCACGGCACGTTTCGTGGTCCGGGGCGTGCCGTGAACTCCCGTTCAGGGGTTCGGGGGTCTTCTCGGCGACCGTTCACAGGAATCTCCCAGCGAACGTCCAGCCGACGACCAGGTGAATCGGGGATTCTGGTGGGGTGAGTGAGACGCCGCAGGTCCGGGTACTGATCGTCGACGACGAGCCGTCGCTGGTCGAACTGCTGTCCGTCAGCCTCCGGTTCCAGGGGTTCGAGGTGGAGACCGCGTCCAACGGGGCCGAGGGTCTCGACCGGGCGCGGACCTTCCGGCCCGACGCCCTGATCCTCGACGTCATGATGCCCGGCATGGACGGCTTCGCGATGCTGCGCCGCCTGCGCGCGGACGGCGTCGACGCTCCGGTGCTGTTCCTCACCGCCCGCGATGCCGTCGAGGACAAGGTCACCGGGTTGACGATCGGCGCCGACGACTACGTCACCAAGCCGTTCAGCCTGGAGGAGGTGGTGGCGCGGCTGCGGGTGATCCTGCGGCGCGCCGGTCGAGGCGATCAGGGCGGGCCGCCGGCCCGGGTCCGGTTCGCGGACATCGAACTCGACGACGACACCCACGAGGTGTGGAAGGCGGGTGAGCAGGTTGCGTTGTCGCCCACCGAGTTCACGCTGCTGCGCTACTTCATGGTCAACGCGGGCACGGTGCTGAGCAAGCCGCGGATCCTCGATCACGTGTGGAACTACGACTTCGGTGGCGAGGTGGGTGTGGTCGAGTCCTACGTCTCGTACCTGCGCCGCAAGGTCGACACCACCGAGCCGCGTCTGATCCACACCCTGCGCGGCGTCGGCTACGTGATGCGCGAACCGCGGTAGGCGGACGGATGAGGCGCCTGCGTGCGTTGCCGCTGCGGATCACCCTGGTCGTGGCGCTGTTGCTGTTGACGGCCGCGGGACTGCTCGCGTCGGGCGTCGCCGTCACGTCCGCGATGGAGTCCTCGTTGATCGATCGGACCGATCGGCAACTGTTCGACGCCGCGCACGGCTGGGCCGCACCGCGGGATCCGCGGCCCCGTCCGCCGGTCGCCGAGCTCGGGCCGGATCGGCCGCCGAGTCCTTTCTACGTGCGGACCACCGAACCCGACGGCACCGTGCGGATGGAGATCAACGACGAGAACACAAGCGCCACACCGGTACTCAGTGACGATCCGGGGCCGGTGACGGTGGGGTCGGTCGGCGGCGGGGACGTCCGGTGGCGGGAGATGACGGTGACCACGCCGTCGGGTACGACGACCGTCGCGGTGAAACTCTCCGATATCGACGCCACCGTCGAGCGTCTGGTGGTGCTGCAGGTCGGGATCGGCGCCGTGGTGCTCGTCGCGCTCGGATTCGCCGGGTACTTCGTGGTGCGCCGCAGCCTGCGACCGTTGCGGGAGGTGGAGGAGACGGCGGCCGACATCGCCGCGGGCGATCTGCACCGCCGGGTGCCGGAGCGGGACCAGCGCACCGAGGTGGGCCGGTTGTCGTCGGCACTCAACGGGATGCTCGCGCAGATCCAGTCGGCGTTCGCGGCGACGGAGGCGTCGGAGGAATCGGCCCGACGGTCGGAGGAGCGGATGCGCCGCTTCGTCGCCGACGCCAGTCACGAACTGCGCACGCCGCTGGCCACAATCCGGGGCTTCGCCGAGCTGTACCGTCAGGGCGCGTCGACGGACGCGGAGATGGTGCTCAGCCGCATCGAGGGCCAGGCCACCCGGATGGGTCTGCTGGTCGAGGACCTGCTGATGCTGGCGCGGATGGACGCGCAGCGACCGTTCGAGCGGCGTCCGGTGGACCTGCTGGCGGTCGCGGCCGACGCCGTCCACGATGCGCGTGCGCTCGCCCCGCAGCGGCAGATCACGTTGGAGGTCCTGCCCGGTTCGGAACCTGCCGAGGTGATGGGCGACGACGCCCGGCTGCGGCAGGTGCTCGGCAATCTGACGGGCAACGCCCTCGAGCACACCCCCGACATGGCGTCGGTGACGGTGCGTGTCGGCACCGACGGGGCCGACGCGGTCGTCGAGGTGTCCGACACCGGACCCGGACTGGGCGACGAGGACGCCGCGCGGGTGTTCGAGCGCTTCTACCGAGCCGACGCGTCCCGCACCCGGGCGAGCGGCGGCAGCGGCCTCGGGCTGTCCATCGTCGCGGCCATCGTGGCCGCGCACGACGGCACGGTCACCGTCGACAGCGCACCCGGGGAGGGGTCGACCTTCCGGGTGCGGCTGCCGAGGGGCTGACCCGTCAGGCCGGGACGTTCGCCTCGTGGCCGAGGTCGCGCAGTGCCGCCTTGATCTTCGTGGCGGCCTCGTCCATCGACTCCGGGGACGGGTTCGGATCGGCGCCGCTGATGTCGAAGTTCCCCATGCTGTAGGCGGGGAAGACGTGCATGTGCAGGTGCGGGACCTCGAGCCCAGCGATCAGGAAGCCGGCGCGCGGCGCGTCGAACGCCTTGCGGACCGCCCTCGCGATCGTGCGGGAGACGGTGGTGCACTTGGCGAACAGTTCGTCGTCGACGTCCTGCCACTGGTCGACCTCCTTGCGGGGGACGACGAGGGTGTGGCCTTGGGTGACGGGGGCGATGGTCAGGAACGCGACGACGTCCTCGTCCTCCCACACGAAACGGCCCGGCAGGTCTCCGGCGATGATGGCGCTGAACACAGAAGGCATAGGGCGAGGATAGGTGGCTTCGGCCACCGTCGGTACTCCGCCCGCGGTGCGCGACGTCCGGTACGCGACACGCGTTGTGACCGCGGAGTATCACGGAACGGGTCACGCGGTCTCGTGGTGCAGGTCACACTGATGCGAAACTTTCACGTTCGGTCGGGGGACCGCTACCGAGGAGTGCCATGTCCCCACGTTCGTTACGTCTCCGGTCACGTCTCCAGTTGCGTTCTCGCCTCGTCGTACCCGCGGTGATCGCCGCGGCGGCCGCCGCGATCGCACTGCCCGGCCAGGCTGCCGCCGAGTCCTCGCTCGACATCGTCGACGCGCTGTCGGTGACGACCCTGGTCAACGGGGCGCTGTCCGTCGCGGGCGGCTGCCAGAGCCAGGACCGGGACAGCATCGTCGCGTGTACCCGGATGGAGACCCTGACCACGCAGGTTCCGGTGATGCTCGCCTTCAACCCCTTCGCCACGAACATCGTGGTACTCGGCGCGGGCCTCTACGACGACGGGACGATGCGGCCGCTCCTGGTGTCCCGCCTGCAGGCGGCCCTGCAACTGGCGCAGCGATTTCCGCTGGCGCCGATCATCGTCACCGGTGGTGTGCCGAAGTCCGGGGTCACGGAGGCGCAGGCGATGCGGCAGTGGCTCGTGGCGAACGGGATCCTGCCGTTCCGGATCACCGAGGAGAACACGTCGCGGTCCACCGTCGAGAACGCCGTGAACACCAATCGCATTCTCGCCGACCGCGGTGCGAACGGCGCTGTCGTCGTGACCAGTCCCGATCACCTGCAGCGCGCCATGGTCGACTTCCGGGTCGCGGTCGCTGGGCGCATCCCGATCGCTGGCGTCGTAGCGCCGTTCTGACGGACGGAAAATGACGGAGCTGCAACGGTATTCGTGACACTTCGGGCGTGAGGAGCAATCCGGCGTCCGGTTGACAGGAAGCTCACAGCTGGGCTCCAGCCGGGCCGAAGGTGCGCGCGGCAACCTGAGTTTCATGACGACCGAACCCCAGCCCTCGGTTGCCCTGCGGCGACCCGAGGCGGTGACGACTGCGCCGGCCCTCGACGTCGTGGTGCCGGTGTACAACGAGGAGCAGTCCCTCGCGGGATGCGTGCGACTCCTTCACAGCTACCTGTCCTCCGAGTTGCCCTTCACCGCACGAATCACGATCGCGGACAACGCCAGTACCGACGGCACTCTCGGGATTGCCCGAGCATTGTCGGACGAGTTCCCCGAGGTGCGGGTGCTGCACCTCGACGAGAAGGGGCGCGGGCGGGCGCTGCGCGCGGCGTGGGGCCGCTCCGACGCCCGGGTCCTGGTCTACATGGACGTGGACCTGTCGACGGGGCTCGAGGCACTCATGCCGCTCGTCGCCCCGTTGCTGTCGGGGCATTCGGACCTCGCGATCGGATCCCGTTTGGCCCGGTCGTCGCGGGTGGTGCGCGGGCCGAAACGCGAATTCATCTCCCGCAGCTACAACCTGATCCTGAAGGGGGCGCTGCGGGCGCACTTCTCGGACGCGCAGTGCGGGTTCAAGGCGATACGCGCGGACGCCGCCCGGGTGTTGTTGCCGCTGGTCGAGGACGGTGGGTGGTTCTTCGACACCGAACTGCTGGTGCTCGCCGAACGGGCGGGACTGCGGATCCACGAGGTCCCCGTCGACTGGGTCGACGATCCGGACAGCCGGGTCGACATCGTCGCGACCGCCGTCGCCGACCTGCGGGGTGTCGCGCGGGTGGGCCGTGCCCTGCTGACCGGGGCGCTGCCGCTCGCCTCCCTGCGGGCGAATCTCGGCCGGGGCGACCTGGCAGCGGGGTCGTCGTCGGCGATGCTGAGGCAGTTGGTGCGGTTCGCTGCCGTCGGGATCGCCAGCACCGCCGCGTACGCACTGCTCTACCTCGCGTTTCAGGGTGTGCTGGGCGCGCAGTGGGCCAACGCCCTCGCGCTGCTGATCACAGCGATCGCGAACACCGCCGCCAACCGGGCGTTCACGTTCGGTGTCCGTGGTCGGCACGACGTCGCGCGGCACCAACTGCAGGGCCTGGTCGTCTTCGGTCTCGGTCTCGCCGTCACCAGCGGATCGCTGGCCGTCCTGCACCGGTCGGCGCCCGGTGCGTCTCCTCATCTCGAGCTCGTCGTCCTCGTGGTCGCGAATCTCGTCGCCACACTGTCCCGATTCATCGGTCTGCGGTGGGTGTTCCGCAGCGCCGAGGAAGGAGCCGTCCGGTGAGCATTGCCGTCGACCGCCCCGTTGCAGAGCAGTGCCCCCCTGCCGCACCGAAATCGCGCCGCGAGTACTGGATGCTGGCCGCGCTGCTGATCGTCACCGCCGCCGCGTATCTGTGGAACCTGGGTGCCTCCGGCTGGGCCAATGCCTTCTATACGGCTGCGGCGCAGGCGGGTTCGGTGTCGTGGAAAGCGTTCTTCTTCGGCTCGTCGGACGCAGCCAACTCGATCACCGTCGACAAGCCTCCGGCGTCGCTGTGGCTGATGGCGTTGTCGGTGCGGGCGTTCGGACTGAACGCGTGGAGCATCCTGGTGCCGCAGGCGCTGCTCGGCGTGGCGTCGGTCGCGCTGCTGTGGGCGACCGTGCGCCGGTACTTCGGAGCCACCGCGGGCCTGCTCGAGGGACTGGTGCTGGCGTCGACGCCGGTCGCGGTGCTGATGTTCCGGTTCGACAATCCCGACGCACTGCTGGTGCTGCTGATGATCGCCGCGGTGTGGGCGACACTGCGTGGCGTCGAGGACGGCCGCACCCGATGGCTCGTACTGACCGGCCTGTTCGTCGGACTCGGCTTCCTCACCAAACAGTTGCAGGTGATGCTCGTCGTGCCGCCACTGGCGCTGACGTACCTGATCGCCGGACCGCCGAAGCTGGGCAGACGGATCCTGCAACTGGGTGCGGCGCTCGCCGGGCTGCTCGTCTCCGCCGGGTGGTGGCTGCTCGCGGTGGAGTTGTGGCCCGCCGACTCGCGTCCGTGGATCGGCGGTTCGCAGAACAACTCGATCCTCGAACTGACGTTGGGTTACAACGGTTTCGGTCGGTTGAGCGGTGACGAGCGTGGCAGTGTCGTCCCGGGTGGCGGCGCCGCGATGCCGGGCGGTGGTGCCGGCGGCGGCATGTGGGGCAGCACCGGCATCACCCGCCTGTTCGAGCCCGCGCAGGGCGGTCAGATCGCGTGGCTGTTGCCCGCCGCACTGATCCTCGCGGTTGCCGGGATCGCGCTGTGTGGGCGCGCCGCCCGGACCGACCGCCGGCGCGCGTCGTTCGTCGTGTGGGGGTCCTGGTTGCTCGTCACCGGACTGGTGTTCAGCTTCATGGCAGGGATCTTCCACGCGTACTACACGGTGGCGCTGGCGCCGGCCGTCGCGGCGCTCGTCGGGGCCGGAGCGGTGACGCTGTGGCGTCGCCGAGACCTGCTGTGGGCCCGGATCGTCGCGGCCGCCACGATCGCCGTCACCGCGTCGACCGCGTGGATCCTGCTGGGGCGCAGTCCCGATTACGTGCCGTGGCTGCGCTGGGCGGTGGTCGTCGTGGGCGCGTCGGCCGCGGTCGCGATGCTGGTGCCCGCCGCGCTGCGGGCCCGGGCGGGCGTCGTCGTGATCGTGGCGGCCCTCTTCGCCGGGCTGGCCGGACCGGTGGCCTACGCGGTGAACACGATCGGCACCGCGCACACCGGGTCGATCCCGTCGGCCGGCCCGCGCGCCGAGGGGATAGACCCGGCGTGCGC
>NZ_JPOC01000011.1 GCF_000738775.1 Prescottella defluvii
ACCTGGATGTGATCGGGGTGGCCGTACCCGCCGTTGGGGTCGTAGATCGTCAACACGTCCGCCGATTCCTCGACGAGGATCTCCGCGAGCCGCGCCGCGGCGGTGTCGACGTCGACGTTGCAGAAGGCGTCCGCGTTCGCGTTCTCCGGCGTGCCCGCCATGCCCGAATCCGCGTAGTGCAGCATCACCACCCGGTGCGCGCCGAGCACGGACGTCGACGCCTCGAGCTCACGGCGGCGCCGCTGGGCGAGCGTCTCCCCGTCCGCGAGCAGACCGTCGGGGACCTCGCCGAGCGCGCCGTCGGTCGCGGTGACCACGACGACGCGATGGCCGGCGTCGGCCGCCTGCCGCATCACTCCGCCCGTCACGAACACCTCGTCGTCGGGGTGGGCATGGAAACAGACCAGAACGCTCATGCCGAGAATGCTTACACACTGGTCGCGCCGCGTGGCAAGGGTGACAAACTCTCCACCGACAACTGCTCACCGGCCGTCAGGAGAACCACCGGCAATGATCGGCACCTACCGGGAGATCTTCTCCGCCCGCGGTTCCGCCGCGTTCTCCGCCGCCGGATTCGTCGCCCGCCTGCCGATCGCGATGGTGGGCATCGGCATCGTGACGATGCTGTCGCAGTTGCGCGGCGACTACGGACTCGCCGGCGCGCTGTCCGCGGTGTTCGCGCTCGCCTACGCCGCGCTCACCCCGCTCGTGTCCCGCGCCGTCGACCGCTACGGGCAGCGGCGCGTCCTGCCGGCCGCGTCCGCGATCAGTGCCTGCGCACTGGGTGCGATGCTGCTGTGCGTCCGGTTCGAGGCCCCCGACTTCGTGCTGTTCCTGCTCGTGATCCCCGCCGGATGCATGCCGACGATCGGCGCGATGGTCCGCGCCCGGTGGACCGCGCTGTACCGCGGACAACCCCAGTTGCGCACCGCGTTCGCGTTCGAATCCGTCCTCGACGAGGTGTGTTTCATTGCCGGCCCGGTGGTTTCGGTCGGACTGTCGGTGTCGGTGTTCCCCGAGGCTGGGCCGCTGGTCGCGCTGATCCTGCTCGTGATCGGCACCTTCGCTCTCGTCGTCCAGCGTGACACCGAACCGGCGGTACGCGATCGCAGCGAGCACGTCGGGGGATCGGTGGTCCGCAACCCCGCGATGTGGGCGCTGGTGGCGGTGATGCTCGGGATGGGCACCATCTTCGGCACCGTCGACGTCGTGAGCATCGCGTTCGCGACCGAGCGCGGGACACCGGCCGTCGCGACCGTCGCCCTGGCACTGTTCGCGGGCGCGTCCGCGGTGGCCGGCGTCGTGTTCGGGGCACTGCGCCCCGGTGCGGCGCTGCGCCGCCAACTGGTGCTGGCGACCGCCGCCGTCGCCCTGCTGCTGTGGCCGCTGCTGCTGGTGGATTCGATGCTCGCCCTCACCGGGGCCCTCGCGCTCGCCGGCATCAGCGTCGCCCCCACCATGATCATCGCGACGACACTCGTCGAATCGGTGGTCCCGCACGACAAGCTCACCGAGGGCATCACCTGGACCGTGACCGGACTGGGCGTCGGCGTGGCCGTCGGCTCCGCGCTGGCCGGCCAGATGATCGATAATTTCGGCACCCGCGCAGGTTTCGCGGTGGCTGTCGCGTCCGGCGCCGTCGCGTTCGCCGTCGCACTCGGCGCCCACCTCCTGCGCCGCGCGAAGTAACCGCCCCACCTAGGGTGGCCGCATGGCCATTCGTGAAACCGTCGGCCGCGACGGCACCACCCTCGTCTACCGAACGTTCGGCAGCCTCGGCGCGCGCCCGCTGGTGCTGCTGCACGGCTGGGCGCAGTCGTCGCGCTGCTGGGGCGACGACGTCCTCGCCGCGCTGTCGGAGCAGTACCGGGTGATCGCCGTCGACCTCCGCGGACACGGCTACTCCGACGCCCCGGCCGCCGGCTACGACGACTCCGCGAACTGGGCCGGAGACGTCGACGCGGTGCTGACGGCGGAGGGCGTCACGGCTGGTGCGGTCCTGCTCGGCTGGTCGTACGGCGGCCTGGTGATCTGCGACTACCTGGCCGCGCACGGCACCGCCGCCGTCGACGGCGTGGTGTTCGTCGGCGCGATCACGAGCATCGGACGCGGCGAGGCGGGCGGCGCGGTCGGTGCGGCGATGAAGGCCGCGATCCCGGCCGCGATGGCCGGGGACCCGGAGGTCGCCGTCCCGGCACTGGGCAGCTTCGGCACCGCACTCACCGGCCCCATCGGGGACGCCGACGCCGCCAAGGGCGCGTGGTCGCAGTCACTGCTCGGCGCGGGCCTGACCACCCCGCCGCGGGTGCGGTCGGCGCTGTTCCGGCGGTCCGCGAGCCACGACGACGTGCTGCGCGGCCTCGACGTCCCGGCGCTGGTGCTGCACGGCACCGCGGACACCGTCGTCGACATCTCCGCAGGTGAGCACGCCGTCACACTGATTCCGGACGTCACCGCGTCGTACTGGGAGGGTTGCGGGCACGGCCCGTTCGTGGAGGACCCGGCGCGGTTCGTCGGCGAGGTCCGGGCATTCTGCGACGGAATCGGCGACGGGGGATCGGCGCAGGTTCCCTGCTCCGACAGGACATCCGGCGCAATTACCTCATGACAGAGCGACAAGGCAGTATGGACGCGTGACACCCAAGCACAGCAGCGCGGAACCCAAGCGGGTCGCCGTACTCTCCGTACACACGTCACCGCTGGCGCAGCCCGGCACCGGCGACGCGGGCGGAATGAACGTGTACGTGCTGCAGACCGCGATCCAACTCGCGCGTCGTGGCGTGGAGGTCGACATCTTCACGCGGGCGACGTCGTCCGCCGATCCGGTCGTGCAGGACGCCGCGCCGGGTGTGCGCGTCCGCAACGTCGCCGCCGGCCCGTACGAGGGCCTCGACAAGCACGAACTGCCCACCCAGCTGTGCGCGTTCGCGGCGGGCGTGTTGCGCGAGGAAGTGCGGCACGAGCCCGGCTACTACGACCTGGTGCACTCCCACTACTGGCTGTCCGGTCAGGTCGGGTGGCTGGCCCGCGACCGCTGGGGCGTACCGCTGATCCACACCGCGCACACCCTCGCGGCGGTGAAGAACGCCTCCCTCGCCGCCGGTGACACCCCCGAACCGGCCGCCAGGCAGATCGGTGAGCGGCAGGTGGTGGCCGAGTCCGACCGGCTGATCGCGAACACCGCCGACGAGGCCACCCAGCTCGCATCGATCTACGGGGCGTCCCCGGACAAGGTCGACGTCGTCGCACCGGGCGCCGACCTGTCGCGCTACCGGCCCGGCGACCGACTCGCGGCCCGCGCCGCCCTGGGCCTCGACCCCACCGAGACGATCGTGACGTTCGTCGGACGCATCCAGCCGCTCAAAGCCCCCGACGTTCTCCTGCGCGCCGCCGCCGAGGTGATCGCCCGCGAACCGGACCTGCCGCTGCGGGTCCTGGTGGTCGGCGGGCCGTCCGGCACGGGCCTCGAACGCCCCGACTCGCTGATCGAACTGGCCGAGGCGCTCGGCGTCCGGGCCCGCGTGACGTTCCTGCCGCCGCAACCGCCGGACCGGCTGGCCGAGGTCTACCGGGCATCGAATCTGGTTGCCGTGCCGAGTTATTCGGAGTCCTTCGGGCTGGTCGCCATCGAGGCCCAGGCCTGCGGGACACCGGTGATCGCCGCCGACGTCGGCGGGCTGGGCGTCGCGGTACGCAACCGCGAGACCGGTCTGCTCGTCAGCGGTCACCGCACCGACGACTGGGCGTCGGCGCTGCAGTCGTTGGTGACCGCGCCCGACCTGTTGGACGAGCTCGCGGCGCGCGCCCCCCGGCACGCCGAGAACTTCTCGTGGGAGCACACCGCCGACGGGCTGCTCGCGAGCTATCGCGCCGCGCGCGCGATGTACGACCGGTTCGACGGCGGCGAATTCTCCCCGCGCCGGTCGCGAGGGTTGTGGAAGTTGCGTCGGACGAGTGGAGTGCGGGCATGAGCGAACTGGAACGGACCGTGGCTGTCATCGATGCCGCGCTGAAGGAACGCGAACTCGACTACAGCCGTCACGGCGAGAACCAGTTCGTCGTCGAACTGCCCGGCGAGCACAAGCTCAAGACGACGACGATGCTCACGGTCGGCAACCACGGTGTGCGGATCGAGGCCTTCGTGTGCCGCAAGCCGGACGAGAACTTCGAGGGCGTCTACAAGTACCTGCTGCGCCGTAACCGCAGGCTGTACGGCGTGCACTACACGATCGACAAGGTCGGTGACATCTACCTGGTGGGCCGGCTGTCGTCCCGCGCGGTCGACGGCGACGAACTGGACCGTGTCCTCGGGCAGGTCCTCGAGGCCGCCGACGGCGACTTCAACGTCCTGCTCGAACTGGGGTTCGCGACGTCGATCAAGCGGGAGTGGGCCTGGCGGGTGTCGCGGGGCGAGTCGCTCGCGAACCTGCAGCCGTTCAAACACCTCGTCGAGGGCGAAGATGGGGCGGCGAACGGCCCCGGATGGGCCGTCGATCCCGGGTCTCGCTGACGTCCCGCGAGCCCTGTCCGGCCGTTATCCGGCCGAGATTCCGTGACACCGTTCACCACTTTTGCGTGATCCGAGTCACATAACGAATATGCAACGAGGCGGGTAGCCCTACCCGATTCATGGCACTTGAACTGCCACTTTTACCAGCTCATGGACCTTTTCACGTACGGGCGTCTCACAAAATCGACCCGTGACCTTTCCGTGATCGATGCCTACGGTTGTAACCAGCACGAGATCAACCAACGAACTCGAGCAAGCAACACCGGTAAGACACGCAAGACCCCGACCCGCCGCCGCTGACTCTGCCCCGCGGGATCGGAACGAGAAGACCTTTCGAGGGGCAGAGGCGAGGCCAACCAGAGCCCGGATCGATCAATCGGATCGTCCGACGGCCGCCTCGCCAGCAACATGGAGAGGATCCACCCCCCAATGGCAAAGTTCAACGTCAAGCGCACCCTCGGCACCGTCGCCGCCACCGCCGCCCTCGTCGCCGCCCCGTTCGCGATGAGCACCGGCACCGCCAACGCCGCGTCCGGCAACTGGGACGCCGTCGCACAGTGCGAGGCCAGCGGCAACTGGGCCGCCAACACCGGAAACGGCTTCTACGGCGGCCTGCAGTTCACGCAGAGCACCTGGAACGCCTTCGGCGGCTCGGGCATGGCGCACCAGAACTCCCGCGAAGAGCAGATCCGCGTCGCCGAGAACGTCCTCGCCGGCCAGGGCCGCGGCGCCTGGCCCGTGTGTGGTCAGTACCTCTGATCCCCTCGGGGTCTAGTCAGCTGAAGGGTCCCTTCGTGCGCTGCGAGCGCGCGAAGGGACCCTTCAGCTGTTTCGGGGTAGTGTCGGCCCACCTTGTGACTGTGGTCACAGGCGTATATGTTTCGGTCGGTAACGGGTAGTTCCGCCTGGTGCGCCCCCACTCGAAGGAGAGCCATGAGCTTCATCAGTCCCTTCCCCGACGTCGAGATTCCCGACCTGAGTGTGTACGACTTCCTGTTCGGCTCGATCGACGCCGCGGATCTCGACCGGCCGGCGATGATCGACGGGGCCTCGGGCGCGGTCACCGACTACCGCACGCTGATCGGGCACGTCAACGCCGTCGCGGGAGCCCTCGCGGCGCGCGGTCTGCGGGTCGGTGAGGTGGTGGGTCTGCACTCGCCCAACGTGCCGGCGTTCGCGTCGGTGTTCCACGGGATCCTGCGGGCCGGCGGCACCGCGACCACGATCAACGCGCTGTACACCGCCGACGACATCGCCAAACAACTGACCGACTCGCACGCGACGTTCCTCATCACCGTCTCGCCGCTGCTCCCGCAGGCCAAGGACGCCGCCGCCGCCGTCGGGATCGACGACGACCACCTGATCGTCCTCGACGGCGCCGAGGGGCATCCGTCGCTGCGCGACCTGCTCACCGCGGGCGCCCCGCCGCCGCAGGTGTCGTTCGACCCGGCGACGCATCTCGCGGTGCTGCCGTACTCGTCGGGCACCACCGGCCGCCCCAAGGGCGTCATGCTCACGCACCGGAACCTCGTGGCCAACGTGTGCCAGATCCACCCCCGGATGGGCATCGCATCGGACGACAAGATCCTTGCGGTGCTGCCGTTCTTCCACATCTACGGCATGACCGTGCTGCTCAACGCGGCCCTGTTCGAGCGCGCGAGCCTGGTCACGATGCCGAGATTCGACCTGGTGGAGTTCCTGCGGATCGTCGCCGAACAGAAGTGCACTTACGTCTTCGTCGCACCGCCCGTCGCGGTCGCGCTCGCCAAGCATCCCCTGGTGGACCAGTACGACCTGTCGAGCGTGCACACCATCTTCTCCGGTGCCGCACCGCTCGACGAGGAACTCGGCAAGGCCGTCGCGAACCGGTTGTCGTGCCGCGTGCGGCAGGGCTACGGCATGTCCGAGATGAGCCCGGTGTCCCACGCCATCCCGTTCGACCGCGACGACATCGCGCTCAGTTCGGTGGGCCCCACCATCGCGAACATGGAATGCAAGATCGTGGATCCGGCCACCGGTGAGGAGGTCGAGTACCCGGCCGAGGGTGTCAGCGCGCCCGGCGAACTGTGGTGCAAGGGCCCCAACATCATGATCGGGTACCTCGGCAACGAACAGGCCACCCGCGACACCCTCGACGCCGACGGCTACCTGCACACCGGTGACATCGCCACCGTCGACGCCGGCGGCGTCGTCACGATCGTCGACCGCCTCAAGGAACTGATCAAGTACAAGGGCTACCAGGTTCCGCCCGCCGAACTCGAGGCACTGCTGCTCACTCACCCGCTCATCGCCGACGCCGCCGTCATCGGGGTCCTCGACGACGAGGGCGAGGAGGTGCCCAAGGCGTTCGTCGTCCGGCAGCAGGGCGCGGACCTCGACGCGGACGGCGTCATCGCATTCGTCGCCGAGCGGGTCTCACCGCACAAGAAGGTCCGCAGGGTCGAGTTCATCGACGTGGTGCCCAAGTCCGCGGCCGGCAAGATCCTGCGCAAGGACCTGCGCGCGAGCGAGGCCGGTCGCGGCTGACGCCCGAGGCCTTTGCTTCCTCGCGGGTCAGCCGCGGGGGAGCAGGGTCCGGTCGAGGTGCCGGGTCAGGTCGTCGAGGCTCGTCGACTCGCAGCGGTATCCGAGGTTGCGGGGCTGGATGCCGACGGCCTTCGCATACTGCAGAGTCTGGGTCAGTAGATCGACGATCGCGACGTCGACGCCGCGACGGCGCGGTTCGAGAGCAGCGGTCAGGCCCACCGGGCCCGCGCCCACCACCAGGGTATCGGTGCTCTCACTGGAAACTGGCCGTCGGGCACGACCCGGGAGTTCTACGTCGAAGGCCTCGACGTCCTTGTTTCGGGATATCTGCAGGTATTCGGTGCAAGTGTGAACCTCCGACACGATGCCACTTAGGTTTACCTAAATAGATTTGTATACTGCCCGCATGTCGATTGCATGCGAGTCGCGGCCCGCGCCGGGTGCGCGGGCGGTCGCGTATCCGTACTCGATGACGACCGGAGCGCACCGGTGTCCGGTCCGGCGCTCGTGGCGACCGCACAGCCATCCCGAGCACGAACTGTTGTGGGGGCCGACGGGCGGCAGCCTGCAGGTCGCTGTCGACGGGGTCGACTGGATCGTCCCGCCCGACACCGGTCTCTGGATTCCCGCGGGACTGGTGCACGCCGTGTCGGCGGCACCGGGGACCACCTTCTACTGCACGTACTTCCGGCCCGAGGCGCGGGCGTGCCCATGGACGCGCCCAGGCCTGTTCGAGGTCAGCCCACTCCTGCGCGAGGTGCTGCTCCACATGCACCGCGAGGACATGCCGGACGAGGCGCGAGCGCGCGCGGAGCAGGTGGCGTTCGACATGCTCGCGCCGCTCGACGACCGGATCGACGTGGTGCCGCTGCCCGTCGACCCCCGGGCAAGGCTGGTCGCCGAGGCGCTGCTGGCCAACCCGGGCGACCGGCGGAGTCTCGCCGAATGGGCCGAGACGGCGGGCGCCAGCGTGCGGACGCTGACGCGGGTGTTCTCGCAGGGAACCGGAATGACGTTCGCGCAGTGGCGCACCGACGTCCGGATCCGTGCCGCCGTCCGCTACCTCGAGGCCGGCGTTCCGGTGTCGGTGGTGGGACGCCGGGTCGGCTACGACACCGCCAGTGCATTCGTCGCGGTGTTCCGGCGCGCGACGGGCCGGACGCCCGGCACCGTCCTCGCGGAGGGGCGGATCCGGTCCACCGCCTGAGTGCTCCTCACGATCGGCGGGAAGTTCTCTGCCGCAGTTCTTTTCGATCGCCCTAGCGTGGTACGACCGCAGAATCGAACGGTCGTCGAGAGGTTGCCGCCGTGCACACCGCGTTCATCCGAGTGAAGGTCTACCCCGCCCACGGCGACACGCCGCACGTCCGGGCGTTCCTCGCCGAGTTCGGTCCGGTCATCGAGCCGTGGGAGTCGAACCACACGTCGGCCCTGTCCTGACCGGAAGCGGTGTCAGCGGGCAGATTCCCAGGCCGTCCACAACCGGGCGTACGTCCCGCCCGCGGCGACGAGGTCCGCGTGCGACCCGTCCTCGACGATTCGGCCGTTCTCCACGACGAGGATCCGGTCGGCGAGTGCCGCCTGCGAAAGTCGGTGCGCCACCGTCACGGTCGTGCGACCGTGCCCCAGCGCCGCCGCCGCGCGGTCCAGCTTCCGGGAACCGGCGCTGCCGGCCTCGGCGGTCGCCTCGTCGAGGATCAGCACCGACGGATCGAGCAGGGCCACCCGGGCCAGTGCCAACTGCTGTGCCTCGGTGGCGGTCACCGTGGTGCCGCCCGCACCCACGAAGGTGGCGAGCCCGTCGGGCAGGGACCGGACCCAACCGTCCGCGCCCACCGCGGCGAGCGCTGCCGTCAACTCGTCGTCGGTGGCGTCGGGCGCCGCCAACCGGAGGTCGTCGGCGACGGTTCCGGAGAACACGTGCGTCTCCTGCGAGACCAGCACGCACGTGCGGACGGCTTCCGCGGTGGGGATGCGCCCGCGCTCCACGCCGCCGATCTCGACGCGACCGCGGACGGGGTCGTGGATGCCGGCGACCAGCTTCGCCAGCGTCGACTTCCCGGCGCCCGTCGGCCCGACCAGCGCCACGCTGCTGCCCGGCGCGATCCGGACGTCGACGTCGTCGACCACGGAACGGCCACCGGCGCGGTACGCGAACGACACCCCGTGCAGGCCGACCGAACCGTCTTCCGGCACAGCCGGATCCGACGGCTCGCCCCGACCCGGTGCGAGCGTGACGCCGACCAGGCGCGACAGCGCGATCGAACCCTCCTGGAGTTCGTCGAAGACCAGCAGTGCGGATCCGATCGGGTCGAACAGCCTGTGGAAGAACAGTGCGGCGGCGGTCGCGGCGCCGAGCGTGACCTGCCCCTGCTGCACCAGCAGGAAACCGACACCGAGGACAGCCGTGAGCCCGATCGCCTCGGCGGCGTTGAGGCGGCCGAAGAACCGGGTGCGCAGCCGAGTCGTTTGCAGGCTGAGGTCGACGGCCGCGAGGGACCGGGACTCGATGGCCCGCTCGTGAGCCTCGGCCAGGCGCAACGACCCGACGGTGTCGACATCGGTGAGCGAATCGAGCATCTGCTGGGCCCGGGCACCCTCGGCCTCGCGTTCACGACGGTAGACGGGGGCGGACGCACGCAGATACCAGCGCAGCGCACCGATCTGGACGGGTGCCGCGATCACCGCCGCCACCGCGAAGCGCCAGTCCAGTCCGGCGAGCCCCACCAGCGTCAGCCCGATCGTCAGGGTCGCCGTCGCGAACACGGGCACCGCGCGGGAGACGGCCTCGGTGACCAGGTGGACGTCGCCGGTGACGCGTGAAACGACATCGCCGTGGCCGGCGTCCTCGAGGTCCTGCAGCGGGAGGTCGAGAGCGTGGTCGACGACCTCCTCGCGCAGGTCCGCGACGAGCGTCTCGCCCACGCGCGCGATCAGGTAGTTGCTGACGGTCACCAGCATCGACTGGCCGACTGCGATGCCTGCCAGCGCCCCGCCGAGCCACCCGATCCGCCCGACCACTCCGGAACCGCCGTCGGTCACGGCGTCGACCATCGCACCGAGAACCAGTGGCGTGCACAGTCCCACCGCGGTTGCCGCGGTGAGCGCAACGACCGCGGCCACCGCCCCGACACGGTGCGGGCGCAACAGCCGCCACAGTTCGGCCCGGGTGCGGGCCGGCGACGCCGTCGGCAGGAGTATGCGTTCGGTCGTGGTCATGCGGTCACCAGCGATCGGTAGGCCCCGGCGTGGGGATTGGTTGTGGCGTCGAGCAGTTCGGCGTGGGTGCCCTCGACCGTGCCGTCGCCGGAGAGGACGACGACGCGGTCACAGATCCCGAGCAGTGCGGGACTCGTGGTGAGCAACAGCGTCGCGCCGCCGCGGCGATGCCGTCTGATGCCGTCCGCGATCCGGGCCTCGGTAACCGAGTCCACCGCGGTCGTCGGATCGTGCAGGACGAGGACGGGTGGGTCGGCGGCGAGGGCTCGCGCGAGCGCGACTCGCTGGCGCTGGCCACCGGAGAGGGAACGCCCCTGTTCCGAGACCGGTGTGTCCAGTCCGTCTGGCAGTGCCGTCTCGATCTCGTCGACCGCCGCGGCCGTCACCGCCGCGGCCAGGTCGGCGCCCGGCCGTGCGGCGGCCGCGACGTTGTCGGCGACGGACCCGGAGAAGAGGGCCGAATCATGAGGTGGCGCAAAGATTGTGGCGCGGAGTTCGTCGATCGCTAGTAGATCGACCGGGGTGTCGTCGATCGAAACGGTTCCGGACAGCGGGTTGATCCGTCGTGCGAGGACGTCGATCAGATCCTTCGCCTGTCGACCGTCTTCGGTGACGACGCCGACGATCTCGCCGCAGCGGACGGTGAGGCTCACCCCGGCGAGGCTGTCGGTCGTCACGCGGTCGACGGTGACGACGGAGGTGTCCGCGACGCTGCCCGGGTCGGCTGCCGGCGCGACCGCCGAGCCGGTGCCCAGCAACCGGGCGACGCGTCCCGCGGACGCTCGGGCACGGGCGAGGCCGGCGCCGAAGTAGGCGACGTCCACGAGTGGGCCCTGCAGGAACTGGGCCAGGCCGACGACCGCGATCAACTGCCCCACCGAGATCGATCCGGAGATCGCCATGCGGGCCCCGACGAACGCGATCAACGCCAGGAAACCGCTGCCCACGAGGGTGTTCGCTCCGGAGTACAGGGACTGTGCCCGTTGGGTCCGCATGGTGGCGGCCAGTGCGCCGCGGCTCGCGGCGCGGTACCGCTGCTCGGCCTGCGGGGCAGCGCCGAGGCCGACGAGCACCCGCAGCCCCCCGATCAGGTCGGTGGCAACGGCGCCGGCGCGCGCGCCCTCGGCCTGATCGGCCGCACTGCGGCGCTCGAGCGGTTTCGCGAGCCACTGCATCAGCAGCAGCACTGGGGGCGTGGCCAGCAGGACGAGCAGACCCAGCGGAATCGAGATGAGCAGCAGCGACACCGCTGCGGTGAGGACACCGAGGGCGGCGGCCAGCTTGGTCGACAGCGTGTGCGTGAAGCCGGCGACCGCACCCGCGTCGGAGGTGGCGATCGAATACACCTCGCCGGGTGGGCGGCGCGGGCTCATGCCGTGCGGGTCGAGCGTCCGTCGGGTGATCGCCATCCGGAGCGAGTGCGCGCCGTGCTCGTTGACCTTCATCGCGGTGCGTGCCGCGAGTCGCCAGCTCAGGGTCAGGCCGGCGAACAGCACCGCAATCACCAGTACCCACCGTCCGAACGCGGCGCCGTCGCCGGTCGCGACCGCGCGGTCGATCGTGGCACCGATGACGACCGGGACCAGGGCCTCGGCCACTTGGTGGCCGGTGAACCCCGCCGACGCACCGGCGAGCAGGCGGGCGCGGCCGTCGGCGGTGATCGCCGCGCGGATCACCGATCGTGGGGTCGGGGAGGGAGACTTCGCGAAGGCCGTGGATGTCGTGGATGTCGCGGATGTTTCGGTGTCGGGCACGGCGGCCACGTTAGGGACCAGCCTGCGGCCTCGGTAGCAACGAAACGGCCAGTGGCTGTCGTGATGTGGACATTCGGCGAGATGTGGCCGATTTGCGATATCGGTTGGCGTGTTCGCGCAGTTCAGGGCATCGCGCTGCCGAGACTCCTCCCGTACTTTCAGGTGAGGCTTACCTCGCCTGCCGGTGCCCGTCCGGCGGGGCCGTACCTCTGGAGAACGCTGTGACCTCACTTCTGACGCCTGCTCCCGTAGCGCCGCCGCATGTCGATGCGGACGCCGTGGATCGACAGTGGGCCGAGCTGACCGCAGCGCTGTCGCGCCGGGGCTTCCTGGGGGCCATCGCCCTCGGAGCGACGGCGTTCACCGTCGGATGCGGAACGTCGTCCGGATCGGACATCGCTGACGCCGCGACCCGGACCGTGACCACCCCGCTCGGAACCTACGACATCCCGGTCGCGCCGCAGCGGGTGGTCGTGATCGATTCCCGGCTCGATCTGGAACCGGCCCTGGCTCTGGAACTTCCGGTGATCGCAACCAGCTACGACACCCCGGCACCCTGGCTGCCGCCGGTCGACACTCGCGTGCTCGCGGCGCCCGTCGATCTCGAGGAGGTGTTGGGACTCGCACCGGACCTGATCGTGTGTGTCAACCTCGACAGCGAAATGTGGCCTGCGCCCAAGCTGCTCGACATCGCACCCGTTATCACCACCGAGTTCACGGTTCCCTGGAAGGAGAACCTGACCCGGTTGGCTGACTGGCTGGGACGCACCGCGACCTTCGACCGCGTTCTGTCCGAGTACGACGCGGTGGCGGCAGCGTTCCGCGCCCGGCACCGGGACACGCTCGCGCGCGCCCGCTTCGGGATCGTCAGCCTGCAACAGGACCAGTTCTACCTGGTCCACAACGGTGGCTCGCGCCTCCCGCCGCAGGTACTCGCGGATGTCGGTGGGACGCTCGGCAGTATCGGTGGGCTTTCCGACTCCGACAGCTTCGGGATGGAGTCGCTCGAACTGCTGGACGGCCTGGACGGGCTGATCGTGCTCGCTCCGCGCGGCGATCTCGGCGCACTGGCCAGCGACGTGCTGTGGCAGCGCGTCCCCGCCGTGGCGGCCGGACGCGTCCAGGCGATCGATCAGCGGCTGCAGTTCGGATCGGTGTACTCCGCCATCGAACTCGTCGCCCAGTTCGACACCCTTCTTTCCCGGCTCGGCTGAGCCACAACACCTTTCCGAAACGAGGCTCTACTCTCATGGAACTGTTCCGTGCCACCGTCGTCGACGCCACCGCCCTCACCCCGGGAATGGTCCGGATCGTCTTCGGCGGTCTGAACGGGTTCACGTCCGCCGGGATCGGCGACGAATACCTGCGCCTGCACTTTCCGGTGCCGGCGACGGGAGAGTTCGTCCTGCCGGAGATCGACCCGAATGCCACGAACGGTCGCGGATGGATCTACCCGGAGGGCAAGGAACCCTCACCGTGCCAGCCGTACACCGTCCGGCGCTTCGACGGCGAGCGCGGCGAGATGACGATCGACTTCGTCGTCCACGAGGGCGGCGTGGCCAGCGATTGGGCCCAGTCC
Source organism: Prescottella defluvii (assembly GCF_000738775.1). Lineage (GTDB taxonomy): Bacteria > Actinomycetota > Actinomycetes > Mycobacteriales > Mycobacteriaceae > Prescottella > Prescottella defluvii. The sequence goes on from NZ_JPOC01000011.1 coordinate 13,589, forward strand.
GCGCAGCCCGGCGACGTGCTGTACCTCGGCGAGTCCCGCGGTCTGTACGAACCACCGGCTCACACCGACTGGCAGATCTTCGTCACCGACGCCACCGGACTGCCGGCGCTGGGACGCCTCGTGGAGGAGCTGCCCGCGCACGTGCGGGCCACCGCGGTCGTCGAGGTCGCCGATCCGAGCCACGAGCAGCGGATCGAGACCTCGGCCGACGTCGAGTTCGTGTGGCTGCACGGCACCGGCAACGGCATCGCCGCCAGCGCGCTGCCGGAAGCGATTCGCCGCCTGGGCATCCCGGAGGGGACCGGCTACGTCTGGGTCGCGGGGGAGTCGACGATGCTCCGCGACATCCGCAAGTACCTGCGCCACGACCTCGGGCTTCCGGCCGACGCCTACAAGGTGATCGGGTACTGGACGTACAAGGCGGAGGAGTGGCGGGCGCGCTACGACGCCCTCGACGAGACCGTCAAGGCGCGCCTGGACGCGGTATGGGACGACACCGACCGCGACGAGGAGGACATCCGTGACGAGGTGGACCGGACGCTGGAGAACGCGGGATTGTGACCACCACCGTCTCGACCGAGGGGGAAGTTCGTAGCGAGAAGCCGGAGACGGCGGAGCGGGCGCAGGGTCTCGCCCGCACCAACGCCCGCCGGACCGCGGGGCTGCTCGTGTGCGCGGCGGTGCTCGTCATCGTGGTTCTCGCGAGCATCGCGGTGGGCTCCAAGGGGATTCCGCTGGGCACCGTGATGGACGCCCTCGTGCACTTCGACGACTCCAACGATCACGTGATCGTGCGCGAGCTGCGCGTGCCCCGCACCGTGCTGGGCCTGCTGGTCGGTGCCGCGCTCGGGATCGCGGGCGCACTGATCCAGGCCATGACGCGCAATCCGCTGGCCGATCCCGGGATCCTCGGCGTCAACGCGGGCGCCGGGTTCGCCGTGGTGATCGCCGTCGCGGTGTTCGGTCTCACCAGCATCTGGTCGTACATCTGGTTCGCGTTTCTCGGCGCCGTGGTCGCGACGGTGGTGGTGTACGCGCTGGGGTCGGTCGGGCGAGGCGGTGCGACACCCGTCCGGCTCACCCTGGCCGGTGTCGCGATCGGATCGGTGCTCGGTGGTGTCTCGTCGGGGATCACGCTGCTCGATCCGTCGGCGTTCGACCAGATGCGCAACTGGAACGCCGGGAGCCTGTCGGGTCGGTCGATGGAGGTCGCGCTCGGGGTGTCGCCCTTCATCGCCGTGGGTCTCGTGCTCGCTCTCGTCATCGCCCGTCCGCTCAACGCGGTCGCCCTGGGCGACGACCTGGCCCGCACTCTCGGTGCGCAAATCCTGCGTACCCGCGTGGTGGGCGTGATCGCGGTGACGCTGCTGTGCGGCGCCGCCACCGCGGCGGCCGGTCCGATCGGGTTCGTCGGGCTGATGGTGCCGCACGTCGCGCGGTGGTTCGTCGGGCCCGACCAGCGGTGGATCCTGCCGTACACCGTGGTGTGCGCGCCGATTCTGCTGCTCACCTCGGACATCCTGGGCCGCATCGTGATCCGGCCCGGCGAGCTGCAGGTCGGAGTGGTGACCGCGTTCGTCGGCGCGCCCGTCCTGATCTGGTTGGTCCGACGACGCAAGGTGAGTGGGCTGTGAGCACCGAGACCGAGACCCGGATCGATTTCGGCCGGCGTACGCGCGTCGTCCGTCCCGGCCCGTGGTCGGGCCGCATCGACGTGCGGACTACCGTCGTCTGTCTCGTGCTGGCCGCGATCACGGCGGCCGTCGCGGTGCTCGCGCTCGGGAGCGGCGACTACTACGTGCCCCCGGGGCAGGTGGTGCAGGCACTGTTCGGGGACGTCCCGGCGCGCATCCACATGGTGGTGGTCGAATGGCGCCTGCCGCGCGTGCTGCTGGCGATCCTGCTCGGTGCCGCACTCGGGATGAGCGGCGCGATCTTCCAGTCCCTCACGCGTAACCCGCTCGGCAGCCCCGACATCATCGGCTTCAACTCCGGCGCCTACACCGGCGCGCTCGTGGTGATCCTCATCGTCGGCGGGAGCTACTACCAGGTGGGCGCCGGCGCGCTGATCGGCGGTATCGCCACCGCGGCCGCGGTGTACCTGCTGGCCTACAAGCGGGGCGTGCAGGGCTTCCGGCTCATCATCGTCGGCATCGGCATCAGCGCGATGCTCGCGTCGGTCAACACGTGGCTGATCCTCAAGGCCGACCTCGAGACTGCGATGTCCGCGGCGGTGTGGGGTGCCGGCTCGCTCGGCTCGCTCGGCTGGAGCCAGGTGGGGCCGGTGACGGTCCTGCTGCTCGTCCTGGTGCCGGCGATCCTGATGCTGGGCAGGCGGATGCGGATGCTCGAGATGGGCGACGACGCCGCCAGGGCGCTCGGCGTGCGGGCCGAACCGACCCGGCTGGGCCTGGTGGTCCTCGGCGTCGCACTCACCGCGATGGTGACCGCCGCCGCGGGACCGATCGGCTTCGTCTCGCTCGCCGCCCCGCAGCTGGCACGCCGACTGACCCGCAGTGCCGGGGTGGCGCTGGTGCCCGCCGCGGTGATGGGTGCCGCGCTGCTGACGGTCAGCGACTTCGTGGCCCAGCGCGCCTTCGCGCCGCACCAGTTGCCGGTCGGCGTGGTCACGGTGTCGATCGGCGGCGTGTACTTCGCATGGCTGCTCGCACGGGAGGCGCGTAAACAGTGACCGATCGAACCAGTGTGCTGACGAGGAACGAGATGACCAGCAAGACAGTGGAAGCCGCGGCGACGCCCAACCGGCTGCGCGCGGAGGACCTCACCATCGGTTACGACAAGCGGGTGATCTCCGAACACCTCGACGTCGAGATCCCGGACGGTGGTTTCACGGTGATCGTGGGGCCGAACGCGTGCGGCAAGTCGACGTTGCTGCGCGGGCTCTCGCGGCTGTTGACGCCACAGTCGGGAAGCGTGCTGCTCGACGGCCGCGCGATCTCGTCGTACCCGGCGAAGGAGGTGGCACGTCGGCTGGGGCTGCTGCCGCAGACCTCGATCGCGCCGGACGGCATCACCGTCGCCGATCTCGTTGCCCGTGGACGGTATCCGCACCAGAAACTGTTGCGGCAGTGGTCCGGAGAGGACGAGGATGCCGTCGTCGGCGCGATGGCAGCGACCCGCGTGACGGAACTGTCGGCGCGGCTGGTCGACGAACTGTCCGGCGGACAGCGCCAGCGGGTCTGGGTCGCGATGGTGCTGGCGCAGCAGACCCCGCTCATCCTGCTCGACGAGCCCACCACGTTCCTCGACATCGCGCACCAGATCGAACTGCTCGAGCTGTGCCGCGAACTCAACGAGACCAGCGGCCGGACCCTTGTCGCGGTGCTGCACGACCTCAACCACGCGTGCCGCTACGCGAGCCACATCATCGCCATGAAGGACGGTGCGATCGTCGCCGAGGGCGCGCCCTCGGACATCGTCACCGAGCATCTCGTCGAGGACGTCTTCGGCCTGCCGTGCCGCATCATCGACGACCCCGTCACCCACACACCGCTCGTGATTCCCCTCGGGCGGCCGCGAACCTCTGAAGGAGTGTCATGACCACACTGCTCGCGAATCATTCTGTATCCGAACAGGAGTGGGCCGAGATCGTGGACCGGCTGAGCCGGCGTCGCTTCCTCGGGATCGGCGCCGGAGTGGTCGCCACCGTCGCCCTGGCGGGATGCTCCACCGCGGAGTCGACGCCGACTGCCGAGACCGTGTCGTACGGATGGGGCGACTTCGCCGGCCAGGTCCCGAAGGACCCTCAGCGCGTCGTCGTGCTCGACGGCCGCGTCGATCTCGAGTTCGCGCTGATGATGGGATACCCGATCGTCGGATCCGGCAACTCGTGGTTCCCTAACCAGCCCATCGGATTCCAGTTCCCGGGCCGCACCGTCGTCGGGGCCCAGCCTGTGAACAACGCCGGCAGCTACACGATCAACTACGAGGCGCTACTCGACCTCGAACCCGATCTGATCGTCATGACCCAGATCGGCTACAAAAGCGACTGGTACGGCAACGAGCGGCTCGCGGCCATCGCGCCGCTGCTCGTGGTGGGCGACGACGTCCCGCGGACCGGCGGCGGGCCCGTCGACTGGCGCGGAGCCCTCACCGGCCAGGCCACACAATTGGGGCGTACCCGGGAGACCGAGGCCGCCGTCGCCGGATACGGCGACAGACTCGCGCAGCTGCGGCCGTTGTTGCAGGAAAGATTGGGCGGCAAGAAGATCGCGCTGTGTGTGTACACCGAGTCGGGAGTCCTGGTGCACCAGCGGACGCTCACCACCAGCGTCGGCATCGACGCCGGACTCGAGCTGGCGTTCCGCGACGACCACAACGCCGACAACTCGATCGAGCTGTCCCTCGAGCAACTCGACCAGCTGTCCGACGTCGACTTGATCATCGTGCAGTCCGCGAAGGCCGGAGCCGTTCCTCCGACCAGCGTCAGCCCGACGTGGCTGCGGCTGCCCGCGGTGCAGGCCGGCAATGTGATCACCACCGACGCCCGCTACAACCAGGGCTTCGCCCTCACGGCGACGATCTTCCTCGACGTCCTCGAACAGGGCGCGCACATGTTCTGACCGGCACTCCGCACACGACTCGGCCCCCGGGAGTCCTTCACCGGGGGCCGAGTCTCGTTCGAGGTCAGGCGACCTCGCGGGCGTTCTCCATCACCGTGGCCAGCTCCGCGAACCACGCCGCGTAGTTGCCGTAGGTGTTGGGGCGCTTGTCGTCCCAGTCGATGACCTGCCCGGCCGTGACGGCGGGCAGGCGGACGAAGATCGGGGAGGCGGCGAACGTTTCGTGGGACTGCACGTACCGCATCACGATGTCGGCAGGGTAGGACGGCACCTGCTCCCAGCTCAGGTCGGCCCATCCCTTGTCGCCGTCCGGTCCGGTGAAGTTCACGCCCAGCCCGCTCAGGTAGCTGAGTTGGGCGAGCTTGGTGGTCCCCGCGTACAGCGAGCTGCTGTCGCCGTTGAGGGGCAGCAGCGAGATGCTGGGTCGCTCGGCGGCAACCTTGCGAATGCGGTCGGAGTTCGTGTCGAACGCGGCCCTGTCCGACGTGGCGGCATCGCCGTCGACATCCTCGCCGAGCGCGGCGGCCAGGTCGCGGTACTCGGCGAGCACGTCCGGCAGCGGGACACCCGAGAACTTCACGGCCGTGAACGGTGCGACGCTGTTGACCTTCTGGGCCATCGGTTCGTCCCACCACGTCCAGGACGTCGGATCGTCGGAGTTCCCGTAACCGATCACGAGATCCGGGTCGAGGTCGGCGAGGGCCTCCATGTTCATTTCGCCGTCGGTACCGACGACCTTCATCGTCGCTACGTCGGCGTTGCCGGTGGCCTGCCCTCCTGTGATGCCGTAGCCGAAGATCCCGGCAGGACGGATGCCGTAGTCCCACAGCGCGGCGGCGGAGTAGGCGTCGACGACGATTCGCTGGGGCGCCGCGTCCAGAGAGACGGTGTTGCCGTAGCCGGTCGTGTAACTCCAGCCGGCGGAGGCGGAGGCGGGTGCGGACTCTGCCGACGAGCAGCCTGCCGCGACGACCGCGGCGGCACTGAGGAGAGCGGCGATCGCGGCCGCGCGGGGGAATCTCATGACGAACCTCTCGAGTAGATATAGGCATGGCTAACCTAACTCGAGTTGCCCGGTTCGGGGTGCGCTACGTCGCACGACCGGCGGGGATGCGGACGGGTCGCGCGAGCGCGAATACCCGTCATGCCAGGATTGACGGCATGAGTACCGGAACACTTGTGCTGCTCCGCCACGGCGAGAGCGAATGGAACGCGCTGAACCTGTTCACCGGCTGGGTGGACGTGCACCTCACCGACAAGGGCATGGCCGAGGGCAAGCGGGCCGGTGAACTGCTCGCCGAGCACAACCTGCTCCCGGACGTCCTGTACACGTCGCTGCTGCGTCGCGCGATCAGCACCGCGAACCTCGCACTCGACGCGTGCGATCGCCACTGGATCCCCGTCGTGCGGGACTGGCGTCTCAACGAGCGCCACTACGGCGCGCTGCAGGGCAAGAACAAGGCCCAGACGAAGGCCGAGTTCGGCGAGGACCAGTTCATGCTGTGGCGTCGCAGCTACGACACCCCGCCGCCTGCGATCGAGGCCGGCAGCGAGTACAGCCAGGACCAGGACGTGCGTTACGCCGACCTGCCCGAGGTCCCGCTGACCGAGTGCCTCCTCGACGTCGTCAAGCGCCTCATCCCGTACTGGGACGAGACGATCGCGGCCGACCTGAAGGCCGGCAAGACCGTCCTGGTCACCGCGCACGGCAACTCGCTGCGCGCACTGGTCAAGCACCTCGACGGCATCTCCGACGAGGACATCGCGGGCCTGAACATTCCGACCGGCATCCCGCTGCGTTACGACCTGGACGAGAACCTGAAGCCGCTGAACCCGGGCGGAACGTACCTCGATCCCGCCGCGGCCGCCGCCGGTGCCGCCGCCGTCGCGAACCAGGGCGCCAAGTAGTCCCTCGCCCGAGCCTCACACCCCGCGTTCTGCGCACTTGTCGCGACAACGGACCCCTGCGGGTCCGCGACAAGTGCGCAGAACGCGGGGTTCTCTGCGTCCGGACCGCGACAAGTGCGCAA
>NZ_JPOC01000012.1 GCF_000738775.1 Prescottella defluvii
TCGCGGTCCGCACATTGTGCTGCGAGAAGACCCGTTCGACGGCCACGACCGTGGGCCGGTACTTGTCGAGCCACTCGTCCGCGGCGTTGGAGATCCCCAGCAGACGCTGGGCCAGTTCCATGTCCGGCGGTGTGCGAACGACATCGACAGCGACCGGTATCACCGCACGACCCCGACCGGAGTCCACGACACCGAAACCGCACCGCGTCAGACCGGGGTCGACTCCCAGAACACGCACGCGCCCAC
>NZ_JPOC01000013.1 GCF_000738775.1 Prescottella defluvii
GTCGCGTTGTACCGGCGGGGACCCGGTTGGCGGATGGATGCGATCGGCCAGGGATACAGCCAGGGCCTGGCGGCGCTGGCCGCCGAGCACGGAATCGACGTCGACGATCCCGGTGCGCCGGAGGCTCCCGCGGCTGTCCCCGCGACTGCTCCTGCGACTGTTCCCGCGACTGCCCCCGCGTCGCAGGCGGCACCGATCTCCTTCGAGAAGGTGACGGTGACGTTGACCAAGGACTCGGCCGACCGGACCGCTCGGATCGATCTGCGGAAGGGTCAGGGGGACCCGAACTGGGTGCTGACCGTCGGCCTCGAGTGGGACGGGCGCGGTGCCACCTACGGCCGCGACGGCACGGTGAAGAAGTACGGCACCGGCGACCTCGACGTGTACTTCTTCTGCCGCAACGAGGAGACCGACGAGTACGTCGTCATCAGCGGCGACAAGGGGCACCGGGGCACCCTCGACCAGTGGCCGTTCATCCACCACTACGGGGACAGCAAGGGCCCGGGCAAGGGCAAGAAGCCCGCCGTCGAACAGGTGCGGGTCCTGCCCAACGAGAACGGCGACCTGCTGGTCAACATCTATCAGAGCGTCGACAACGGGGCGGGAGCCCTGGACACCTTCGGTAACCCGCGCGTGGCGATCCGCTACGGCCGCGCCGGCAAGGACGGACTGCCCGGTGCCGATGCCGACGAGATCCTCGTCCAGGTCGGCAACAGCAAGAACTCCTTCTGGGCGACGGTCGCGCACATCGACGTGCGCGGCGGGGTCCTCACCGTCGACGGCGAGACGCGCTACAGCCGCATCGGCAGCGAACGGATGCCCGGACTGGACTCGAAGGGCAAGTGGGTGCGCAAGCCGTCCGGCGGGCCGACCGGGCGCAGCAAGAAGGGCAACGGTGGTCTCGGACTGGACCGGTACAGCGGTCGCTGCCCGGCCTGATCGAAGCCTGCGATCCGCGAATCGTTCGCCGTCGGAGAGAGATTCGCCGAGGCATTCGTGTTTGATCGAGACCGACAGCCAACCGAGGAGGACATTCGATGACGGACACGAAGCGGGCACGACTCGATCTCGCGGCGGCGCGGGCCGCGGCGGACGCGGCGATCGATGCCGCCCGGCGGGACGGCAACCGGGTCAGCGTGACCGTCGTCGATGCGCGGGGACACGATCTGCTGGTGGTCCGCGACGACGGTGCCGCGTGGTTCACGCCCGGGGTGGCGCGGGCGAAGGCCGCGACCGCAGCGCTGATCGGGATCCCCACGACCGCCTACTCCGGACTGGCCGACGCGCATCCCGCGCTGGTCGAACTGATCGATGCGCAGACGCGGCAGTCGTTGACGACCCTGCCTGGAGGCCTGCCGGTGATCGTCGATGGGGAGGTCGTCGGCGGGATCGGTGTCAGCGGCGCGCAACCGGAGCAGGACGTCGAATACGCACAGGCGGCCGTCGCGGCCCGCTGACCAGGTCCGCATCCGATTGTGGGACGGTGGTCCCGTAGGCTCCCGATACAGCATGGTTGACGAACCTCGGGAGTGACACGTGGCGCAGAAGGTAATTGTCGAGCTCATCGATGATCTTGATGGTGAGCCCATCGACTTCGGTGGCGAGACCATCAGTTTCGCCGTCAACGGCGTCGAGTACACCATCGACCTCAACGACAAGAACGCCACCGAGTTCCACCGCAAGCTGGACTACTACATCCGCCACGCCACCAAGGTCGGCGGGCGTCAGAACACCCGCGCCACGAAGCCGACGGCCGACGGAGCCAGCACCCAGGAGATCCGGGAGTGGGCTGCCCGCAACGGCTATGCGGTGTCGACCCGCGGCCGGATCTCGGGCGACGTCGTCAAGGCGTACGCGGCCGCGCACTAGTCATGGCAACGGTCAGTAAGCGCAAGAAGGCGGCTGCCGCTGCCGCTGCCGAACCCGTCGTCGCGGAGCAGTCGGAGGTCCCGGCCGCGGTCACCCCCGAGGCCGTCGCCGACGATTCGGTCGCCGACGATCCGGTCGCGGCGGAGCCGGACGCGGACGCCGTGGCCGACGGCGAGGTACAGGGCTCGGATACGTCCTTCTCCCACGGTGATCCGATCCGCGTGTTCCTGTACGACATCCCGAACGACGGTGGCGAGTGGACCGCCCGCTACGAGGCCGGGATCACGCGGATCCGCAGCAAGAAGGTGGGCCCCGGCACCTACCTGGATCTGCTGCACCGGGTGTTCCCCAAGCACGAGGTCCTCGTCAAGGGTGAGCTGCTCAGCGTCAAGAGCCGCCCGCACCCGGAGGACCCCAAGGTCCTCACCGAGGTCGCCCTGCTCGTCTACCTGGCCACCGAGGTGGCCCTGTTCAAGGCCTTCCTCGACTGGGCCGGACGGGATGTCGCGCCGATGCGGATCACGGGCGACAAGCTCGACGACGTGGCCCGCAGGATCCACACCGACATCTACCGCATCCACCTGTTCAAGCAGCGGCTCGTCACGGCCGGCATCGACGATCCCGCCGAACTCGACGAGGACGTCGCGCGGCCGCTCGAGGTCATCAAGAGTGAGATCGACGCGATCCAGGACCTGCGCATCTCGGTTCGGCGCTACCGCGACCGGGTGGTGCAGGCCAAGCGGGAACGCGTGGTCAAGGAGAGCCAGAACCTGGTCGGCAACATCGAGATGGCGACCTGGGACTCGGTGCAGCGGCGCGAGGAGATGGTCGTGATGCGCGAGTGGGTGGACAACCAGCAGCGTCTGCTGCCGGTCGTGCGGCCGTGACACCGACCCGACCGGCAGGCGACGGCCGCCGAGCCTGATCCCGCACAGGCCGGCGCGGCGGCCCCTCTCAGGCCCCGGGTCCGCAGCGCCGCTGCGCCGTGCGCGTCTCCGCGCCCAGTTGGGTGTCCTTGTCGTGCACCACGACCACCAGCTCCGCGCGCGCCGGTGACACCGACCGCACCCGGTGCGGGGTGTTCGCGTCGAAGTAGAGGCTGTCGCCCTGATCCAGGGTGATCACCTGGTTGGGGATGCTCACTTCGACCGTCCCCTTCGTGACGAAGATGAATTCCTCGCCGGGGTGCTCCATGTAGTCCGCGCCGTGTTCGGTCGTCGGATGGACGATGAACGGCTGCATCGCTTTTCCGACCATCCTGGCCGCGATCGGGTCGTACACCGCCGCGCCGGGGCCGTCGTCTGCCGGCATGCGTTCGTCGTGCCGCTCGACGGCCATCGTGTCGGTGTCGAGGCCGTCGGAGAACAGTTGCCCCACATCGGCGTCGAGGGCCCGCGCGATCTTCAGTGCGACCGCAATGGACGGCGTGCTGATGCCGCGCTCCACCTTGGACAGGTAACTCTTTGTCAGCCCGGTGCTCTCGGCGAGGGCTTCCAGGGTCATCCCGGCCCTGCGCCGATGGGGTCGGAGGAAAGCCACCAACTCTCCGTCTCTCCTCTGCTCGCTGCCGCGCCCGTCGCGTCGGTCCTGTGGTCTCCGATCCTACGGCGGGCGATCCACCGTTGCACATATGACACAAGGTGTCCTATGGTGCTTCCTGTGTCATTAACCGTCGAAGGTCGAAAGGAGACCGACATGGCGACCACGATGAATCTCGGCAAGGCCGAACTGATGGAAACCGCGAAAGCGGCGATGCTCGACAACGTTCCGAGGCAGCAGTGGACCGATCGGCAGAAGATCGCGCTCACCTGTCGCGCGTTGTTCGACGCCGGCCACGACTCGGGGCTGGCTGGGCAGATCTCGGCCCGGGGTGCGGCGCCGGGCACATTCCTGACGCAGCGACTGGGCCTGGGCTTCGACGAGATCACCGAGGGCAACCTGCTGCTCGTCGACGAAGACCTCACCGTCCTCAAGGGCGACGGAATGGCCAACCCGGCCAACCGTTTCCACAGCTGGGTCTACCGCGCTCGGCCCGACGTCAACTGCATCGTCCACACCCACCCGCTGCACGTCGCCGCGCTGTCGATGCTCGAGGTGCCGCTCGAGGTCTCGCAGATGGACATGGCCCCGCTCTACGACGACTGCGCGTTCCTGGCGGACTGGCCGGGCGTCCCGGTCGGCAACGAGGAGGGCGAGATCATCGCCGGTGCGTTGGGCGACAAGCGGGCCATCCTGCTGGCGCACCACGGGCAGCTCGTCGTCGGATCGACGATCGAGGAGGCATGTTCGCTCGCGCACCTCATCGAGCGGGCCGCGCAGCTGCAGTTGCTGGCGATGGCCGCCGGCGAGATCAAGCCCCTGCCGCCGCGGCTGGCGAAGGAGGCGCACGACTGGACGCTCACGCCGCGCCGGAGCGAGGCCAACTTCGGCTACTACGCGCGCAGGGCGCTACGGGCGCACCCGGACGCGATCGACCATCCCTGATCCGAAACCTTCCAGGAGTACACGTGAACAGCGCAATCAACGGCATCGTCGCCTATCCGGTGACGCCCTTCCATCCCAGGGAGGCGGACGCGGTCAACGTCGAGGTCCTGCACCTGCTGATCGATCGAATGATCGATGCGGGGGTGGACGCCATCGCGCCGCTCGGCAGCACGGGGGAGAGCGCGTACCTCGATCACGGCGAGTGGGCAACCGTGGCAAGTGAATCCGTCGGACACGTCGGCGGTCGGGTACCGACCGTCGTCGGCGCGAGCGACCTGACCACGTCCGGCGCCGTCCGGCGCGCACGCATCGCGGAAAGCCTCGGTGCCACCGCGGTGATGGTGCTGCCGACGTCGTATTGGCGGCTGACCGAGGCTGAGTTGCGGCGGCACTTCACCGCCGTCGCGGACTCGGTGTCGATACCGGTGATGGTCTACAACAACCCCGCGACCACAGGCATCGACATGACCCCCGAGTTCCTCTTCGAGCTCGTCACGACCGTCGAGAACATCACGATGGTCAAGGAGTCGAGCGGGGACATCACCCGGATGCACCGGCTCCGCGAGCTCAGCGGTGGTGAGTTGCCGTTCTTCAACGGGAGCAATCCGCTCGCGCAACGGGCTTTCGAGGCCGGTGCGTCCGGATGGTGCACGGCCGCACCATGTCTGATTCCACGGCAGATCGTCGAGTTCCGGCGACTCGTCGTCGCGGGGGAGCGCGCGGCGGCTGCCGAGTGCTTCGAGCGGATCCGGCCCTTCCTCGACTCGATCGTCAGTCGGGGGCTGCCGACGACGATCAAGTCGGGCCTGCGCAGCATCGGGATCGAGGCAGGCGACCCGCGGCCGCCGTTGCTGCCCCTCGACGAGACCGAGGCCGTGCAACTGCGCCGGCTCATCGCCACGGCCTGCGGGTAGGTGTCCTCGTGCAGATCGAACTCGGAATCGACACGACAGCAACACTTCTCGCCTCCGGCCTGATCTTCCTGCTCGCGTTGGGGCTCGGGATCTGGAAGTACCGCCAGATGGTGACCTCCGACGACCACCTGGCGCATCCCTACGTCGACATCGCGCATCGCTCGGCGTTGCTCTACGCCTTCGCGACGCTGCTCGTCGCGGTGTTCGTCGAACTCAGTGCCTGGCCCACCTGGGTCGACGCGACCGCGGCGGCGGTGCTGGTGTTCTTCTTCCTCGCGGCGATCGTCAGCTACATCGTCCACGGCGCTCTGCGCGACACCACCAACCAGTTCGAGCGTCCCGACCGTGGGATGCACGTCGCCATGGTGCTGCTCATTGCCGGTGAAGTGGGTGGTTTCGCAGTGCTGCTCGCGGGGTTCGTCGCCGGTCAACTGTTCTGACGGAAGGAAGAGTGTGATGGTGTCCGTCGTGGTGGACGAGGTGCTCGTCGGCCGGGTCCGGGAACTGCCCGGCGGCGGCGCGTACAGCGGCATCTTCAAGGCGCCGGTGGACCGGCCGCTGTGGCTCTCGGCGACCGGGTTCGTCGGCGACGAGCAGGCCGACACTCGTCGTCACGGCGGCCCCGAGAAGGCGGTCCACCACTACCCGGCCGAGCACCTGCTGTTCTGGCGGCGCGAACTGGACGGGGCGGTGCTGGGGCCCGGTGCGTTCGGGGAGAACCTGTCCACCACGGGGCTGGACGAATCGCGGGTCTGTGTCGGTGACACGTTCACGCTCGGGACCGCGATCGTCCAGGTCTCCCAAGGGCGGCAACCGTGCTGGAAGCTCGATCGGCGTTTCGGGACCCGCGGGGTGGCGCGCCGTATGCAGGCCGCCCGGAACACCGGGTGGTACTACCGGGTGCTGCGACCCGGGCTCGTGCAGCGGGGGGATCGTCTCGTGCTCGTCGACAGGCCCGAACCCGCGTGGCCGCTCTCGCGACTGCTGCAACTGCTGTTCGACCGGCGTACCGGCGCGCCCGACGACTGGGCGGCGGCGAGCCGGATCGAGACCCTCGCCGGCGGCTGGCGCGACACCTTCGCCGCGCGGGTCAGGACCGGGGCCGTCGAGGGCTGGGACGCCCGGCTGGGGCCTCCGTAGTCCACCACCCGCCGCCGTGACGCCCGTCTCGGACCCTGGGATCCCGGGCTCGGGAAGTGTATGCTTGCCGACAAGCAAGTATTTGGAGGTGGATGTGACGAGCCTCTTCGACGAGGACGAGGTGTCCCGGCTGCGGGTCGCGCTCGGGCGCATTTCGCGGCAGGTGGACCGGCAGACGTCGGGCGGTGAGCTGACCAAGACACAGTTCTCGATCCTGACGACGGCAGTGCGGCGCGGACCGATCCGCGCCAGCGAGATGGCCGAGATCGAGACCCTCAACCCGACGATGCTCTCGCGGATGATCGGCAAGATGGAGGCCGCGGGGCTGCTCATGCGCTCGGCCGACCCCGACGACGGTCGCGCCGTCGTCGTCGCAGCGACCCCCGAGGGGATCGCCCTGCACACTGCGTTGCGGGACAAGCGGACCCAGGTGTTCGCCGAGTACCTCGCACAACTTCCCGAGACGGACACCCGGGATCTGCTCCACGCCCTGCCGGCCCTCGAGGCCCTCGGCGAACGGATGTGTCGGGCCCGGTCCGCGGCCCGATCATGACGGCCGCGGGAAAGCTCGGACGTCAGACGTTCGCGGCGTTCGCGAATCGGAACTTCCGCCGCTTCATCAGCGGTCAGGCCGTCTCGCTCGTCGGCACCTGGATGCAGCTCGTCGCGCAGTCGTGGCTGGTCCTCGAGCTCACCGGGTCGGGTACCGCGATCGGTCTCGTCGTCGCGTTGCAGACGCTGCCGGTCCTGCTGCTCGGCCCGTACGGCGGTGTCGTCGCCGACCGTGTCGACAAGCGCAAGCTCATGATCGTGCTGCAGACGCTGATGGGTGTGCAGGCACTCGTCCTCGGCATCCTCACCATCAGCGGGGCCGTCCAACTGTGGCACGTGTACGTGCTGGCGCTGCTGCTCGGTCTCAACAACTGCTTCGAAAACCCTGCGCGGCAGTCGTTCCTGCTCGAGATGGTGGGTCCGGAGGACCTGCGCAACGCCGTCAGCCTGCAGTCCACGCTGGTCAGTGCGTCGCGCATCATCGGTCCGGCCATCGCGGGTGTCACGATCGCGGCCGGCGGGCTGGGCGTGTGCTTCCTGCTCAACGCCGCCAGTTTCGTCGCGGTGGTGACGTCGTTGCTGCGGCTGAACGTCGCCGAACTGCACCCGTCGCCGCCGATGGAACGCGCTCGCGGTCAGCTCCGCGAGGGGCTGCGCTACGTCCGGGGCAACCGCAACCTCGCGGTGCCGCTGCTGATGATGGCGTTCATCGGATGCCTCGCGTTCGAGTTCCAGGTGGTGCTCCCGATCGTCGCCGAACAAACATTCGACGCCGGCTCGGAGGCGTACGGCTTCATGACCGCCGCGATGGGCATCGGCGCGGTGTGCGGTGGACTCCTCGTCGCGACATGGGGTCGCACCGGCACCCGAGTGCTGATCGTCGCGGCCGCCGCATTCGGCTTCTCGATGATCGCCGCGGCCGCCGCACCGACGCTGGCCGTGGCCCTGGTCGCGCTGGTGGTCGTCGGTGCCGTCAGCATCGCTTTCAATTCCACCACCAACAGCACCCTGCAACTCGAGGCCGAACCGCAGATGCGCGGTCGCGTCATGGCGCTGTGGGCCACGGCGTTCCAGGGCTCGACGGCCATCGGGGGCCCCATCGCCGGCTGGGTCAGCCAGGAGTGGGGTGGCCGTGCCGGACTGATGCTCGGTGCGATCACCTGCCTCGTCGTGGCGCTGGTCGCGGCCCTCGTCCTCGGGCGCGGCAAGAAGGCCGGTGCCCGGACCGATTCGATCACCGAGGTCCCGGCGTCGACCGACAGCGAGCGTGCGAAGGCGGCTTGACCTTCAGGCCGGTCGAGACTCCATGATGACCGGGTGAACGCATTCGGAACGGACGGGTTGATCACGATCGGTGTGCTCGCGCGGGCGAGCGGACTGACCCCGAGCGCGTTGCGCTTCTACGCCGACTGTGGACTGCTCGTTCCTGCGTGGGTCGATCCGTCGACCGGGTACCGGTACTACACCGACACCCAGCGTGAGCGCGCGACGAGTATCCGGCGGCTGCGCGAGATCGACGTCCCGCTCGACGTCGTGACGCGGATTGTCGACGGCAACGACGACGCCGGCCGCCTTCTCGACGCGCACGTCCGGGCCCTGCGGGAGCGGGCCGATGCCGCCGCCGCGGTCGCCGAGTCCATCCGGCACGCCCTGCCGCAGCCGCCGACGGTGTCGCTCTCCGCCGTCGCGTTCGCCGACGCCGTTGGGCAGGTGCGCCCCGCCGCGGCGTCGGATCCCGAGTTCCCGGTCCTGGGCGGGATTCTCGTGGAGGTGGGCGGTGGCGTCGTCACACTGACCGCGACCGATCGCTACCGGCTGTCGACGCGCAGCATCGCGTGCGCGCTGGCCGCGACGGAGTGGTCCGCCGTGGTGCCCGCCACTGATCTGGACGGTCTGGCGTCGTGGTTGCGTGCCCATCGTGAGGTCGAGATCCGGTACGGCGCCGGCGGCCTCGTGTTCGTCGCCGACGGTGACGATCGGCGATGCAGCACACTCGACGACCCGTTTCCCGACTACCGGGCGATGCTGGCCGCCCTGCCCGCCGCCGCCACCCGGGTCGTCGTGTCCCGGGACGCGCTGCTCGCCGCGGCCGAGGACGCCCCCGACACCCGGATCCGGTGCACGATCGGGGCCACCGGTCTGACGGTGCGAGCGGGGGAGCGCGAGCGGCACCTGACCGCCACCGTCACCGGCCACGATCTCGAGGTGTGGTTCACCGCCGGAACACTGCACGCCGCTGTCGCGACCGCGGTCGGCCCCGAGGTCATGCTCGACCTCTCCGCCGCCCACCTGCCCGCCGTCATCCGGTCCGCCACCGACGGCGACCTCACCACGCTCGCCATGCCCACTGCTCCGTAACTTCCACTGCGACAGGAGAACTGCCATGACCACCGACTCCGCCCTCGATCCCACCTCCGACGCGATCGCCCGTGCCGTCACGCGGGGGCGCGACGGCGACCCCGACGGCGCCCGCACCGCGCTCGTGGGGATCTGGACCGAACTGGGACCGCTCGGGGATCCACTGCACCGGTGCACCCTGGCGCACTACCTCGCCGACCTGTACGACGACCCCGCCCAGGCCCTGGTGTGGGACGTGCGGGCGCTCGACGCCGCCGACGCCCTCACCGACGGCCGCCTGCAGCAGCAGTACGCGAGTCTCACGGTCCGCGGCTTCTACCCGTCACTGCACCTCAACCTGGCCGACAATTTCCGTCGGCTCGGCTCGTTCGACCGGGCGCGGGAGCATCTCGATGCGGCCGGACGATACTTCGATGCCCTCGACGACGACGCCTACGGTGCGTCGATTCGCACCGCGATCGGGGAGATCGGCGCCGCCGTGGACCGCGGATCCGTCGAACGCTCGGCCACGGCGCCGGGGCCGGGGTCGGGATCGTAGCTCTGGCGCATCCACCGTCGCGCTCCTAATCTGTGCCGATGAGGAAGTGGTGGATCGTCGGAGGCGTTGTCGTCGTGGTGCTCGCGGGTCTGCTCGCGGGCCCGTGGATCTACGGTGAGTTCATCGCCGAGGACGACGCCCCGGCAGCCGCGGTGTCCACCGAGGGTGCGCAGGCCGCGTCGGGTTCGATCGACGGCGAGTGGGCCGTCGGGCCGGGGGAGGGCGCCAACACGACCGCGGCCGGCTACACCGTGTCCGAGATCCTCAACGGCGCACGGGTCACCGTCGTCGGCACCACGGACCAGGTCAACGGCAACGTCGGCATCGCCGGCGAAAAGTTGACCGTCGCCGAGGTCGTCGTGCAGGTCGCCGACATCGCGACCGACAATGCGCGCCGGGACGGACAGTTCCGGGGCAACGTGATGGACGCCGAGAGTTTCCCGACCGCGAAGTTCGCTCTCACGACGCCGGTCGACCTCGCGTCGCTGCCCACCGACGGAACCGCCGCCACGGTGCAGGCGGACGGGACGCTGACGTTGAAGGACCAGACCCGGCCGGTGAGTGTGGACGTCGAGGTCCTCCACTCGGGTGACACGCTCGTCGCGTCCGGCAGCATCCCCGTCACGTGGTCCGACTACGGAATCACGCCGCCGTCACTGGGATTCGTGACCGTCGACGACAGCGGCACGATCGACTTCCTGGTGAGCCTGGCCCGCGCCTGACGGCGCCCACCCGGGCGGGCCGAACGCGTAGCCCAGACGGTCGCGCCACGACGTCGCCGCGCGGACATCGCGTCCGATCGCGGCGTACTCGTGGGTCTGCAGCCGCCAGATGTCGTAGGTGCCCACCGGTTTCGTCAAACCGTAGGTGGGACGCTGCTTCTCGGCCCGGAACGTGCCGAACATGCGGTCCCACACGATGAGGATCCCGCCGTAGTTGCGGTCCAGGTACTCGGGATCGCAGCCGTGATGCACCCGGTGGTGCGACGGGGTGTTGAACACGAACTCGACCGGCCGCGGCAGCTTCCCGACGCGTTCGGTATGAACGAAGAACTGGTACACGAGGTTCACCGAGAATCCGACGAAGATCATCCACGGAGGAATGCCGATCAGCGGCAACGGGATCCACATCAGGATCTCGCCGCTGTTGTTCCACTTCTGTCGCAGTGCGGTGGAGAAGTTGAAGTACTCGCTCGAATGGTGCGCCTGATGGGTGGCCCAGATCAGCCGGACCCGATGCGCCATACGGTGATACGCGTAGTACAGCAGGTCGATGCCGACCAGCAGGATCACCCACGTGTACCAGGCGTTCGCCGGCAGGTGCCACGGCGCGATGTACACCCAGATCGCGGAGTAGCCGATCAGCGCCAGGAACTTCCAGAACGCTGTCGTCGCGATCGAGACCAGGCCCATCGATATCGACGCCCGCGCGTCCCGGAACTCGTAGCCGGCCGTCGGTGGATGGGCCCGGCCGTCCCGGAGTTCGGTCTCTTCGAGCTTGCGGGCCGCGAACCACTCCAGCCCCAGGAACACGAGGAACGCCGGGATCGCGAGCGTCACCGGGTCCCCGAGCGGTTCGAGCAGCGAACCCCACGCCGCGGTGAGGGTCTCCCACATGTTTCCTCCAGGCATTCGGGCACCTGACGGGAAATCTACCGCGCCGAGTGACCTGGGTCACCATCCGGTCCGGGGTCGGTAGGGTTTCCCACCGAGACGGTGGGGGATCGACCAGGGGAGTGTCAGTGCACATCACCGCACGAGTCGACGGCGCGGTCCGCGCGCTCGTCGAACTGGCGGCGGCCGGACCCGCGCCCGCCAAGGCCGAGTTCCTGGCCGGCGCGCAGGCCATTCCCCATAAATTCCTCGAGGCCGTGCTCACCGACCTGCGTCGCGGCGGACTCGTGAGCAGTCGTCGTGGCCCGGACGGCGGTTACTGGCTGGCCCGGCCGGCCGAGGAGATCACCGTCGCCGACGTCATCCGCACCATCGAGGGCCCCTTGGCGTCGGTGCGTGGCGAGCGTCCCGAGGACGTCACCTACGCGGGCCCGGCCGAGCCCCTGCAGCAGGTGTGGATCGCGGTTCGCGTCAACCTGCGGTCCGTGCTCGAGGGCGTCACCATCGCCGACATCGCCGGCGGCGCGCTGCCGGAGTTCGTGGCGGAACTGACCGCCGATCCGGGGGCGTGGCGCCGCCGCTAACGGCTCACCTCGAGTTCCGTGCGCATCTGCATGAAGCGGAACAGTCCCGGGCGTCCCGAGACGTCCTCGTAGGCGCGGACCCAGTCGTCGACGAATCGGGGCCGGTCGTCGGGGTCGAGTCGGTGCGTCCAGGCGTCGGCGCCGGCGGCGCACCACTGCGCGAAGGCCTCCCTGCTCCCGAAATCCCAGGTGACGTCGTCGACCATCAGTGCGGTCACGCGCAGGCCCGCATCGGCGGCGAGGCCGGGGTAGTCGTCGGGATCGACGTGGACGTACGGCGGCGCGAACCCCGCGAACCGATCCACCCAGCGGGGCGTGCCCGCGACCTCCATCGCGATCGTCTCGAGACTCTCGCGGTCGCCGTCGCACACCATCTGGATCAGGACCCGGGCGTCCGGGCGGGCCGCGTCGGCGATCGACGCCAGCGCCTGCTGCTGTTCGGGCACCCAGTGCAGCGCGTTGAACGACACCACCACGTCGAACCGGTCCCGGAAGGGCAGTCGGCGGGCGTCTGCGACCGCGAACCGAACCCGGGGATCCGCCTCGCCCGACATGGCCTTCTCGATCATCCGCGGCGACGCGTCGACGCCGACCACGTACCCGTCGGTGAGTCGGCTCGCGAGCGTGCGGGTGACGAAGCCGTCGCCGCAGCCGACGTCGAGCACGTGATCGTGTGGGTCCGGAGCGAATCCCTCGAGAGCCCGGGCTGCCATCGTCCGTTGCAGTTCGCTCGCCTGTGCGTACTGTTCGCCGTCCCAATCGGGCATCGTTGCCGCCGTTTCCGAGGTGCGCAGGGTGCACTGGGTGTGGGATCAGCGTATGCCTCACGCACGCCCTATGTGATGCCGATCACTTCGGCTCCGGCGTTTGTGTCGAAGCCCACAATGGTGCACTCGGCTGCAACATTGCAGAGCTCTGCAACTTCGGTACCTTCGAAGAGGTGAGTGAAGCACTCGGTCTGCGGGACCGGAAAAAGGCCGCGACGCGCATCGCGCTCAGCGAGGCGGCCGCGCGCCTCGCCAGGGAACGGGGCATCGAACTCGTCACCGCCGACATGATCGCCTCCGCGGCCGGCGTGTCCACGCGCACGTTCCACAACTACTTCTCCTGCAAGGAGGAGGCCGTTCTGCACCATCTCGAGGCGTCGGTCTACGAGTGGGCGGACTGGCTGCGGGAGCGGCCCGAAGCCGAGCCGATCCTCGATTCCCTCGAGTGCGTCGTGATCCGGGCGGTCACCGATCCGGCCCACGACATCGAGGAGATGCAGGCGCTCGCCGAACTCATCGACGCCAGCCCCACCCTGCTGGCGAAGAAGCTCGAGATGCACGTGCGGATCACCCCGGTGCTCGCGGACGTCATCGCGGAGCGCACCGGCACCGACGGTGCCACCGATCTGTATCCCAACCTGCTGCACATGGTCGTCGGTGCCGCCTGCAAGGCGTCGATGGACCTGTGGATGAGCGGCCACACCTCGGCCGCGAATCCCGAAGAAGTGGTTCGCCAGGCATTCGATCAACTGCGGCACGGCCTCGCCCTGCCCGTCCGCTAGTTCCCACCCGATCAAGAAGGAGCCACCATGGCCACCTATCTCTATCGGATCGGCAGATTCGCCTACCGGCGAAAAGGCACGGTCCTGTCCATCTGGCTGGCCATCCTGGTTCTGATGGGTGTCGGCGCTGCGACCCTGTCGGGACCGACGAACGACTCGTTCTCAATTCCCGGGACCCCCGCGCAGAAGGCGCAGGACCTGATGGCCGAGCGATTCCCCGCGGCCGCCAAGGACCCGTTCAGCTCCATCTCCGCCCGGTACGTCTTCGCGGCTCCGGACGGCGAGACCCTCGACAGCCCGGAGAACCAGGCCGCGATGGACGCGACCCTCGCGAAGGTCCGCGGCATCGACCTCGTCGACCCGGCCGCCAAGGTCGACCCGGCCACCGCGTCTCCCGAGGAGGCCCAGGGGGCGCTGGTCAACCCCGTGGTCGCCGACGCCGGTCTGACGCAGATGGTGACGGCGCAGGCCGAACAGGCAGGCACCCCCGTCGACGTCGCGCTGGCGAACGCCGCGGCACTGTCCCCGCTGAGCCCGGACAAGACGGTCGGCTACGTGGAGGTGCCGTTCAGCGGTGACTTCAAGGACGTCGACACCGAACTGACCGACCAGATCGACGCCGCCGCCCAGGTCGCGCGTGACGCCGGTCTGACGGTCGAGCTCAGTGGCAGCGCTGCGCAGGCCCCCGAGATGCCGGGCGGATCCGCCGAGCTGATCGGCCTGGCCGTCGCCGCCGTGGTCCTGCTGCTCACGTTCGGGTCCCTCGTCGCCGCCGGACTGCCGCTGATCGCCGCGATCATCGGCGTCGGTATCGGCAGCCTCGGCATCACCGTCGCCACCGGATTCACCGAACTCGGATCGATGACCCCGACGCTGGCGGTGATGATCGGTCTCGCCGTGGCGATCGACTACTCGCTGTTCATCGTCTCCCGCTTCAAACACGAGGTCAGCGTCAGCGGCAACCGCGAGGAGGCCGCGGGCCGCGCGGTCGGCACCGCCGGCTCGGCTGTCGTCTTCGCCGGCCTGACGGTGATCATCGCGCTCGTCGCGCTCCGCGTCGTCGGCATCAAGTTCCTCAGCGACATGGGCATGGCGGCGGCGTTCTCGGTGTTCGTCGCGGTGCTCGTCGCGCTCACCTTCCTGCCGGCCTTCCTGGGTCTGCTGGGCCGCAAGGCGTTCGCCGGCAAGGTCCCGTTCGTCAAGGCTCCGGACCCGGAGGCCGAGGACGCGGTCCCCGGTCCGGCCGCCCGCTACGCCGGCTGGGTCGCCCGCAAGCCGCTGATTCCGCTGATCGTCGGCATCGCGATCCTCGGCGCGCTGGCACTGCCGGCCGCCGGACTCAAGCTCGCCCTGCCCTCCGAGAGCACCGGCGACCCCGCCACCAGCTCGCGGCAGGCCTACGACCTGGTGTCCGACGCGTTCGGCCCGGGCCGCAATTCACCGCTGCTCGTCGTCGTCGACGCCAAGGACGCCACCGTCCCGGCAACGGAGGCGTTCGGCGAGGTGGTCCGGACCATCACGGAGCAGGACGACGTCGTCAACGCCCAGATCGTGGCGATGAACCCGGACGGGGACACCGCGCAGATCATGGTGACCCCGGGCAGCGCGCCGACCGACCAGAAGACCATCGACCTGATGCAGTCCATCCGCGACGGCGAGGGCGCACTCAACGACCGGATCGGCGTCAACTACGGCGTCACCGGGCAGACCGCGCTCGAGAGCGACATCTCGGACCGCCTCCTCGAGGCCCTCGTGCCCTATCTGATCATCGTGGTCGGGCTCGCGTTCATCCTGCTGATGTTGGTGTTCCGCTCGATCCTGGTGCCGCTGACCGCGGCCCTGGGGTTCCTGCTCAGCGTCGCGGCCACGTTCGGCGCGACGGTCGCGATCTTCCAGGAGGGCTGGGGCGGGCTGATCTCCAACCCGCAGCCTCTGGTCAGCTTCATGCCGATCTTCCTGATCGGCGTGGTGTTCGGGCTCGCGATGGACTACCAGGTGTTCCTGGTGACCCGGATGCGCGAGGAGTACGTGCACGGCGCGTCCGCCAAGGACGCCATGACGATCGGCTTCAGCCACGGCGCCCGCGTGGTGGCTGCTGCCGCGCTCATCATGATCTCGGTGTTCGGGGCGTTCATGCTCGAGCCCAACTCGTTCATCAAGTCGATCGGATTCGCGCTTGCCGCAGCGGTGCTCTTCGATGCCTTCCTCGTCCGCATGGTGATCATCCCCGCGGTGATGGCCCTGCTCGGCGACAAGGCGTGGTGGCTGCCGAAGTGGCTCGACAAGATCCTGCCGAACGTCGACATCGAGGGCGAGAAGTTGGCCCGTGCACTCCCGCCCGAGGGACGCGCGCGCGAGGACGCGCCGGTGTCCTGACCACCACGTGACAGCCTCGTGAACGGGGAGGGATCGGTCCCGGCAGTCCGGCCCGATCCCTCCTTTTTCGCCCTTCGGATTGGTAACCTTCGCGAACCATGCTGATCAGACTTCTCGGCACCTACCTGGGGCCATACAAGCGCGACCTTGCCGGCGTCGTACTCCTCCAACTCGTCGCCACCGGCGCTGCGCTGTATCTGCCCAGCGTCAACGCCGACCTGATCGACAACGGTGTGGCCGCCGGTGACACCGGCTACATCATGACCGCGGGCGCGAAGATGCTGCTCGTGACGTTGGTGCAGATCATCTGCTCCATCGGGTCGGTGTATTTCGGTGCCCGCGCCGCGATGGGCTTCGGTCGCGACGTGCGCAGCGCGGTGGTGACCCGTGCCCGGTCCTTCTCGTCCCGGGAGTTCGGGCGGTTCGGGGCACCGTCGCTCATCACCCGCAGCACCAACGACGTGCAGCAGGTGCAGATGATGGTCGTGCTCAGCGCGACGATCCTCGTGATGGCGCCGATCATGTGCATCGGCGGCATCATCATGGCGGTGCGTCAGGATGCCGGCCTGTCGTGGATTCTCGCGGTCAGCGTGCCACTCCTCGCCGTCGTGATGATCGTGATGATCACGAAGATGGTTCCCGAGTTCCGCACCATGCAGACGCGGATCGACGCGGTGAACCGGGTCTTGCGCGAACAGATCACCGGCATCCGTGTGGTGCGCGCGTTCGTGCGTGAGCGGTCCGAGGCCGAGCGGTTCGACGAGGCCAACACGTCGCTGACGGACACCGCGCTGCGGGTCGGTCGCCTGAGCGCCCTGATGATCCCGCTCGTGATGATGATCGCGAACCTCACCAGCGTCGCCGTCATCTGGTTCGGCGGCCACGAGATCGACAACGGCTCCATGGGTATCGGGTCGCTGACCGCGATGCTCAGCTACATCATGCAGATCCTCATGGCGGTGATGATGGCGTCGATGATCGCGATGCTCGCCCCCCGCGCCGCGGTGTGCGCCGAGCGCATCACCGAGGTTCTCGACACCGAGCCGTCGGTGCTGCCGCCGGGGGCACCGGTGACCGTGATGCGCCAGCCCGCCCGCGTGGAACTGCGCGACGCCGAGTTCAAGTACCCGGGCGCCGAGGAGCCGGTCCTACGCGGTATCAGTTTCACCGCGGAACCGGGCAAGACCACCGCGATCATCGGTGCCACCGGGTCCGGCAAGACGACCCTGCTCAACCTGATTCCCCGACTCCTCGACGTCACGTCCGGATCGGTGCAGGTGTCGTTCACCGACGTCCGCGAGCTCGACCCCGAGACGCTGCGCTCCCACATCGGCCTGGTCCCGCAGAAGCCGTTCCTGTTCTCCGGCACCGTCGCCACCAACCTGCGGTACGGCAAGCCGGACGCCACCGAAGAGGAACTGTGGCGTGCGCTCGAGATCGCGCAGGCGGCCGACTTCGTCCGCGCGATGCCCGAGGGCCTCGACACGCCGATCTCGCAGGGCGGCACCACCGTCTCCGGCGGGCAGCGGCAGCGTCTGGCGATCGCCCGTGCGCTGGTGCGCCGCCCGGCGGTCTACCTGTTCGACGATTCGTTCTCGGCGCTCGACCTGAGCACCGACGCCCGGCTGCGCGCGGCGATGCGGCCCGAAACCGAGGATGCCTGCGTGATCATCGTGGCCCAGCGTGTGTCGACGATCGTCGACGCCGACCAGATCGTCGTCCTCGAGGAAGGCGCGACGGTCGGCATCGGGACGCACGAGCAACTGCTCGAGACCTGCTCGACGTACGTCGAGATCGTCGAGTCCCAGCGTTCCGTGCAGGAGGCGCTGTGAGCACCGCGACCCAGTCCTCGCCCCCGATGCCCGGTTCGCCCGGAGCCCCGGCCGCGAAGGCGGAGCACTTCGGTGCATCCATGAAGCGTCTGCTGGGACGGCTGCGCTCTCACCGGACCGCGGTCATGGTCGTGCTCGTCCTCGCCGCCGCCAGCGTCGTGATGTCCGTCGTCGGTCCGCGCCTGCTGGGTCACGCCACCAACATCATCTTCGACGGCGTGATCGGTCGGCAGTTGCCCGAGGGCCTGTCCAAGGACGAGGCCGTCCAGGGACTCCGCGCGGCGGGGGAGAACCAGTTCGCCGACATGGTCTCCGGCATGAACGTCGTGCCCGGCAGCGGTATCGACTTCACCGCCGTCGGCCGCGTTCTCGCGCTCGTGCTGGCGCTGTACCTCGCGTCGGCGTTCGTGGCGTGGCTCGCCGCCTACCTGCTCAACATCATCGTGCAGGGCGTCGTGCGGGATCTGCGCAACGAGGTGGAGCGCAAGCTCAACCGACTTCCGTTGCGCTACTTCGACACCTCCTCGCGTGGCGATCTGCTCAGTCGCGTCACCAACGACATCGACAACGTCTCGCAGAGCCTGCAGCAGACGCTCAGTCAGTTGGTGACCGCGGTGCTCAGCGTCATCGGCATCCTCGCCATGATGATCGTCATCTCGCCGCTGCTGGCGCTCATCGCGGTGCTGACGGTGCCGTTGTCGGCGGTCGTCGCGGCCAAGATCGCGAAGCGGTCCAAGCCGCACTTCGCTGCGGTGTGGAAGACCACCGGCGACCTCAACGGTCAGGTCGAGGAGGCCCTCACCGGTCACGAGCTGGTCACAGCGTACGGCCGCGGCCGTGAGGTGCAGGCCGAGTTCCAGGAGAAGAACGAGCAGCTGTACCAGTCCGGGTTCAAGGCACAGTTCATCTCCGGCATGGTGATGCCGGCGATCATGTTCCTCGGCAACCTCAACTACGTCGCGATCGCCGTGATCGGCGGCATGAAGGTCGCATCGGGCACCATGAGCCTCGGCGATGTGCAGGCGTTCATCCAGTACTCCCGCCAGTTCACGCAGCCGCTCACCCAGATCGGTTCGATGGTGAACCTGCTGCAGTCGGGCATCGCATCCGCCGAGCGCGTCTTCGCGGTCCTCGACGAGGAGGAGGAGTCCGACGATCCGGACCCCGCCCTCACCCCGACCCAGGCCCGTGGGCGCGTCCAGTTCGAGGACGTCCGGTTCGGCTACGACCCGGAAACCCCGCTCATCGAGGATCTTTCGCTCACCGCGGAGCCCGGCCAGATGATCGCGATCGTCGGCCCCACGGGTGCCGGCAAGACCACGCTGGTGAACCTCATCATGCGGTTCTACGAGCTCGACGGCGGCCGCATCACCCTCGACGGCGTCGACATCGCGCAGATGACCCGCGACGATCTGCGCTCGCGGATCGGCATGGTCCTGCAGGACACGTGGTTGTTCGGCGGCACCATCCGCGACAACATCGCGTACGGCCACCCGAATGCCACCGACGAACTGGTCCACGAGGCCGCACGGATGAGCTACGTCGACCGCTTCGTGCACATGCTGCCCGACGGCTACGACACGGTCATCGACGAAGAGGGCAGCAACGTCAGTGCCGGCGAGAAGCAGCTCATCACGATCGCCCGTGCGTTCATCGCGCAGCCGTCGATCCTGATCCTCGACGAGGCCACCAGCTCGGTCGACACCCGCACCGAACTCCTGGTGCAGCAGGCGACCGCGCAGCTGCGCAGCGACCGCACGAGCTTCGTGATCGCGCACCGACTGTCCACGATCCGTGACGCCGACCTGATCGTCGTCATGGAGGACGGTCACATCGTGGAGCAGGGCAACCACGACGAGCTGCTGACGCGGCGCGGCGCGTACTACGACCTGTACAACAGCCAGTTCGCGGGAGCGGTGGACTGACATGACGATGCAGCCGCTGGACCTGTTCAGGATCGATACGCTTCTCGGTGACGAGGAACGCGACATCCAGGCCACGGTCCGGCGGCTGGTCGACGAGCGGCTGCGTCCGCAGCTGCCCGAATGGTTCGAATCGGGAACGCTGCCACGGGAAATCGCCGGCGAACTCGGCGGTCTCGGACTGTTCGGCATGCACCTGCAGGGATACGGCTGCGCCGGCACGAACGCGGTCAGCTACGGACTCGCCTGCCTCGAGCTCGAAGCCGGTGACAGCGGGCTCCGCAGCTTCGTGTCCGTGCAGGGCTCACTGTCGATGTTCTCCATCCACCGGTACGGCTCGGAGGAGCAGAAGCAGGAGTGGCTGCCCCGGCTGGCGTCCGGGGAGGCCCTCGGCTGCTTCGGCCTCACCGAACCCGACTTCGGTTCCAACCCGGCGGGCATGCGCACCCGCGCCCGCCGCGACGGGTCCGACTGGATCCTCGACGGCACCAAGATGTGGATCACCAACGGCAGCCTCGCCGACGTCGCGACCGTGTGGGCACAGACCGACGAGGGCGTGCGCGGTTTCCTCGTGCCCACGGGGACACGCGGATTCACTGCCACCACCGTGCACGGCAAGCTGTCGATGCGCGCGTCGGTGACGTCGGAACTGGTGCTCGACGGGGTCCGGTTGCCCGCGTCGGCGCAACTGCCCGGCGCGCACAGCCTCGGTGCGCCGCTGTCGTGCCTCAACGAGGCCCGCTTCGGCATCGTGTTCGGTGCACTCGGGGCCGCCCGCGACAGCCTCGAGACGGCCATCGCCTACGCCGGAACCCGCGAGGTGTTCGACCGCCCCCTGGCCGGCTACCAGCTCACCCAGGAGAAGCTCGCCGACATGACCCTCGAACTGGGCAAGGGCATGTTGCTGGCAATCCAGCTGGGACGCATCAAGGATCGCGGCGACATCACACCCGACCAGATCAGTGTCGGCAAGCTCAACAACGTCCGCGAGGCCATCGCGATCGCCCGCGAGTGCCGCACCATCCTCGGCGCCAACGGCATCACCCTCGAGTACTCGCCGCTGCGGCACGCCAACAACCTCGAATCGGTGCTCACCTACGAGGGCACCAGCGAGATGCACCTGCTGTCCATCGGCCGGGCGCTCACGGGGCACGCGGCGTTCCGCTGAGCTGGTTTCCGAATCCGCCGGGCACATACACCGCAATCCGGTCGATGGCGGCGAAAAGCCCTGTGCAGCCGTGGTGTTCGTGGGATATCGTACTGCGTGAGGCCTTCTGTCAACGCACGCCCGTGAACCCCAGGGTCCCCCGATGACGCTTACCGCGGCGGGGTGAGTCCGCCGGTGGAGGTGTCGAGATGGCCCACAACACCGTCGAACGTACCGGTGCGGAGCCGCCCCGAAAACGTTCCCCGATGCAGATCTCGAAGACGTGGGTGCAAGCTGTCGGCTTGGTCATGGTCTTCGGCTTCTTCGTTCTCGGATTCCTGGCCTACCGCACCTACACCGATTCGATGCCGAGACCCGTTCGGGTGGTGGATAGTTCGGGCGAACAGGTCTTCGACGGCAACGACATCGTCGCCGGGCAGGAGTTGTTCCTCAAACGCGGACTGATGCAGTACGGGTCGATCGTCGGGCACGGCGGCTATCTGGGGCCCGACTACACCGCCGACTATCTGCGGCGTTCGGCCTCCACCGTGCGTGACGACCTGCTGCGCGAGGGCGTGCCGGATCCGGATGCGGCGATGCTCGAGGAGTTCCGTACCAACCGTTACGACGAGAGCACCGGTGTCCTGGTGCTCACCGATCGTCAGGTCAAGGCGTTCGGGGAGGTCCAGAAGCACTACGCCACGTTCTTCGGTCCCGAGGCCAACGAGAACGGACTGCTGCCGGACGCGATCAGCGACCCCGGTGAGATCAGGCAGCTCACATCGTTCTTCGCGTGGACGGCGTGGGCGGCCGCGGCGGAGCGTCCCGGCGTGGACTATTCGTACACCAACAATTGGCCTCCGGAACCGTTGGTGGACAACAAGCCGACCGCCGATATCGTCGTGTGGAGCGTGCTGTCGCTGATCGCACTGCTGGGCGGCACCGGCATTCTGTTCGCGGTGTACGGGCGGTGGAGCCAGAAGATCGGCTGGCGCAGTGTCGACGCCCCGGCGATCTCGTTCCGTCAGCCCGGCGAGGTGCGGATCACTCCCGCGCAACGGGCGTGTGCCTGGTTCTTCTTCGTCATCGCGCTGCTGTTCCTCGGGCAGACGCTCGTCGGCGGCGCCACCGCGCACTACCGCTCGGATCTCCTCAGCTTCTACGGGTTCGACCTGGCCGACTACCTGCCGTTCAACCTTGCGCGGACCTGGCATGTCCAACTCTCGATCCTGTGGCCGGCCGCCGGCTTCCTCGCGGCCGGAATCTTCTTGGCCCCGTTCATTTCCGGAAGGGAGCCCAAGAACCAGCACCTGCTGGCGTACGGTCTGCTGGGTGCGGTCGGACTGGTCGTCGCCGGCAGCATGACCGGCGAGGCGCTGTCGATCTACGGTGTGGAGTGGTCGGTGGGTGCACCGTTCATCGACCAGCAGTGGGAGTACATCGACCTGCCGCGGGTATGGCAGGTGCTGCTCGTCATCGGACTGTTCCTCTGGATCGCGATCATCTATCGCGGCATTCGGGCCAGATTGAAAGGCGAGTCGCGGGGCAACATGCCGTGGCTGTTCTTCTACTCGGCCCTTGCCATCCCGGTGTTCTATGCGGTCGGACTGCTCGCGGGCACCGAGACGCACCTGTCCGTCGCGGACTTCTGGCGGTTCTGGGTGGTGCACCTGTGGGTGGAGGACTTCCTCGAACTGTTCACCACGGTGATGGTCGCGTACGTGTTCGTGATGCTCGGAGTCGTGCGCGAAAAGATCGCTCTCGGAATCATTTTCCTCGACATCGTGCTGTACTCGGCGGGTGGTGTGATCGGCACGATGCACCATGTGTACTTCTCGGGCACCCCGGTCGAGCACATGGCGCTCGGCGCGTTCTTCTCCGCGCTCGAGGTCATTCCGTTGACGTTCCTGACGGTCGAGGCCTGGAGCTTCCTGCAACTCGGGTCCCGGCAGCAGTCGCGCACCGCGAAACCGTTCCCGCACCGGTGGGCCGTCATGTTCCTCGTCGCGGTCGGTTTCTGGAACTTTCTGGGCGCCGGTATCTTCGGGTTCCTCATCAACCTCCCGATCGTCTCGTACTACGAGATCGGGACGGGTCTGACCGCCAACCATGCACACGGCGCGATGATGGGTGTGTACGGCAACCTCGCGGTCGGGCTGTCGCTGTTCGCGCTGCGCTATCTCATTCCGCCCGAACGATGGCCCGACAAACTGGCACGGCTGTCGTTCTGGTGCCTCAATCTCGGGCTCGCCTGGATGGTGTTCGCGTCCCTGCTGCCGCTCGGTGTCGCGCAACTGTACGAGTCGGTGGCCAACGGCTACTTCGAGGCACGCTCGCTCGCCGAACTCACCAAGCCGGGCAACCTCCTGCTCGAATGGATGCGATTGCCGGGCGACGTGGTGTTCATCGTCGGCGGTGTGCTGCCGTTTCTGTGGATCTGCTGGCTCGGTGTTCGCTACCGGATCAAGGCCACCACTCACGAGCAGCCACAGGACGTGTTGTTCATCGAGGTCCATCCGCCGGAGAAGGAACACGAGTCGTGAGCGCCGTCGACCCGGTGACCTGGCTGATCTGTGGGTACTCCGCGTTCCTCGTCGTCGCGGCGTACGGGCTGGATCTGTTGGCGAGGCGGGTCGGCCGTCGCGCGGGGGACTGGGCGCACGGCGCGTTCACCTATCACCGTGACCACGACGCTTGGGAGTGCCCGCAGAATCAGTGGCTGTGGCCGACGTCGTTCGACCCGGAGAACCGCGTCATGCGCTACCGGGCCAGTCCGGCCGTATGCAACAGCTGTCGGGTCAAGGCGTCGTGCACCACGTCCGAGCACGGCCGGGAGGTGAGCCGGGCGCTCGACCCGTGGCCGCACTCGGAGGCCGGGCTCTTCCACCGGGGAATCGCCTGTGTCCCAGCGGCACTCGCGGTACTTTTCCCGCTGTTCGCGGTGATCGGGTTGCACACGCCCGTCGAGGCGGCGGTTCTCGTCGGGACGGCCGTGCTGGCGGCCGTGTGCTCGTTGCCGCTCACGTCGCACCTGCGGCGCAGCCCCGCGAACTTCGAGTCGCCCGATCCGGCAGTGCCGGAGACGAATCCAGGGGAGGATGTCATGCCACAGGACCGCTACCGAACACGGTGGGGCGGATTCGACCCCACCCGCGCCGACGACGGTGACCCGCCGGCCGGCTGGAGCCGGGTGAGGCGCTCGTGAACGCCGTCGTGATCGTCCTGGCGGTGATCGTCGTCGCCGCGGTTCTGCTCGTGTTCTCGGTCCGCGTCCTGCGGGAGTACGAGCGTGGTGTGATCTTCCGCCTCGGCCGGGTGCGTCCCGCGTCGGGCCCGGGCCTGCGCCTGCTCGCGCCCGCGCTGGACCGGATGATCCGGGTCGATCTGCGGGTGGTGACGCTGACCATCCCGCCGCAGGAGGTCATCACCAAGGACAACGTGCCCGCCCGGGTCAACGCCGTCGTGCTGTTTCAGGTGACCGATCCGGTGAAGTCGGTGACGGCGGTCGAGAACCATGCGGTGGCAACGTCACTCATCTCGCAGACCACGTTGCGATCGGTGGTGGGGCGTGCGGACCTCGACACGCTGCTGGCGCACCGCGACGAACTCAACCGTGACCTGCGCGCCAGTATCGACGCGCAGACCGAACCGTGGGGTGTGCAGGTGCGGGCCGTCGAGATCAAGGATGTCGAGATCCCGGAGGCGATGCAGCGGGCGATGGCGCGCGAGGCGGAGGCCGAGCGGGAGCGTCGCGCCAAGGTGATCAACGCGCACGGTGAACTGCAGGCGTCGGAGGAGTTGCGGCAGGCCGCGGAGGTGCTCAGCCGGAATCCGGCCTCGTTGCAGTTGCGGTATCTGCAGACGCTGCTCGAGCTCGGCGCCGACCAGAACTCGACGGTGGTGTTCCCGTTGCCGATCGACATCGTCGGCCCGTTCCTGTCCGGGATGGGAAACGCCTGGGCACAGTCGGCCGGATCACCGAACGGGGCTTCGCCGGACGGCCGGCGCAGCTGAGTGCATGTACCGAGCCGATCAGGAGAGGACACCATGGCCGTCGCCACCGCCGAGACCGTCACCCGCGACCAGTTGCTCGACTTCATCCGTCCCCGCCACCGTGCGGTTCTCGTTACGCACAAAAGATCTGGGGGACTGCAGATTTCACCCGTCACTGCGGGTGTGGACGACGAGGGCCGGATCGTGATCGCGACGTACCCGCAGCGAGCGAAAGCCGCCAATGTGCGCCGCGATCCCCACGTGAGCCTGTGTGTGCTCTCCGACGACTTCAACGGCGCCTACGTCCAGAGCGACGGCACCGCAGAGGTTCTCGACCTGCCCGATGCGCTCGAACCTCTCGTCGAGTACTTCCGCTGCATCTCGGGCGAACACCCCGACTGGGACGAGTACCGCGACGCCATGCGCAGGCAGGGCAAGAGCCTCATCCGGATCACGATCGACGAGTGGGGCCCCATCGCGACGGGTGGGTTCCCGCCGGGTCTGGCGCGCGACTGAGCTTCGCAGCCGCTGGGCGAGAAGCGGACTCGGTCCGGACTCGACGACCGCGGCTACTCCGAGTTCACCTGCCAGAACCGGTACACGTCGACGGCGTCCTCGCGGGGCTCGTAGCGCATAGGTAGCCGGCGGTCCTGCCAGGGCTTGGCGAACTCGTCGTAGAAGGTCGCGAGTTCGAAGTACTTGCGGTCGTCGACGTAGTAGGGCGCGTAGGAGTCGCGGGTGGTGAGGAAGACGACCTCGTCGGGGGAGCAGTAGTACAGCGAACCCAGGCACATCGGGCAGGGATGGGCGAGGACGTAGATGGTTGTGCCGGTCAGGTGCTCGGTGCCGAGCTTGGTGCAGGCCTCGCGGATGGCGAGGATTTCCGCGTGGGCGGTGGGGTCGCCGGTCTGGGCGACCATGTTGGGGCTCTCGGCGAGAATTTCGCCGTCCTTGACGATGACGGTCGCGAACGGACGACCGCCGTCCGTGACGTTCTGGCGGGCGATGTCGATGGTGCGCTGGACGAAGTCCATGGGGTTCTCCTGGAATGGTCGAGGGCGGGGTGGGCCGGAAGGCTGCTTCCGGCCCACCCCCGTTGCTGCCCGGCCGGTGACGCGGGTTCGGTGTCTGATCAGAACGGCTTGGTCGGCAGGTACTTGCCGTTCAGGGTGATGACGGCACGCTCGCCGCCCTCGGGGTCGGCGACCTTCTTCACGTCGAGCTTGAAGTTGATCGCGGAGATGATGCCGTCGCCGAACTGCTCGTGGACCAGGGCCTTGAGGGTGGTGCCGTAGACCTGGAGCATCTCGTAGAAGCGGTAGATGGTCGGGTCGGTGGGGATGCCGCCGGGGATCGAGCCGCGGGTCGGAACGGACTGGAGCAGCAGCGCCGCGTCCTCGTCGAGGTCGAGCAGCTCGGCGACGGCC
Source organism: Prescottella defluvii (assembly GCF_000738775.1). Classification (GTDB taxonomy): domain Bacteria; phylum Actinomycetota; class Actinomycetes; order Mycobacteriales; family Mycobacteriaceae; genus Prescottella; species Prescottella defluvii. The sequence goes on from NZ_JPOC01000013.1 coordinate 26,299, forward strand.
TCGGCGGACTGCTGCGGCAGCGGGTGCTGGCCGAGTACGGCGGCGGTGGTGAACGCCACCGACAGTCCGGAAACGTCGGCGATCTGCTGCCAGGAGAGGTCCTTGCGGGTCTTGGCATCGACGGCGGCCACGGCGAGGGCCTGGCGGGCGGTGGGGTCGAGCTGGGACTGGATCATGATCGGTGTTTCCTTCTCTCTGGGGTGGACCACTTCGCGCGGATCGCGAAGCAGGAGGTGTGGATAGGGAGTCAGACCGCGAGCGCGGGGCGGGTAGTGGACAGTTCCTGGACGTCGCCGGTGGCGATGTCGAAGACCCAGCCGTGGAGGGTGACCTTCTGCTCTGCCAAGGCGCGGGCGACCGAGGGGTGAGTGGCCAGGTTCGCCAGCTGGGCCAGCACGTTCTGGTGCACCAGGGCGTCGACGTCTCCGGTGGCTGTGGTGCGAGCCTGGGCGGCGTCGGCATGCCGCAGCCAGGCGGCAACCGCGGGCGCACCGCTGAGGTCGTGGCTCTCGGCGAGTGCGGTCATCGCCCCGCATGCGGAGTGACCGCAGACGACGATGTCCTCGACACCCAGTGCGGCGACGGCATATTCGATGCTCGCGGCCACCCCGTCGGCTTCGGGGGTGTAGGCGGGCACCAGGTTGCCGGCGGTGCGAATGACGAACAGGTCACCCGGCTCGGTGCCTGTGATCAGCTCGGGGACGACGCGGGCATCCGAGCAACTGATGAACAGCGTGTGTGGCGTGTGGTGGGTGGCGAGATGGGAGAAGAGTTCCGCCTTTTCCGGAAAGACATCCTTCCGGAAACTGGCGACTCCTTCGGCGAGGTCGTGCATGGGTCACTTCCTTCGTGGTGGTCGGCCCGGCGTGGGCTTACGAGAACCACTGTGCATGAGCTGCGCATATAGTGTCCAAGACTTGTTATCCATAGAAACGATTGGTGGCATCTATAATCGATTCCATGGCCGTTCTCGAACTGCGTCACCTGCGCTACCTGCTCGCCGTTGCCGAACACGGCAACTTCACGCGCGCCGCTGAAGACCTGCACATCTCCCAGCCCACGCTTTCCCAGCAGATCAAGCAACTGGAGCGGACCGTCGGAGTGCAGCTGCTCGACCGCACTGGCCGCGCGGTACGGCTCACGGACGCTGGTGCCGTCTACGCCGAGCACGCCCGACGCGCGCTGCGCGACCTCAATGCCGCCGAACGCGCAGTTCATGACGTCCAAGACCTCTCCTGCGGCCACCTGCGCCTGGGTGCAACCCCCACGTTCACCGCGTACCTGATCGGCCCGCTCGTCGCCGAGTTCCACACCCGCTATCCCGGTATCGGTCTGACCCTCACCGAGACGACTCAAGACCGCGTCGAAACCGCACTGCTCGCCGACGACTTGGATCTCGGTATCGCCTTTGCCGGCCCCCACCCGCCCGGCATCACGGCCACCGCGCTCTTCACCGAAACTCTCAGCCTCGTCATCAGTGACGCGCGGGCCGCACTACAGCCGGAACTCGTACCGGCGCAAGAACTTCAGGATCAGCAACTGGCGCTACTCAGTGGCGACTTCGCAACCCGCGGGCACATCGACGCCTACTTCGCCGGGCAGCGCATCGAACCCCGAATAGCGATCGAGGCCAACACCATTCAGGCTCTGACCGAGATAGTGCAACGCACCCCCGTGGCCACGGTCCTGCCGGACGCCATCACCCACGACCATCCCCATCTCGCGCCCATCCCGCTCGATCCGCCCCTACCCGCCCGAACGGTTACCCTCCTGCATCGACAAGGCGCCTACCTCAGCGCCGCCGGTCGAGCCTTCACCCGGCTCATTCACGAAATCGTCGGCGACCGCGGTTACGGCCCAACGCCTTCGTCGCGAGAATGACAGACGTCGCCCGACCAGTGTGGCGGGCCGGGCGATGCCCGTCAGATCATCGCGCGATGGATGCCCTGCGGCTCTCCTCCGAGTTCGGTGAGCGCGGAGGCGTAGAAGATCTTCATCTGCAGCGCACCGCCGCCCGGACCGGGCGACCCCGGCAGGCGGCCGCGGTCTGGGTGCGTCGGCCGACGGCCCCGCTGCTCGAAGCTGACGGTCTCGCCGCGTTCGGTCATGTTGTCACTACAGGTGACCTGCCCGACGGCCTCACATCCCGGCGATCACATCCTGCCGTAGCGCGCCAGGACGAAGCAGTAGGCGCCGTAGGCGACGACACCGAGCCCGGCCGCGACGAGGAGCACCTGGCCGAAGGGGGCCGTACCCAGCGTCTTGACGGCACCGTCCAGCCCGCTCGCCTTGGCAGGATCGGTCGTGAACGTCGCGATGACGACCAGGACGCCCGCGCCGCCGATCGCCAGGCCCTTCGCGATGTAGCCCACGACACCGAGAGGCGTCGCCACTCGTGGCAGGCCGGCCCGGTGCAGGTCGTCGAGAAACTTCTTCTTGGCGCCCTTGTAGACGTGGTAGGCGCCGATCCCGATGATCGCCAGACCCACGGCGACGAGAACCGCCTTGCCGCCGGCGGATTGCATCAACCGAGCACTCACGCTCATGTTCTGTTCGGTGCTCGACTTTCCGCCACCGCGCGCGAACTGGAACGCGGTGAAGGCCAGCGCGAGATAGGCCACGGCGACTCCCGCGGTCTTCCCGCGGTCCAACACGGACGGCTCCTCGACGTCGGAGCGCTTCCCGACGAATGCCTCCACCACCCGCCACGCCGCGAGTGCGGCCAGGGTCACGGCCGCCACCCACAGCGCGAGTCGGCCGCCGGGCTGTGAAGCCAGAGTCGTCAGGGCGCCCGACTGATCGGCGGTTCCCGGGTCACCGAACGCCAACCTCATGACGATGTAGCCGATCAGGAGATGTACGACCCCGCTCGCCGCCTGGCCGACGCGGGCGATGTTCTCGAAGGCGGGATGCTGGGCTGAATTCGCGGTTCCCGCCGCAGTGCGTGGTGTCACGCGCAGGCCTCCGTTCTCGCGGTGGTCCATGACGGGAAAAAGCGTATCGCCGCGCCGAGTCACCTGCTCGGGACGAACGGAACCACAGGTCACGTGGGTGTGGGTGGCGAAATCGTTCCCCCGGGGTGGGTTGTTCCGCGCGGAACCTCGGAGCACGCTCGAAACATGAGCGAATCACTTGTAGCCAAGGAAGCCGATCGGGTTCTCAAGTCCAAACACCGGGCGGTGTGGGCGTCGGGCGACTATCCGGCTGTCGCGGAGGACGTCATCCCCGAACTCGGTGCGGTCCTGGTCCGGGCGGCGGGGGTGCACGACGGGCAGCGCGTCCTCGATGTGGGCGCCGGTACCGGAAATGCCGCGATTCCCGCCGCACTCGCGGGTGCCGAGGTGGTGGCGTCGGATCTCACGCCCGAGCTGTTCGACCGCGGCCGCGAACTCGCCGCCAAGCGCGGCGCCCGCCTCGAGTGGAAGGAGGCGGACGCGGAGGCGCTGCCGTTCGCCGACGACGACTTCGACGTCGTGCTGTCGTGTGTGGGCGTCATGTTCGCGCCGCACCATCAGGCCAGTGCCGACGAGTTGGTCCGGGTCTGCCGGCCGGGCGGCACCATCGGGCTGCTCAGTTGGACGCCGGACGGTTTCATCGGCCGGATGTTCGCCGCGATGAAGCCGTACGCGCCGCCGCCCCCGCCGGGTGCGCAGCCGCCGCCGCGGTGGGGCGACGAAACTCACGTGCGGGAACTGCTGGGGGACCGGGTCACCGATGTCGTCGCGCATCGGGACACCGTCCGCGTCGACCGCTTCGAGGGCCCCGAGGCGTTCCGGGACTACTTCAAGGCCAACTACGGACCGACGATCGCGGTGTACCGGGCCATCTCCGACGATCCGGACAAGGTGGCGGCGCTCGATCGGGATCTCGCCGACCTGGCCCGACAGTTCGACGTCGGCGCCGGATCGTTCGCGATGGACTGGGAGTATCTGCTGCTCACCGCGGTCGAGCGGGCGTAGCTCACCCGCCGGCCTGTGACAGTATGGCCAGGTGAGTGATGTAGTGCCGACGCCGTCCGATCCGTTCTTCACGGTGGGCACCCGCCTGCCCGACAAGCTGGGTCGCACCGGCACGATCCACACCCCGCACGGTGACATCCAGACCCCGGCGTTCATCGCGGTCGGGACCAAGGCGACCGTCAAGGCGGTGCTTCCCGAGGCGATCAAGGATCTCGGCGCGCAGGCCGTCCTGGCGAATGCCTACCACCTGTACCTGCAGCCGGGTTCCGACATCGTCGACGAGGCCGGCGGGCTCGGGAAGTTCATGAACTGGGACGGCCCGACGTTCACCGACAGCGGCGGCTTCCAGGTGATGTCCCTGGGTGTCGGGTTCAAGAAGGTGCTGGCGATGGAGGCCGTCGGTGTGCAATCCGACGACGTCATCGCGGAAGGCAAGCAGCGGTTGGCGCACGTCGACGACGACGGTGTCACGTTCAAGTCGCATCTGGACGGCTCGGCGCACCGGTTCACCCCGGAGGTGTCGATGCGGATCCAGCACGAGTTGGGTGCCGACATCATGTTCGCGTTCGACGAGTTGACGACGCTGCTCAACACTCGCGGCTACCAGGAGCAGTCCGTCGAGCGGACGCAGGCGTGGGCGGTGCGCTGCGTCGCCGAGCACGAGAAGCTCACCGCCGAACGCGCGCACCGGCCCTATCAGGCACTGTTCGGTGTGGTGCAGGGCGCGCAGTACGAGGATCTGCGCCGGCAGGCCGCGCGTGGGCTCGAGACCATCACTGGCGTGAGCGGACGCGGCTTCGACGGCTACGGCATCGGCGGCGCGCTCGAGAAGCAGAACCTCGGCACCATCGTGCGCTGGGTCAACGAGGAACTGCCCGAGCACAAGCCGCGGCACATGCTCGGGATCAGCGAGCCCGACGACATGTTCGTCGCGATCGAGAACGGCGCGGACACCTTCGACTGCGTCAACCCGTCCCGCGTCGCCCGCAACGCCGCGATCTACCACCCGGACGGCCGCTTCAACATCAACACGGCGCGATTCCGTCGGGACTTCACCCCGATCGACGACGAGTGCGACTGCTACACGTGCGCCAACTACACGCGCGCGTACATCCACCACCTGTTCAAGGCGAAGGAGATGCTCGCCTCGACGCTCTGCACCATCCACAACGAGCGGTTCACCGTGCGTCTGGTGGACCGGATCCGGGAGAGCATCGAGGGCGGCTACTTCGACGAGTACAAGGCGGAGATGCTGGGCCGCTTCTACGGCAGCAAGCCGTCCTCGACGGGTGTGTAGGTCGGTTCGCGCTTCTTGACGAACGCGATGACCCGGTACGTCACGGGCATCACCAGGATCTCGACGAGGGTCTTCCACACGAAACCGACGATCACGTAGTTGAGGAAGTCGTCCCACGTGGAGATGCCGATCGCGCCTGCCGCGATGGAACAGAAGATGACGGTGTCGGCGAGCTCGCCGACCACCGTCGACCCGATGAGCCGCGCCCACAGATGCTTCTCCCGGGTGCGTTCCTTGATGAGCACGAGAACCGCGGAATTGAGCAGCTGCCCGACGAGGTAGCCGGCGAGTCCGGCGATCAGCAGTCGCGGCACCACACCGACGACGGCGTCGAACGCGGCCTGGTTCTCGTAGAAGTCGGCGGGCGGGAGCTGCTGGGTGATCCAGAAGCTCAGCGCGGCCAGCAGCAGCGCGCCGAAGCCCATGAAGATCGCGCGGCGGGTGGCCTTGAAGCCGTACACCTCGCTGAGGACGTCGCCGAGCACGTACGCGAGGGGGAACAGGAAAAACCCACCGTCGGTGATGATCGGCAGGACCTGGAACGGGCCGAACGTGACGTCCTGATCGACGAAGAACGCGACGCCCTTGGTCGCGCAGATATTGGAGATCAACAGAGTCATCGTGAACAACGCCACGATGGTGGCGTAATAACCGCGGCTGACGTGGGCGAATGCCGCAGGTTCGGAAACGGTGGATCGGGTTTGCGCTGGCTCTGTCACCGCGCCATCCAAACATTCGGGGCGGTGTGACGGGGATCCGCACCCCGTGTCAGCCCGTTTTGCGCACTTGCCGCTCGTCCGGGGCGGTCCGGAGAGCGACAAGTGCGCAAGACGTGGGGACTACGGAGCGACGGGCCCGCCGACGGTGACGCGGTATGCGTAGGTCGACGCGATGATCGACAGCGGCACCGTGACCAACAGCCCGAGACCGAACGGGATCGCGCCGAGGATGTTGATGCCCAGCAGTGCGAGGGCCAGGAGCAGGAGAGGGCTCCAGTTCGAGGAGATCGCCCGGAAGCTGGACTTGATCGCACCGATCGGGTCCTGGTTCTGGTCGATCACGAACTGCAGCGTCCACCAGGTCAGGAAGATCGCGAAGAGGCCGGGAATGATGCACAGGATCAGGCCGACCGTGGTCAGCACGCCGACCAGGAAGCACGCGACGACGACGGCGCCCATGTTGCGGATCTGGAAGAACGATCCGATGGCCGGTTTGGTGCCGTCGGTTTCGTGCAGTGCCCCCGTCACGAAGGCTGCCTGGATCAGGTAGCCGACGACGATCGAGATCAGACCGCCGATGAACGTCACCGCATTGTTGCTGCTGGCGAAAGCCCAGTTGAGCAGACCCTGGATGACGGCGGCGATCAGCATCATCACGACCCACGAGAGCGCATTGCCGGAGAACTTCCGCCACCCGTACGAGATGGCGTCGCCCACGCGGAGCCCCGACCCGGGTGTGGGCCGGCCGTAGCTGGAGTCGAACGCCGGGGGCGGTGTCGGATAGCCACCCGGCGTGCGACTCCAGCT